>JAFNIQ010000071.1 GCA_017601395.1 Candidatus Brockarchaeota archaeon
CCGACACCGCCTTTGCCGCTTGAAACAGCAATTATTCGTCTCACCCCTCTCATTCTTTCCTCAATAATGCTTATCCTCGGGTCAACCATTCTTCTCCAACCCCTTTATGCTCTCAATCCAAACTCCTCTGCCCCCGACTATCTCGAAATCCGGGCTCCCGCATTCAGGACACTTAACATAAGCGTGAGAAACCTCTGGAAGAAAGTGTATCGCTTCCAGCATGTCCTCCCCAAGCTCATCCCTTTGGAAAAACCATTTGAAGCCGCAAACCCTGCATTTCAACTCTGTTTTAGCAACCTCTATTATAAACTTCGTATCCTTTAATTCAACCGGTTTCAACTGTTCCAAGGCTGTTCTAAATATGTCATTTTCCACCTGCTGCATTTCGCCAACTTTAATTTTAACTTCAATAATCTTCTCAATCCCTTTTCCCTCAACCATTCTTAGGATCGTTTTCACCACCGCTTCGGCTAATGCCCATTCATGCATTAACGCTTATAGCGGTGACGCAGCTTAAAAACGTTTCAAAAACTCAAGGGATAAAAATAATAAGTATTGCTAAAACTTTCTCTATGCCAAATATTTCACAAGCATCCTGAATCAGCTTACTGCATTAACTATAATCATGTTTGCACGATGAATGAACCACTCTCTCAGAGGTTCAGATCCTTTGAATATTCATCTGCGGGAGGGGACATAACCAAGTTCTATAGACACGTTTCATAGAATAGCCTTTCTTACTTTTTCCATATATAGAGTTTTTATTACGGGCGTTTCAGGAGCCTTGCTGATTACTAAGCTTTTTTCTCTTAGCATAATTTATCATGTGAATAAAATTCTCTACGTTACTGTTGAGAGCGACGCTTGCTGAAGCTGAAAGAATGTAGCCCTCCCTACCTCCTTCTCTTAAACATCTTTCAACCTCTTTCTCCACATCCTGTTTAGCCCCATGCTCTATTATTCTAGGATCAACATTTCCAACTAGACAGATTTTGTCTCCGAATTTTTCCTTAACCTCCCTCATCCTCATACCGGCTATCACGTCGATACATTGGTAAGCGTCTATCCCGGTGTCAACTATTTCCTGTAAGATGGGCATGATGTAACCGTCTGAGTGAAGAACTACAAACGCACCCTTCTTCTTGAAAGCATAAACCTCCCTTTTCAACGCAGGTTTAACAAATTTCCTGAACATTGCGGGGGACATCCATGGGCCATTCTGATTCCCGTAGTCGACGCAGAGCTGAATTGCGTCTGCACCTTCATCTATTGCCCACCTCCCATATTCGATCGCTATGTCAGTATTATGGTTAATTAATGCCTCGACGGCATCCGGCCTCTTGTAAATCCATATCAAGACGTGTTTAAGCAGAATAGGGTTCGACACTATTGGCTCCCATGTTCCATCGGCGTCGAAAGACAAGAATATGTCTCCCTTAACCTTGGCCACGAGTTTCCTGAGAACTTCAAACACTAGTGGATCTACTTCAATACTGGTGTTTCTGCACGTCCTAATTACTTCATCAGGGTCATAGGTTTCCGGTTCGCTTAGATCCCAAAGGGTTTCACCAGACCACAAGTATGTTTTTCCATCCACTTGCCACTTGTGCTCCCCAACCCTCTTAACCTCCCTAGGTATACTGCTGTAGGCTTTTACCACCCGGATCCAGTCTATCCCGATTTTCATATACAGGCTTAGAAGCTCTTCCGCGATTTGTCCATTAACCTTGTCTAAATCAACCTCTTTCTTGGAAGCAACCAGGTTAAAAAAGGCTTCAGGATTATGAGCCATAATTTCACTAGTGTTTTTACACAATACTGTTGAAAATATTTTCAATGAAGGATGTAGCTCATACGTCGGAATCCTATCCGGGGTTGAAATCTGCATAGCGGTCACTACTCTTTCCCAGGAGTTCATTGAGTAAGGCTGAACACACGCCTATAAAAAACTAGTGTTCTTATAGTAAGGCTTAAATATGATTCTTGGTTCTGGCAAACATGCTTCATGGCTGCAACGGTTTCGAGCAGCATAACAAGACGGTTTTAAGCCTTTGGAAGGATTTCAGAGCCAACAAGCATAAGAGGATCCCTGTCAGCTGGGGGATGAATAATAGAATGATTGTTCTGAATAAGGAGCGAAATGTGAAGAACTATACCTATGAAAAGATTTTTAACGACCCGGAAACCATGCTGCATGTTGAGCTTGAATTTGAATACTGGAGGAGACATAATGTTTACGCCGATTGGGAGATGGGTTTGCCTGAAGATTGGCCCCTCTCGGTGCATTTTCAAAACGTTTATGAATCAGCATGGTTCGGAGCGCCCCTCTACTTCTCCGCTAACAGTGTTCCAGACATAGCCCCTTTTCTTAAAAACGAGGATGATATAAGAGCGTTCATGAAAAAGGGCAAGCCAGAACCTTTCTCCGGCTTCATGGCTAGGGTAAAAAGCTTCTACGAGTACTTCTTGAAGAGAAAAGAAGAAGGCTACAGCTACTTTGGAAGGCCCATTGGAAAAATTTCTGCCCCAATCGGGACAGATGGGCCCTTCACCATAGCTACTAACATAACAGGCGGTTACGTGGTTAAACTTCTCTATCTAAACAGGAATTTGGCAGAAGAATTTCTCTGGTTTATAACCGAATCTATAATCGAGAGGATGAAGGCTTGGCATAGGCTACTTAAAGTCTCCTTTCCATACGAGGGTTTTGGGTTTGCAGACGACTCTATTCAGCTTCTCTCTCCTAAAGCCTATAGGGAGTTCGTCCTCCCCCTGCACAAAAAGATAGTTAACACCTTCTGCTCTGGTAGACCAGGCATACACTTATGCGGAGCAATAATACAGCATTTGAAAACTCTAAAGGAGGAGTTAAATATTTCCTCGATCGACACCGGTTTTCCACTGGACCTCGGCAAGGCTAGAGAGATACTCGGGGAAGACGTGATAATACAGGGTGGCGTGAAGGTTACAACTCTCGAATATGGCCCCTTAAGCAAGATTGAAGAAGAGGTTGGAAGCATACTGAGTTCCGGCGTCACAAAAGGAAAAAGGTTTATCTTTAGGGACGCGAATAATGTGACTCCAAACACTTCCATAGAGCATCTTAACTTCGCCTACCGGCTAGTTAGAAGAATCGGGCTTTACGAGGAATGAATCGGATCAAGTTGAGATTTTCACGTTAGGCGGATAGAGGAAATCGACGTACTTGCTTCTAATGTAAGTGGAATCTCTCCCCTCGTGCACGAGAACCCTATATTTGAACCTTAACTCTTCCTCCTTTGGAAGAACGTAATCTCCCCTGTTTCTCGGAGAATTCGTGAAGGCCGAGATGCCGAACATGTTCGCAGTCATCAAGCCGTAATTCCTTACATGCCAGTAGGTTGGATACCTGAAGTTATCCACATGGTCGAAAGCTGTTATCCCTACCTTCTTCCCGTCCACAATCCCGCTATAGTCGCACCACGCTGCCCTTTTCCCCCAGGTTTCCGCCTCGTTGATCCCGCCGAACGAGTTTTCGATTTTCCCACCGTTATCAACCTTAATCTTCTCGTTAACCCTTATTGAAAGTATCCCACCCTCCTTCGTGTCGCCGAATTTAGTATCCTTCTCACGATTGAAAAGGACTGTTGTAACGTCTATGAGAACGTCTCTTTTAAGCCTCCAGACACATATAGTCCTCTTTTCATACAGCTCAACGCTTCCTGATTTAGTAATCCAAACATTACTGCTATCCAGCTCGAAGAAGACTTTCCCACAACTATTTACTTTAACATCTCTAGCCTCAATCTTTCCACTATTCTCGAGCTCGGCCCAGAAATCGTGACCGTTTACGTCCCCGTGGGCAACCCATAGCGACTTGTGATGCACATGGTCCTCCGGCCCGTCTTCGGTAACCCTTACGCCATTTGTGCTGAAGATGGGGTAGAGATACGGTTTACTTAACCATTTCCCGTAATTATAACTCGTCACATGACTTTTACCGTAGTTGACGATCAGGATTCCTTCCTTTGAGTCGTATGAGAAACCACCCTCATCCTCCCCTTCCTCCAGAACTATATCTCCCCTCAGCATTTCGCCCGCCTTCGCATACGGAAGGATGAAGCTACCTTGAAACGAGTCTTCCCGCTCCGTTACCTGTAAAGGAATCTTTTCACTGCCAATTTCTAGATAGATGTTCTTCTGACTCTTTGGGAACGAAGCTGATTTTGGCAACGAGAAGTTGACGGGGGTTTCAACCCTCTCATGAACACCGGCCTCTATTTTGACCTCAGCGATCTTTCTCCCCATTTCCATCTGGCGAGTTGAAATAAGGGTTTTTAACTATTATGGTTCAAATAATGCTAATTGATCTCCTCGACAAAAATGTGGTACTTGGCTTATTCGCCTATAAGGATGACAGGCATGAGGTTGACATAGAGTTTTCGAGATGAGTAACGAGAATGTTAAGAACGCGTAGTTCATGGTTCAACCATCACCATACGGGGAAGGCCATAATCAAAAATCCTTCGATATCAGGTTAACAGACACGTACTCTACCCACCGTTTACATGGAGTAGAAACTATGTATTCTTTGAAGTTTCTATGGGCATACTCATATGAAGCGTCACCTAGACGTAGCATCATCTCATCACGGGTATGTCCCCTTAAACGTCAAGCAGATGGAGCAAGAGCACATATCAACTTATGACTGTCAAAGTTTTTTCCTTCATCTAACTTAATGTTTACGGCTACATTAAGGATGACCTCGGCAACCCCTAGGCAAAGCTTCGGTTAGAGTCCCCTATGATCAGGCTTCAACAACGACAGATCCCAAGGCAGATACGTTACAGTCCTCTCTGCAAACGGGCAAGGAGACCAAATTCAGGTTACCGCGACCTCTGGCTCTGCTTCTGGCATTGTGCCAAGCGAGTTTTCAAGCATACGGATAGACATCACGGTCCTGGGGATTTCGACCAGCATGTTTAACCTATTACCCCTATTAACTGGATTGATACTTAACACAGCAATTGGAACACTAACAATAATTCGAATGAGGGAAAAAGCGGAATAAAAGCGCTTGACAGCATGTTAAAACTTATTAACTTTAGTCATACGAGATTTTACAAATGAAGATTTCCATATGTAACGAGGTATTTGCGGACAGGGATGCTACGGAAATCCTTCTCCAAGTTAAGCGACTCGGGTATGATGGCATCGAGATCGCCCCGTTCACCATAGCCAGCAATGTTGAAAAAATTTCCATGGAGAAGAGAAGAGAAATAAGGAGGAAATCGGTCGAAAGCGGTATCGAAGTCGTTGGCACGCATTGGGTCTTGGTCTGCGATAGGAACGTGAACCTGTTCAACAACCTCGGGGAAGTAAACAGGGAAGCCGTAAAGTATCTAACTAAGGTAATAGAGTTTACGAGCGACATAGGTGGAAGGATAGTTGTATTCGGTTCTCCGAAACAGAGAAACATCCCATCTAAAGAGGTTTTTGAGCAAGCATGGGCTTCTGCCGTCTCTGCTTTTAGGGAGATAGGGGATTCTGCAGATAAGGAAAACATAACCTTTTGTATAGAGCCGTTATCTAAAGACCAGACGAATTTCATTAACAGCGTCACTGAGGCTGTTAAATTCATAGCGGAAGTAAGGCATGAAAACATCAGGCTTATTCTTGATGTGAGAAGCATGTGCGATGAAAAAAGGCCCTTCAAAGACATAATTAAGGAGGGAGAAACCAACTTGAAACATTTTCACGCAAACGACTGTAACGGGTATATTCCCGGTTCCGGCTCCGCTGACTATAAGGAAATAATTCAGGGGTTGCTTGAGATTGATTATTCAGGATACTTATCTGTTGAAGTCTTCGACTTTAAGCCGGATCCAGAGACTATAGCTGTTAAAAGCCTAGATAATTTGAAAAGGTTTTTGAGCGAATACGGGAGTTTTGCGTTCAAGATTGTCTCTGGCATTTCCTAATCAGTTGGCATATCATGGTTTTTAGATCGAAAAGCTCGAAGTTGAGCGTCTTTTCGTCAAGTTCAGCTTCCAACCTGTTTAAAATATCCATGCCGGTTTGGCGCTATAACTTCTAGGAAGAACTTAAAATCTTGAAACCTAATTCCCACATATATGCTTGCCTCTTTGCCCTCTTTAACTATTAACTTAAGGTCGGTTTGAATGTTAATCTCTTCGCTTATCTTTAATCCATCTTTCTTCGTAATAATAAATTTATTTATGAGGTTCCAATAAAAATTTTCATCATAAAGACTATGATGAAACAAATGGTGGATTAACTGGAATCTAGTCGACGATTTTTCCAATTATTATTTCTACGTTTTTCTCTTCGGCAACTTTTCTTATTTCTTTAGCCGCTTCTCTTTTCGCTGCAAGTATTACTAGGATTTTTTTGGGCTCTCTAGAATATTTTGCCTTAGCGACCTCCGCCTTTCTCAATAGCTTCTGTATATCATCCGTGGATTCAGCATAGCTCGTGGTCTCCCCAATTATTAGGGGTTCCTCCAAGAATAGGTTCACCTCCTCGCTATCCACAAAACCTTTTACCAACTCCGCATACTCGGGTATATCTCCCGATTTCCTCATACTTGCAGTTAAGAATTTCCTAACGAATTCCTCAAATGTCAATCCAGCGAACTTGCTTAACTCACCGAAGCCGCTTATCATTGCAGCCTCAAGAGAATCTACTCTCTTCTCTAATCTAATCTGCCCCTCCTGAAGTTGCTTTATAACTTCAAGCATCTTGTTGAAATCCTCTCTTAGTTTAGTCTGCTCCTCTCTTAGTTTAGTCTGTTCTTCTCCTAGTTTAGTCTGCTCCTCTCTGAGCCTAACTTGTTCTTCCTTCAAAGCCTCGATTTCCTTCCAAATCTTAGTCTGCTCCTCTCTGAGCCTAACCTGCTCCTCAGTCAGGCTGTCAAGCCGCTTCAGAATCTCTGATAGCCCTAAATAGCCAGCTACGGCATAACGAAACTCTATATCTTTATCCAAGAGTTCTAAGATTTCCTTTTTTAGCAATTCCATGTCTGTTAAAATATGTTGGGAATTGAGAGGTATTTAAACCCTTTCAAAGGTTTGTTTAGCATCCAAGGAAGGATTTTCAAAATATTCATCTAGGAAAAATGGGGAGAATGAGCGCATTATCGAAGGGGATGGAAGTAACGGAAAATCAAAATCTACAAATAGGGAGGCCTTCGAGATTCTATGGGGACATTCGAAGCTTCGTGAACTACCCCGGCTCTCACAGGAAGCTTCCTGCTTCCGTGACCAGACCCGGTCCCTGCTTGCCCAGGGCGTAGGTTTCCTTCGTCGAGACCGTTTCCATGGGCCGCGTCTAGAAGATGAGTTACGAGATCTCGGTCTCTACAGGCGTTACTTCAGGCCTGTCTCAGCCCTACTGAGGGGTGCATGAATAAAACAGCATAAAGGTTTTCAGCTTTCATTTCTCAGCGGGTAGTATTGCCTCCTGAGCTACAAAGCCTTGGACAAAAAAGAACTAAGAGAAGTCTTTCAAGCATGTGAGGCTTCGGCTTCCATATGGTATAGAAAAATAACGGCCGTTGATCAATATATTTCCGTACTAGAGGCCATGGATTTCAAAAATAAAATCGAAGGGAGAACCATATCTGATTAAAAAACTGATTTTAAAAAACTGGTGCAATTACTTGCCTGAGTCTTCGCTTCGTACTTTAAAAAGCTTTTCGCTCTTTTTTCCTTCTATCGTATCTACAACCCCCAGTTCCATTAATTCTCTAAGCTTCTTTGCAACTGTTTTTCTAGAAGCCCTCCCTCCAATCTCTCTCAACAGATTAGTCAGTTGCGATATATTTAACGGTCCCTCAGTCATCAATATTTCAGTTATATCCCTAGCTAATGGGCCTGCTCTTAGGCTTTTTGAGAGAAGGCTTATTTTCTTAGAAGTCTTATAGGCGTCCGAACTTAAGGTTAGAATGCTTCTGATAACGGCCAACTCTCGCAATACATCTCTATTCAGCTCCCTCTCTTTCCTAAGCTCTTCTTCAAGAAGATTAATCTTCCTGGCAAGCTCGTCTATTCTGCTTTCCAATTAGCTCTTCCCTCTTTTCTCTTACCGAGTTTGTCTCCGCTCATCATGGACATAAGCGTTGAAAGTGGAAACTCCATTTTAGGAAACATGTGTTCAGCTATTTTGATCGAAGTATGCTCTGACAAGCCTTCCCTTCTCAACATCTTCACCATCCTCTTCCTGTTCTTTCCTATCCTATGATTCATAAGATAAAGATTCAACAAAAGCCATAAGAGAAGGGGAGTTAATACAATGAGAGTTATTAAAAACTCCACTACGATTAGGACTATTTGTAACGCCTTTCTCATTTCGAATTTTTTACTTCTCTAAAACCTTCCCTTCCTCTTTTCTTTTTATCTTGCCGACTTGCCCAAGGGCGTTTCTGATTAGTTCTGCCGGGCTGATAAACTGGTCTTTAACTAGCTCGATAGCAACATCCTCCTTCATTCCTGCTGCTACTAATTCTTTGTAGAAAGTCGCTATAGCCCTAGCTCTTTCTCTTGCTTGCTCCTCAGTTAATGATGCACCGATTAGCTCCTTAAGAGGACCGACGATATCCTTTAAGAGCCCAGGTACTTCTTCTCTAACAGTCTTCAAAACTTCTCGCAATTCTTCAACATCCTCAGCGTGATGCGCCATCTCTCTTTTCTTCTCTGTTTCAGGCAGCTCGACTTCTTTTCTCTCTTCCTCCATTTCACACCACCGTCAGTTAAGATAACGCCATGGTTTATAAGACTTGTGCGATTTTTTACCCATGTTTTTACTCAGCATACCTATAGTTAAGATTGTGGAGTGTTTTAGAAATATGCTTCTTTTGCGAGGGCCTGTCCCAATTATTTTCTAGCAAGCCAGTAGCCAACCTCAGCATTCTGATTCTTCCTGTCAGTATGCATCAACCCGTTCCCGTGCGCGCTTTTGCAGTCCTGAAGATTTTTATTAAAGCTTTGGGAGATTCGAAAACAGGTGAAGCGGCTAAGCATACGATATTTTCTTAGCGTACTCCACCATATGTATGAAGTTCTCAGCATTCGTGTTAATAGAAATGTTGGCGGATGCTGAAAGTACATATCCCTCTTTTCCACCCTCCCTAAGACACCTTTCAACCTCTCTCTCCACATCAGCCTTCGTACCGTACTCTATTACCCTTGGGTCGACATTCCCAACTAGGCAAATTCTATCCCCATATTTTTCCTTAACTTCCTTAAGGTTCATGCCTGCTATCACATCTATGCCCTGATAGGCATTAATCCCTGCATCCACCATGTCGGCCAGCAGCGGCATGATATAGCCATCTGAGTGAACTACTACAAAAGCTCCTTTCCTTCTGAATTCATTCACATGTCTCTTTAAAGCCGGTTTGACGAACCTTCTAAACATTGCGGGGGACATCCACGGGCCATTTTGATTCCCGTAGTCGACGCAGAGCTGAATTGCATCCGCACCTTCATCTATTGCATGCTTTCCGTATTCTATTGCAATTT
>JAFNIQ010000002.1 GCA_017601395.1 Candidatus Brockarchaeota archaeon
GACCTTGAAACTAAAGTGGCTTTAGAGGAACTCGGTGTTAAAACGGAAATAGTCCATATGAACAAGGTTGAGAATAAAAGCCTCTTAGAATATCATCTGATCGTCTTCCCAGGCGGATTCTCATACGGGGATTACGTTAGGGCTGGCGCAGTATGGGGCAAGAGAGTTCTTGCGAAGCTTAGGCTTGAATTGGAGAGGTTTATAGAGGAGGAGAGGCTTATACTCGGTATCTGTAATGGTTTCCAGGTGCTTGCTGAAGCCGGGATACTGCCAGGAAACGGTGTCAGCGAAACTCCTTCAATAGCCCTTGCAAACAACTCCTCCGCCAAGTATGAGTGCAGATGGGTCTGGCTAAGGGTTGAGAACAATGAAACACCCTTCACCATGACTATGAGGAGGGGAGAGGTTCTTAGAATACCTGTGGGGCATGCTGAAGGAAGGTTCCTCACGCGTTCCGAAGAGGATTTAGAAGAGCTTAAGAAGAATAGACAGATTGTCTTCAGATATGTTCTTCCAAACGGGGATGATGCAAACGGCCTATACCCGTTTAATCCTAATGGTTCGACGTACGATATCGCCGGGATTTGCAGCAGGAAGAGGAACGTCATGGGGATGATGCCGCATCCTGAAAGAGCGTTCTTCGGATGGCAGCTTCCCGAATGGGGTAGGAGGCCTCCCGAAAGAGGGGCTGGTTGGAAGATTTTTAAAAGCATTGTAAATTACTTAGAAAGCTATCGTTAAGCAGTCTAAAGCTATAGAAACATTTTTCACTGTAAGCTACTGGATCATTGATAATGAGTAATAGCACAGGATCATATTCCTCGGTTAGAGAATATTTGGAACGAGCTTTTAAGGCAATAGAAGATAGAGTTTTGGGGATTGAAGAAACTAGAAATATAAAAGCTGTAATAGTTTTCGGCTCCGCAGCCAGGCCGGAAGACTTCATGAGAGGGTTAAGTGATATCGATGTTCTGGTTGTGACGGAGGGAAATCCTGATAGGAGGCAATATTCCTTTAGACTATGGGACTCAGAAGTCAATATTACATACATGAGTGTGGAAGAGGTCGTGAAAATATTTTCATTAGGCGATCCGCTCGCCTTCATACTGCATGGAGATCGCATAATACTGAAGGATGAAGAAGCCATATCTAGTTTGATAGCGGTCAGACCCACCGTGACGGAGCATACTTTAAGGGTCTTAAGAGGCTCGTCCTTCGTCGCCTTAGGCCTTGCTATTGAATCCTACTTTCACGAAGACTATAAAAATTCTATTTCTAATGCATATCATGCAGTTAGACATCTCGCTAGATATAAAACTCTAGAGAAGGATAGGAAAGCAGGCAGATTCCCCATCTCCAATAAGGAGGTCAGTGAAGCACTCGATGGTAAACTCTTAAACTTATTTACCAAGCTTGTGGAAGTTCGTGACAAAGCTATTGATAAGGAAGAATGTAAAAAGATGTTGGAGGAAACAATCTTTGCTATAGCTTCAGAACTAAGTTTAAAACATCCGTCGCTATCGTTTTTAGAGGAGAATCTTAAGGGGGAGGTAAACATCGTTCTTGTAAAAGAATTGAGAGGTTCAATGGTCATAAGGGCTGAAATCATGACGGAGGAGGGAATTGAAAGGTTAGAGGTCGAAGAGACACGTGTCAGGAAGTTAAAAAACTTATTCGAATGTTTTCACACGCTATAAGTGTGGACAGTGCAGAATCGATGGTTGAAACCAGAAGATCAGTCCCTCTTAAGCCGGACTATGTTAACTCATCAACCACTCGTCTTATGTCGCATGGTTTTTGCCCATCCATTTTAGCCTTGACGCATGTCTGCCATCCTTGAGCTTGCAATACTGCCCCATCTTGGGATTTAGGTTAAGGGGGGCCGCATCCCCCATTGATAAGTGTCTTAAGACAATTCTCACCCTCCCTAAAATTCCGGGTAAGGGATAAAGAAGATCTATATCATAGATGCTGGATTGCCGAACGCGGCTGGATTTAGATTCAGTGAGAACATTGGGAAGCTGATGGAAAATGCCATCCTCATCCAATTAAGAAGGATGCGGTCTAAAAATCCTCTGCTCGAAGTTTTCTGCCGGAGGGATTACCAGCAAAACGAGGTCGACTTCGTGATTAAGGATGGAATGAAAGTAAAATCGTTGATTCAAGCAACTTATGCTTCAGGCAGAGATGAGGTTGAAAAAAGGGAGATAAGGGCTTTGAATGAGGCAAGCGAAGAACTGAAATGCAATGATCTCTCAATGATTACTTGGGATTATGAAGATGAAATTAAAACGGATGATAAAAAAGCTGTATTCCATTATGGAGATGGTTGCTTAGAACTTAAGTGGTGCGCCAGCCTCCTTCTCATGCCAACTTCCGCAAGATACTTGGAAGCGATAAGGGTACAGGGATAACAATGAAGCTGATGACTCTGACCAAGGATAATCACTCGTTCCGCAAATAATGTTTGAAAACGTATCGATAGTGGAATGAATGCGAAAAATGGTTTTCCCAGGTAAACCTTAAATCCCTCTTGAGAAAACTTGAACAGGCGGAGCTTGATAATAAAGGGTATACAGAAGCTAAGTCTGATAGACTATCCAGGTAAGGTTACATGTACACTATTCACATTTGGATGTAACTTCCGTTGTCCCTATTGTCATAACCCTGAGCTGGTCATAGATGATGAAACTCCTGCAATCCCTGAGGAAGATATATTTCACTTTCTTCTTGAAAGGAAAGGTTTTCTCGACGGGGTGTGCATAACCGGTGGAGAACCGACTCTTCACGATGATCTTCCAGACTTCATTAAGAGGATTAAGGATCTGGGGTATTCTGTCAAGCTGGATACGAATGGAACAAGACCTGAAATGCTTAGGAGACTCATAGAGGGAAAGCTTGTCGACTATATCGCAATGGATGTTAAAGCACCATTAGAAAAATATGAGAGCCTGGTGAGGATGAAGGTAGATACGGGTAAGATTGCTGAAAGCGTTGAGATAGTTAAGGCTTTCCCAGAGCACGAGTTTAGGACTACAGTTGTCCCCGAGCTCATTACAAGGGAGGATATTTTAGCCATAGCGGGGTGGCTCAAGGGTGCTAGAAGATTCTTCATCCAACAGTTTAAGCCGACTAAAACCCTTGATGAAACGTTTCTGAGAAAACAGGTTTATCTGGCAGATGAACTCGAAAAAATATGCAACGAGGTAAAGCGTTTCTTCGAGGTATGTAAGATCAGGAATGTTTAGCTGGATCGATTGTGCGCAAGCCTCCTGAAGAATGGAATCTTATCGAAATACTTATCAAAGCTAGGATGTTTTCTAAAAACTGAGTCGCCTTCTCGAGGCCGAGCCTTGCCTCAGTTATGTTTAAGATTTCTGACAAGTGTATCGTCAATATAACGACTTCCTCGCCTTTTCAATGTTCTCGATTATGGCTGATGCCTTCTGCTTAACTTACTTCTCCACCTCCCCCAGCCTTCTTTTCGGCTTGAGATAAGCATGCAGGAAGACTGAGGAGTCCAGAAAACCTAGCCATATAAAACTATCCTCAGCTCATGCGTGTGTCCCCAAAATCCCTTACCTCCTCGATTTCTATGGAGTCTACCAGGTCGGTTAGCTTACCGCGTTTCCTGAGCGGCTTGATTAGAACTTTCTCTTCGTTCAATCTTACCTTAATGCTTTTCTCCCCCAATCTTTTCTCCATTCTGCCGGTATTACTATTCTTCCCGCTTTATCGAGTACACTCTCTTTAACGTTCGCCTGTCGCCGCAAGGTTGAAAGGCTTCCCTTCTTCAAGTATGTTTTTAGGAATCTTTTCAGCATACTTCCTTAGGAAGGAAAGGTCTTCGCTTGATTCTCTTAATTCGTCGGGTAAAAGTTGGGGAATCTCGTCCACAATTGGATACCACCTGCTACACTTGGAACATATTAGAATACCGTTTAGTATTTCCCTCTTCATGCATTTATTGCATTCCTCGGCGCTAAGGCTGGAATCTTTAACATAAGCCGCCTTTAGGCCACAGTAGAGTTCACATATAACGCTATTATGCCTAAACTCAATACTCCTCTTTTCTTCTTGGAAAACTATTAGTTTCAAAGGGAAATCCTTATCTATTGGGCAGGCAAGAAGGTCCATGAGCCTATACTTCATAGTCTCATAGTTTCTGTTCGAAGCTAAAAAACTTTACTTAAATTCTCATTACAAGCTTTAAAAAGTCTCATAGGGATTTCTCCAGCAAAATGGGACAGCAGGGCGAGTTCAAGGTTACTCCGTGGACCGTGGAAGGCACGGTGGACTACGAAAAACTCATGAGGGATTTTGGAACCGAACCACTTACTCCTCACCTTAAAGAAAGGCTTGTTAGGCTCGCCGGGGAAGACCATCTTCTCTTGAGACGGGGGGTCTTCTTCTCCCACAGGGATCTAGACAGGGTTCTGGACGACTATGAGTCTGGAAGAGGCTTCTTCCTCTACACTGGCAGGGGTCCAAGCGGGCCCATGACGCTGGGCCACATAATTCCCTTCTACTTCACTAAATGGCTTCAAGACAGGTTTAGGTGTAACGTTTACATCGAGTTGACCGACGATGAGAAATTCCTGGAGGAGAGCAGGAATCTGACTATCGAGGATGTTAGAAAATGGTCATATGAGAACGCGCTTGATATTGCCGCAGTAGGGTTCGACCCTGACAGGACTTTCATATTCCAGGACATGGAGTATGTGCGCAACATGTACCCCATGGTTTTGAAGATCGCTAAGAAGGTTAATTTCAGCTGGGTTAGGGCTGTTTTCGGCTTCGATGCGAGTACAAACATAGGCATGATCTTCTACCCTGCTTTCCAAATATGCGTGACTTTCTTCGAGAAGAGGCGATGTTTAATCCCAGCTGCAATAGACCAGGATCCTTATTGGAGGATTCAGAGGGATATTGCCGAAAGCTTCGGCTACTATAAGACTGCTGCTATCCACTGCAAGTTTCTCCCGCCTTTGACGGGTCCATCGGGCAAGATGAGCGCCTCCCAGCCGGAGAGCGCCATCTACCTTAACGAGGATGAGAAGAGCATCCGGAGAAAGATATTTCAAGCGTTTTCAGGAGGACAGCCAACGGTTGAGGAACACAGGAGGCTTGGTGGAAACCCGGATGTTGATGTACCCTACCAGTGGCTCCACTTCTTCTTCGAGGAGGACGATGAGAATCTTAGGAGGGTCAGGGAGGAGTATTCCTCTGGAAGGATGTTGAGCGGAGAGATAAAGGAGATACTGGTGGAGAAGGTTACGGGTTTTCTTGAAAAACATAATGTTAAACGTGAAGAGGCTAAGAAGGAGCTTAGCCTGATGAAGTATGAGGGTAGGCTTGCTAAAGAAATGTGGAGCAAGACTATAGAGTAGCTCAACTAGGGTGGGGGTCTTTTCCCAAGGGTTACTGGGACAACCAGCTTCCGGCCTTCTCTGATAATCGTCAGGTTAACCGTCTTACCCGGGTAAGCGTATTCCTCAAGCACCCTAGCGATGTCATCACTATTCTTGACGGGATGCTCATCTATAGAAATTATCAGGTCTCCGCCAACCTTTACCTCGGTTCCTAGAATAGTAATGGTCTTTGTCCCTCCTTTCAGACCAGCCTTATCAGATGGGCCTTCGGGAATAACTTCTTGAATAAGCCAGCCGTATGTAACGTTCAACCCTGCTGCCCTAGCAATATAGTAGTTCACATCGATCCCCCTTAGGCCGAGCCAAGGATGCATATCGTAGCCGCCTGTCTCCACTAGGAATGGTAGTTCCCTCAAAATCGTGTTAGACGGTATTGCGAAGCCCACGCCTTGGCTGTCTCTTATTATAGCGGTGTTCATCCCAACCACCTCGCCCCTAGCGTTAAGCAACGGTCCCCCAGAGTTACCCGGGTTTATAGGCGCACTTGTCTGAATAACGTTTGCTATAGCATAGCCTCCAGTGAACTCGCTTCTTATCGTTCTGCCAAGCTGGCTGACGACCCCTGTCGTCATGGTGCCTGTTAACCCGAAAGGGTTTCCTATTGCTATCACCAAGTCTCCAACTTTTAGAGTACTGCTGAAAGTCATGTTTAGAGGATGGTAGAGCTCAAGCGGGGCAGTGCTATTCAACACTGCTAGGTCGCTATACGGGTCTGTGCCCACCACTTGAGCAGGATAGCTTTCACCATTGTAAAAGGTTACTGTAAGATTAATCACGTTCCTCACTACATGATAGTTCGTCAAAATATAGTGTGATGCGCCGTGTTTCACAACGAATCCTGAGCCGAGGCCAACGTCCTCGCTTAGAAAAGACTGGGCCAAGCCCGTCACCATTACAACGCCTCTGATGGTTTTCTCATAGAGTTCGGTGAAGCTTACGTTAAAGTAGACTATGCTTTGGCTTAGCTGAGCATCCTTAATCCTGCTAACATCCTCGCTTAAACGTTTCACCGCGAAGTCTAGGCTTTCAACCTTATCGTTAAGCTGGGTTAACTCTGAATAAAGGAGGAGGAACGACACTATCAGCCCAGCAGCTATGAAGCCAATCATTATGAATACTGCAAGCCAGTGTTTAGAGTAGATTACCACCGTTTCCTGAGTCATTCTGGCTTAAGTCATTCAAACGCTTCCTAAAAACAATTTCCCAGGGTGAACCCTAAGCCCGCCTTCTATCACTGAAAAAAGAGTCTAGAAGGCCTACTTTTCCTGCTCCCTCTTACCATAAAGCTGATAGGGTAAAGCGTAGAGCTTAACCGCTCCCGTAGCATCTCTCTGGTCAAAGCCGGCCTTCTTAATGGATCTTAACTCTGGCGAGAATAGACTGTATTTAGACTCTCTTCCGACAACCTCCACATTCCCCTTGTAAAGCTTTACGTCAAGCCTCCCGGAAACATATTTTTGCGTAGAATCTATGAAAGCATCAAGATCCCTCCTCAACGGGTGGAACCACATCCCGTGGTAAACAATTTCAGCCCAAATCTTGTCTACCTCCCTCTTAACTTTCAACTGCTCCTTCGTAAGGGTTAACTGTTCAAGGTTCGCATGAGTGTTTAAGAGGATTGTTGCAGCCGGAGCCTCGTAAAGCTCCCTGGATTTCAAACCCAGTATCCCGTCTTCAATTATATCTATTCTCCCAACGCCGTGTTGCCCGCCAATCCTGTTCAGATAGAGTATTATTTCAACAGGGTCTCTTATCCCGTCTACTTCGACAGGGATGCCTTTCTCATAGGTTATTTGAATCTTCTGGGGAGTTTCCGGGGCCTTTTCAGGGTGGACGGCCCAAATATAGTCCTCGGGATACTGTGTGTAAAGGTCTTCAACCTGCCCACTTCCAATGGAGTGGGACCACATGTTAACGTCTCCACCAAGCTTCCCCTTCGGCTTCTTAGGCTCAATACCGTGTTTCCTGAGTATCTCCTCCTCTTCAAACCTTGAGAGGTTCAGCTCTCTAACTGGCGCTATCACCTTCAGGTTTGGATCCACGTATTTAACTGCAACCTCCATCCTGAACTGGTCGTTACCCTTGCCCGTGCAACCGTGTGCAACAGCCTCCGCCCCTTCCTTCTTAGCTATTTCAGCGGCCTTAGAAGCTATCAGAACCCTAGTCATAGAGGTTCCAACCGGGTAGCCCCCGTAGCTCCCATTAGCCTTGATGCATCTGAATATGTATTCTGTGGCAAACTCGTGCTTAGCATCTATGAAATGTATTTTTAAACCCAGCTTCTCAGCTCTTTCATAAGCGATCCTGATCTCCTCCTCTCCTTGGCCAACGTCAACGAGAACAGGAATTACTTCATCGTATCCGTACTTCTCTTTCAACAGTATTGTTATGAGTGTGGAGTCTAGGCCGCCTGAGTATGTTGAAACAACTTTTCCCGGCATTTCCAGAGTGGTGTGTCCAGCCTTTCCCTATTTAAGTTATTCTGTGAAACTATGACTCTTTCAGCATAAAACCAATATACTGGTGCACCCTCACATTTCCAGAATGGTTGAAGAGTGGGTTGTCGTCGGGCCGCATGAATACTTGCTTGAGACGGCTGATCTTGAAGAACTTGAGAAAAAGGTCTACGAGGCTCTGAAGAAGGGGAAGCGCATGCCTCTGTCTGGAATATGGAGGTCTGCCCCATGCCACCTGTGGGAGCTCGACGCAGTTTTGAAAAGGCTTAAGGATAAAGGTCTGGTTACAGAGGAATGAAGAGAGTTAATGAGGATTGATTGCGATGCTCTAATAGTTGGAGGCGGGCCCTCCGGTCTTTCAACAGGCTTATTCATTTCTAAAAAGGGTTTTAAAACCATAGTTCTTGAGGAGCATAATGAAGTAGGCAGGCCTGAGCAGTGCGCTGGTCTTGTCAGCTGGAGGATAGGCGGGCTTCCGCAACACCTTGTTTTAAACAGGGTTGACACCGCGAGGTTCTGCCTCGGGAAGGAGAGTTTTGAAGTATACTCTAAGAAAGATATGCTCGTGATAGATAGAGCTGGCTACGATAAGCATCTCGCTGAAAATGCTTTGGCAGAGGGGGTTGAGATTAGGCTCGGCGAGAGGGTGGTGGGGCTAAAGGAAGGATGCGTGGTCACGAGTAAGGGAGGCCATTACTCTGGAAGAATCCTTGTCGGGGCCGATGGGCCTAACTCTATTGTTGCAAGGCTGACTGGTTTAAAGCAGCCTGATAACCTTCTCTTCGCGCTTCAATGCGTGGCCAACGGTGTCTTCGAACAGGATGTTGTCGAGCTGAGGTTTGACCCAGAGTTTTCCAAGGATGTTTTCGCCTGGATCATACCTTTAAGCAGGAACAGGGCGAGAGTGGGTCTTTTAACCAGTGGCAATCCTTGGCCGAGGCTTAGGCTGCTCCTGAAGAGGCTGAACATGGAGTCTAGTTGCGGCAGGTTTGTAGGGGACTCTATAAGATTCGGGATGATGAGCAGAACCTCCGCCAGCAGGGTTATTCTAGTCGGCGATGCTGCGTGCCAAGTCAAGCCTTTCTCGCTAGGCGGTCTTGTCTACAACAGGATCTGCAGTAGGATCGCTGGGGATGCTTGCGCAGCCGCCCTTGAAAGAAACCTTTTCGACGGAGGCTTCATGGCTGAAACATATGATTCTGTCTGGAGAAAAACTATTGGTGGAGCGTTGGAAAAAGGGCTCAAAATGAGGAAGCTTTTCAACATCATGAGGCGAATACCTTTTTCGTTCACGTTGACGAGGATTTTGGGGTTAAGCCTACTAGCAGGCAGGGTTCTCGACCCTGATTTTCTTAGAAACAGCCCTGTCTGTCAAAACGGTTGCGAAGCGTTTTGAAAAGGCTTATTAGGGTTCAGATTTGTTTTCGAATAGTCCTGTGAAAATCAGGGAGATTGAGTGTAAGACACTGCTGAATAGGAGTGCTATTGCAGACTACTGTGTAAACCCGTATGTAGGCTGTCAGCATGGATGTAGATACTGCTATGCTGCAGGAATAACCTTTAGGTTTAGAAGAAGTAGAGAAGAGTGGGGCGAGTTTCTCGACGTTAAGACTAATGCCTTAAAAATCCTTTCAAGCGAGGTTGAGAAGAAGAAGGCTGGAAAAGTATACTTGAGTTCGCTCACCGATCCTTATCAGCCGGTTGAGAAGGAATACGAGTTGACGCGGAAAATTCTTGAAATGCTTGTTCAAAAAGGGTTTCCCATTATTGTTCAAACCAAGTCGAACCTTGTTGTGAGAGACTTGGATGTTTTGAAGAGGAACGAGCTTAATGAGGTTGGGGTTACGGTGGTTACGTTGGACGAGGAAGTCTGGAAGGATTTCGAGCCGGCTTCCTCAAGTCCTGAGGAGAGGCTTGAAGCAATCAGGCTTGCCAAAGAGAAAGGTTTGAGAACATATGTTTTCTTCGGACCAATACTTCCATTTCTTTCAGAAACCGATTTAGAAGGTTTTTTGAAGAGGTTTAGAGAGGCGGGGGCGGACTATGTTTATGTTGACAGGCTTAACCTGAGGCCAATGGTTTGGAGCATGGTTTCAAAAGTTGTCTTGAAAAAATATCCGGAGCTATATGGTGAATGGAGAAGAATATTATTTTCAGAATCATCTTACTATGATGAAGTTAAGAAGAAAGTCTTTGAAGTTTCTAAAAAAATCGGTTTGGAGCTGGTTTTCTGCTATTAAATACCTGTAGCGCGCTACGACCCCATAGAGGCGACGCCCCTCGCCTCAGTCGCGGAGGTGTCAGAATAGGTTTTTAAATGCGTATGGTTTGTTTGAAAAAGGCGTGAGCAGTATTAGGCTGAAATACTCGGGACTGGTCAACTTCGCCTCAAGGATGTTTTCAGTCCTAACAGGCTTATTGTTTACAATGCTCGTAACTAGGAGGCTTACCGAAGAGCTTTTCGGAACCTGGCAGTTCTACGCAAGCCTGTTAAGCTATTTCACAATACCTTCAAGCATTGCGAACTACTGGCTTACGAGATTCACAGGAAGAGGAAAACCGGTTGCGAAATCAGGAGTCTTATTCAACAGCATTGTTTCACTGGTTTCAGCAGCATTCTTCACCTTCTTGTCTCCAGTTTTCGCGTCAAGCGTAAGCATCGACCTACCGACAATCCTCGCGTTCATATTGTGGATCGTAGCGATATATCACACGTCCAGCTTGGAATCAGTATGCCATGGGGCTGAACCACATATAGTAGGGTATGGAACCGTTTTTTTCGAAGCATCTAAGGTGGTTATCGGAGTAGTACTAGTCGGATACTTCAGGCTGTCTCTTTTCGGAGCTGTTCTTTCAGTAGACCTTGCTCTAATTATTCAGGCGCTATATTACTCGCTGAGGCTGTCAAAACATCTTAAAGGTTCATTCCAGCCGAATGAGGTGAGCCGGTGGTTTAGAATTGGCTGGATACCTCTAGCATCAATCGCTCCTGGAATAGCGTATTCCCAGGATGCTCTCGTCTTAACGCTGTTAACCGGATCCCTGCTTCCAGTGGCATACATCAGGGCTGCAAACATTTTTGCCAGCGTGATACTTTTCGCAGGGTCTCTAGCAATAGGGCTATATCCGAAACTCCTATCCGGCGGAACAGGTAGAGATATTGAGGAGTCGCTGGAGCTCGTGCTGCTTTTCCTAATGCCCATGACACTCGGACAGTTGATTCTTGCAGAGCCTCTACTATATCTTTTAAGAGAAGGCTATGCGCCTGTGCATAATGTTCTTAGATTAATGGCTTTATGTTCTGCAATCACTGTGTTGAAAAGTTTTTTCTCAACAGTCATATTGGGAGTTGAAAAGATCGATGTTAATGAGAACGCCTCGTGGAAAAAACTAGTCGACTCGTATCTAATAAGGATCCCGCTGATCGACCTTTCCGGTTCAATTGTTTACGTAACAGTGACCGCGGTTGTGGCTGAAATATTGAACGATTTAAAGAGCCCGCTCATATTATTCTCTCTGTCTGCAGCCTTATGCTACTTGCTGGTTAACCTCTCTATAATGCTTTACTATTTACGGCTCTCCAGGCGACTCGTCGTCTTCAGTTTAGATTTTAGGAGGATATTTAAACTAGTTATCTCGGGAATAGTGATGTCAAGTGTGCTGCTAACGCTGTATCCTGAATCAGCTAAAAGCGAGCAGATAATGATTGTATTAACATCTTTAATGCCCGTCATCCTAGTGGGCATAATTGTTTATTTCACCACTCTGTGTTTGATAGATCGCGAATCCCGCGAGATGTTTAAAGCATTTTTAGGCTGGTTTCTAGCAAAGAAACCCAGTTAAACGGCTTATTCTAGTGCGGCAGCTAGGGCACCGTAGAGAACCACATCTTCCCCGAGTGGAGTTATCTTTATCTCAGGCAATCTGTTCATAGCGTATTTTGAAACGTTTTTCTTCACTGGGTCAAGTATAAGGTCACTGTTGAAAAGAGCAACTGATCCGCCCACTGTTATTAGCTCAGGATCGTATACGTCTATTATGTTAGCAAAGCCAATTGCGTTAAGAAGCCCGATTTTCCCAATTATCCTGAGTGCCAACTCATCGCCTCCCCTAGCGGCGTCGAAAAGCATTTTGGAAGTAGCCTTTGAAAAATCCTCACAGAAATGCTTTCTCAGAGAGCTCTTATTGAAATCTACGCCCCATTCTTTTAAGAGCATCCTAGCATAATTGACCATTCCGCTTCCGCTGCAATATGCTTCCCAGTGTCCCGGCTTTCCACATCCGCATTCGAGAAGCCCCTCCTTATCCACCACCATGTGGCCAACTTCATGTGCATTACCGTCTTTTCCAAGCAGGATGTGTCCATCAACTATCGCTCCACCCCCTATTCCGGTGCTTATCGTAACGTAGACAATGTTTTCAAGATTTCTACCGGCTCCGAATCTTTTTTCCCCGAGAACGGCTGCAACACAATCGTTCAGAAGTCTAACAGGCACGTTAAAATGTTTTTCAATGCCTTCTACAACGGGTATTGTGCCCACCCGCAGATTAGGAGGGTTAACGATCAAACCTTTCTTTAATTCCAACGGGCCTATTGACCCCACTCCAACTGCTTTCAAGCTCTTGTCCGTAAACCCCAGAGACCTGAGGGCGCCTCTACCCATTTCAACGATCTGCCTCACAATATCCAGTCCTGTTGTTCCCGTCGTCCTTTCTGATTTTTTAAAAAGAATCCTTCCATTCGTGTCGGATAAGGCAACCCTGACGTTGGATGCTCCAAGATCCACTCCGAGCACTATGCTCAACTCGTTTAAAACACGGAGCACAGTCCGATTTATCTTTTTACCATCCTGATTAAGCTCTTGAACTGCCTCTTCAAATCCTTTAAATCATCTATAAAAATCCTGAATCCCACGGTTACAGTGCTTGAACCAAGCTTCCAGGGGATGCTGGCAAGGCTTGTCTCATATATGAGCATCACTAGGTTTTGGGCTGAAAAGACTAATAGGCCGAGTGCAGCAACTATTGCCCCGATCAGCCAGTGGTGTATTCTAAGCCCCCTTACTGAGAACGCGTAATTCTTGGTTTTAATCCGGTTTAGAACTATTCTGGTAGCCTTATCCATTGCCCAGAATAGTGTTATGGACTGCGTTGTGCTGAAGAGGATTACTGGAACATCCACCGGTAGCATGTTAGAATTTTTAACGCGCATAGTTAAAAAGCTTTCTAAGGGTATGTGGTGTTCTAAGTCAAATGCCTTTTTAAAATCAATCCATCGTTTACTGTTTTCAGCTTTAAAAGAAGCTCCTGTTTTTCATTCCGTTTTCCAATATAAGATTTCATGAAAAATTAATACAGTTTTCTATAGTATCTTTTTTCGGGTGGAACCCTTCTTTTGAGGAGTTCGCTGAAAACGTTGTAAAGCCATTCGTAGAAGCTTCTGCCAAAACCATACTTTTCGTACCTTCTCATGGAGAAGTATACTCTGAGTCCTCCGTCAAACATTATTCTCCCAATCTTCCTCATCCTGAATTGAAGCCCATAGTCATCCCCGGCCCCTACCGCCGGAAAGCCCCTCATAATTATGAAGGGCTTCTTTCTAAAGGCAGTGTTGGCACCGACACTCAGGTATATCTTAAACCTGTAAAGGATTTTCACGAAAACATTGTTTAACTCTATTAGGAAAGTGTTTTTAAAACTCCTTTCTATCGGGGTCACCACGCCGTACACCATCACGACATCCGGATAGGCTTTAAAATCGAGTATTATTCTCTCAAGCAGGTTGTGCGTGACCATGCAGTCTGCATCAGTTGTGAAAACTAGGTCTGCCTCCGCATTTTTCACTCCATCGTTCCTCGCCCCTCCAACCGTAGGGGTCTCCTGTATCACTATTTTATCAGCATACTTTCTGCATATCTCTAAGGTTCTGTCCACGCTTCCCCCGTCTACAATAATGATCTCATAGTCCGTCCTAGGTATTGTTTGCCAACTTAGCGTCGTGAGCAGTTTTTCAACATACTTCTCCTCGTTGAACGTTGGCACCACTACGGATATTTTCTTGTTCCCCAATTCTGCTTGCTTAAACAACTAAAACCTCATATTTAAAAAAATGGGTTACTGGTAAAAACGTTTTCCCGTGAAATACCGTTAGAAATGTTTAAACAGGGTTTTGCAGGGCATCCTTTTCAACTACCGATAAAGGTTTATAAAAACGTTGCTTGAGGCAGTAGCTATGACGAGCGGTTATAAAAAGGCGTTCTGGGTGAATCCGAGGCCTATTGCTCAAAACCCTGAGAAACATGTTAGAGAAATTGTGGAAATGGGTGCAGACGAGATTTTTCTGCTAAGCATAGATGGTGAGGGGGCCCTCTACCCAGCCAAGTTTTCAGTTGTTGCAAAAGGAGCTGCTGAAAGGAGCTTGATAGGAGACATTATAAGGGAGGCGAAGAGAAGTGGATTAAAGGTTCACGCTTGGGTGGTTGCTTTGAACAAGCCGAACGAGGAGCTTGCTGCTAAGAGGAAGGACTGGTTTGTAGTCAGCAGGGAGGGGAAGAGCTGTGTTGATAACCCGCCTTATGTAGAAAGCTATAAATGGCTTTGCCCGTCGAACGATGATGTTAAAAGCTACTTCACTGGAACGATTCAGGAGCTCATGGAGATTTATGACTTGGATGGGGTTCATTTAGACTACATTAGGCTTCCAGATCTTTTCCTTCCAGAAGGATTAAGAGAAAGATATGGGTTGGAAAAGGGGATAGATGTCTACAGAGAGAAGTTCGACTTCTGCTACTGTGAAAAATGTAGAAACGGGTTTAAAAAAGATTTTGGCATAGATCCTTTCGGAATCAGGTTCGGTTCGAGAAAATGGTACGAATGGCATGCATGGAGAGCTGAAAGGATTACTGAAATAGTTAAAAACTTCCATAGGACTGTGAAAAAATATGATAATACCATTGAGACTTCAGCCGCTGTTTTCGCAACCCCGGGGTATGCGTACAGGATCGTTTTCCAAAAGTGGTGCGAATGGCCGCTTGACAGTTTCGAACCAATGATATACCATGAATACTATGGGAAAAACATAAGGTGGATTGGCGAAGCAGTCATGGAGGGTGTTTCCTGCAGCAAAATGATAGTCGCCGGAATACAGTTTGAATTCTTAAGGAGCGGAAGGGATGTGGAGGAAGCGGTGAACGTAGCGTTAGAAAAAGGCTCCAACGGGGTTTGCTTCTTCCTATACCCGTTGCAGCATCCTGAGCTGAAGGATGCGGTGAAAGACGCGTTTTCAAGGTTCTAAATACCTCTGGTCTTGCAAGCGTCTATCGGTAGCCCATGGACGAGTTAGATTAAAATATGCTTTACGCTTACAGGGTAAGGATGAAACTAGAGGAAGCTAGACGGCTTAATCCCTACGGGTGTTTCGACGTGGTTGTGGCAGGTGGTGGTACTGCCGGAGCTGTGGCTGCAATAGCTGCTGCGAGAAACGGTGTGAAAACCCTTTTGGTCGAGCAATTCGGCTTTCTAGGTGGAAGCGGGTCGGCGGCGCTCGTGGTGCCGATGATGCCGAACCACGTAGGGGGGATGCCACTTGTCAGAGGGATAAGCCGGGAGATACAGCAGCGTCTTCTAGAAATGGGTTGCGCCGCCATAGATAAAAACGGCAATGAAGGTTGGTTTAACCCGGAGGCCTTAAAATTCGTGTTGGAGGAAATGGTTTTGGAGGCTGGTGGAAGGATTCTCTATTTCACGTTTGTAGAGGACGTTATAATGGATGGTGATGAACTAAGGGGAATAGTGATAGCGAACAAGTCTGGTAGACAGGCCGTTTTCTCGAAGATTGTCGTTGACTCCACTGGCGACGGGGATGTTGCTGCTCTCGCAGGGGTCCCCTTCGAATCCGGGAGAAAGGAGGACGGTGTTAGCCAGCCGATGTCACTAAGATTCATGGTGGGAAACGTTAACATTGAAAAACTCGCTGTTTTCCTCGTTGAAAATGATAGCAGGAGCTATGTCGACCCGCCGCTCATAGAGTTCGCAATGGTCCCGGGTGGAGGATGGCCGCTTGAAAAATACTTCAACGAGGGTGTTGAAGAAGGCATTCTGGAGGATTCAGACATGGCTTATTTTCAAGCGTTCAGCGTGCCTGGGATGCCGGGTGTCATCGCGTTCAACTGTCCAAGAATAATCGGCAACTTCAAGGGATTTAACGCGGATCATCTCACGGAGGCAGCGATACAGGGTAGGAGGAGAATAAGCAGGCTTTTCAAGTTCCTAAGGAAGAAAATACCTGGTTTCGAAAACTCCTACTTAGCCATGACTGCTCAGATGGTCGGTGTAAGGGAGTCTCGAAGAATAATCGGCGAGTATGTTCTTTCCGCGCAGGACTATTTTAACGCCAAGAAGTTTGAAGACGCTGTTTCGAGAAACAGGTATCCGATTGACATACATCTGCCAACCAGCCATCTGCCAGGGGAGAGAAAACTAGGCCCTGAGGAGTACCATGAAATACCTTTCAGATCGCTGATACCATTGAGGGTTGAAAACCTGATTGTTGCATGCAGGGCTCTTTCAGCGTCCTTCGAAGCCCATGCTGCGGTAAGGATCCAGCCTAACATGAGGGCAATAGGCCAGGCAGCAGGGGTTGCTGCTGCTCTATGCGTTAAAAAGGGTGTAAGGCCTAGGCAACTTGATGGGAAAGAGCTTAGAGAAACATTAATTCAACAGGGCGCCTACCTTTAACTCGGCTAATCATTCCCATCCGCAATGTTTCTTTAAAAGCGAAACAAAATGCCTGTAGTTTTCAAGAGGCACGTCAGCGGGTACGGCATGGTCGACGCCCGGGAAATACCCTTTCCTCCTTACAAGCGTAGGAACCTTGCGGTCAACCTCCTTTTCCACCGAATCCTTATCCTTGGCAAGCTCCCTCTTATCTATCCCGCCTATCATTATTAAGTCAGGGTAATTCTCTCCGAGCTTAACCACATCCATGCCTGCTGCCACTTCACACGGTGTTACGCCATTTAAGCCGAGCTTAAGCCAGATTGGTATCAGCTGTTCCACGTTTCCATCGCTATCCACGATCAGAACCTTCACGCCGTGCTCCCTGAAGAACCTAGCTATCTCGCGGTATGCCGTGCTCATGAACTCTTTCACGGCTTCAGGCCCTATCATCGGGCCGTTCTTGTAAGCCATGTCTTCGCTTAAAATCACGAAGTCCAGTTCCAGATCGTCTAGAGCCCTATGCAGGGCTCGTGTTTGAAACTCTGCACAGAAATCCATGATCTCCTTTATGAAACCCGGGTTCCTATGGATTCCCAGCGCAATACCCTTCAATCCAACCATGTCCCTAGTCCACCAGAAGGGGCCCCTGATGGATACGCACAGCGGATAGTCTCTCTCCCGGTGCTTCTTCACCAGGAAATCCCAATTCCTAGGGTATCTCTCAGGGTCCGTCGGGTCATAACGCTTCTTAATCTTCAAGAAGTCTTCAGGGCTCTTAACCGGGAAGTCAATCCAGCTTCTCGTCGCGAAGCCGCTCCACCCGTTTTTCCAATCCTCCTGAAAACCGATCTGCGTTATCCCCAGGCTATCAACCCAAACCCTGTGTCTTTCATCCTCTCTTATCACCTGATATTTGAAAGCTGGCCTCGGCCCTAGGTCAATCAAGCCTGGGTCAGGATTCCACTCAAACCCTTCACTCGGGTAAGACGCTATGTTGACGGCTCCAACTTCGCAGCCTTTAACTCCAAGGTATTCAGCCAGATCTTTGTTTTCCGGAAGACCCTGTTTAACCCAGCTTCTTAACGTGGCTGGTCTAACGCTTCCCACTCCCCACAGAGGCGTCTTATCCGGAGTTTTAAATAAGGCTACGTGAAGGAATCTTTCCCGAGGTGTCAGTGGCTCCACGCGCATTCTTAGGTGTGCACGATATAAAAAGCTTTTTAGTTTCTGATCAGGGTTGTTCGCGATAAAACATGAGCAGCTTTAAGGAAAGAATGAGGAGCGAAGATGTTTTAATAGGTGCGGTGATAGAGACTCCTGAACCGGATGTTGCAGAGCTTATGGGAACCCTTGGGTTCGACTGGTTCTGGATAGACATGGAGCATTGCCCCCTTGATTTCAAACATGTTCAAACTATTCTTCAAGCCATCGGAAAGTCTGAGGCAGCATCCCTTGTCAGGGTTCCCTGGAATGACCCTGTTTATATTAAAAGGGCGCTTGACCTATGGCCCACGGGCGTAATTGTTCCTTGGGTTAACAGTAGGGATGAGGCTGTGAAAGCAGTTTCAGCCTGCAAGTATCCTCCAGAGGGGATCAGGGGCTGTGGCCCAAGGAGGCCGGTATGGTATAGGAGCTTCACTGAGTATGTTAGGGAGGCTAATGAAAGCGTCGTTATTATTGTTCAAATAGAGACTGCCGATGCGTTGAAAAACCTGAGTGAAATACTTTCAGTTCCAGGTATAGATGGCACAATGGTGGGTCCTGCAGACTTATCCGCCTCTCTAGGCTACTTAGGCTATCCTGATAAGCCGGAGGTGGTTGAGGTGATAAGACGCGTGGCCGAAATGCACAGGGGGACAAACGTATGCCCAGGTATAGCGTCTAATCCTAAGGACGCTGAGAAACACATAAAGCTAGGATTCAGGCTGCTAAACGTGGGCAGCGACTTGGGCTTCATGAGGATGGCTGCTGTCGAAACTCTTAAGCAGATAAGGGAATTTTTAAACTCGCGATGAGGATGCTGAACATTTTTCCGAAGGTTTAAGGAAACATTGATAACACTGGCAAGCGTCCTATGCTACGGTGAAGCTGTAGCTTCCAGATAGGACCCTGTATACGACGCAGCCCTCTCTAATACCGATCAGCTTAACACATTCAGATTTTTCAGCTGGCTTCCCACTCTCCATCACCCTCTCCGGCTCACTTGTCGGAACATATACTAATGCTGAAGTATTTGCCGGGATGACGAGCTGCAGGTGGAAAGCGTCGCCGGAGAACCACCAGTCTACTGAAACCGTTCCACGGATAGACTCGTAGCTCGCGTGGACCCGTCCCAGTTCTCTCGAAGGCTTCGGCTTGATGATGATGCTTTTAAAACCTGTGTCTTCAACATCTATTCCTGCGACGGTTGAGAAAAGCCATTCTCCCACGCTTCCGAAAGCATAATGGTTGAAAGAGTTCATCCCTGGTTCATGTATGCCCTCTTCAGTCATGCTGTTCCACCGCTCCCAGATGGTTGTCGCGCCAAGCTTCACCGTGTAGAGCCAGGACGGATAGGTTTCCTGCAGGAGAAGCCTATAAGCTAAGTCGGTCTTGCCGAACTTGGTGAGAGCCTGCATGAGGTGCCGCGTCCCAACGAATCCTGTGGACAGGTGCCACCCGCGTTCCTCAATATCCTTAACTAGGTGTTTCAAAGCCGTTTCCTCCATCTCTCTGGGAAGCAGTTTTAAATCAAGCGCTAAAGCATAGCATGTCTGTGTTTCGCCTTTTATCTGTCCATCTGGTTGAACATATGCTTTATGGAATGCTGTTCGAATATTGTTGAATAATTCTTCAAAGCGTTTCGCATCATCCGTCTTTCCTATTTCTCGGGCCATCTCAACCATGAGCTTAACGACGTAAGCGAAATAGGCTGTTGCAATCACGTCCTTAGGGGTTTCGGGGCCCGCTGGAACCCAGTCGCCATACCCTATCTCCGGCCGCAGGAAGCCTTTACTGTTTTCAACAAGGTAGTTAATGTAACGGGCCATTTTCTCGTAGTAAAGCCTGATTACCCTTGTGTCGCCGTAAGTACGCCAAACCACATAGGGTATGATTATCCCTGCATCGCCCCAGCAGGGTGTACCAAAGCCTGCGCCAGTCGCGGGTGCGACGTCAGGATAGGCTCCGTCTTCCCTCTGGCTGTCGTTTAAGTCGATTAACCATTTAGTCATGAAGGCGGAAATATCGGCAAGATAGGCGGCGGTTCTGGCAAAGATCTGTGCATCCCCCGTCCATCCCTGCCGCTCATCGCGCTGCGGGCAATCCGTCGGCACCTCGAAATAGTTGCCGCGCAGGCTCCAAAGGATGTTTTGCACGAGCCTGTTTAAAAGCGGGTTTGAGCATCTGAAATCTCCGACTATTTGAATATCCGTGTGAATAACGATGCCCGTCACAGCATCTATTGGCGGCTTACCCGGGTATCCTGTGACCTCAACATACCTGAAGCCATGATATGTGAAACGCGGCTCAAAAAACTCCTCGCTACCGCCTTTGCAAATATAGATATCGGTGGCTCTAGCCCCCCTAAGGTTTGCAGTATGCAGGGTGCCATCAGGGTTAAGGACCTCGGCGTAACGGAGCATTATCCTTGTTCCCGGCTCCGCGTTTCTAACTCTCAGCCTTATGACGCCAACCATGTTCTGACCGAAATCGAATACGAAAACTCCGGGACTGATCTCCCTCACCGACTTGGCTTGCAGCTCCATAGTTTTTCTGACGGGCTCCCCAGGATGGGCTGTTAGTTGCAAACCTACATTATCCACCGTCACGTTTCCCCAGTTATCGTCCTTGAACCACGGTTCATCCCATCCCCGGATCTCGCGCCTAGCGTCATAAGTTTCACCCATATAGTTATCTGCTTCTAGAATTGGGCCATACGTTACCTTCCAACTCTCATCGCTGACGACAATTTGACTCTCGCCATCATAATATTCTATCTCCAGCTGCAATAATAGGCGTGGCCCGCGTCCAAACCTGTTCAGCCTACCCCAACCTCCTTGATATCCAGAATACCATTCGCTGTGCAGAATCACTCCTATTGCATTCTCCCCATGGTTAAGAAGACTCGTGACATCGTAAGTACGATAGTATGCACGTTTCCGATAGTCGGGCCATCCCGGTATGAAATAATCTTCAGTAACGCGTTTACCATTTAAGCGGAGCTCGCAGCTCCCTAGGGCACTAACATATATGAGAGCTCGCTTAACCTTTTTCTCAATGGTGAAACGCTTTCTGAAAAATGGTGGTGGCCGAACATATGGGGGCCTTGTTGCTAAGATTCCCCACGGCTTAGTCTTGAAGTCGCCCAGTTCAAATGCACTCATCCAGCCGGAGTCGTCGAAATCAGGTTTCTCCCAGCCCTCCTCAGAAGTTTCGGAGGATTTCCAGCTTGCGTCAGTAACGAGTATGAATGGCTTGCCGTCCTCAAACTCAATTATTACTTTCCCGAGCAGGCCTGCGGAACCGCCGGTGTTTGTGGCCTTAATCGCGAAAACATTAAGACCAGCATGCAGCAGATCAGTGATCTTAATCATCTGTGGACGTTGCCAAGCATAGGGCTTACCATTGCTTCTACCTGCTTCCTTCCCGTTTACGAAAAGCACAAACTGATCGTCAGCAGTAATCAGGAAGATTCCCCTCAGCATTTTCCTGTCTGATGGCAGACTTATTGTTCGGCGGAAATAACGGTCCGCAACAGGGGCTTCTTTAGCGGGATCGCCCTCTTTAAACCATATCCACTTACACCCTTTGAAATTCGGCTCCTCCCATTCAGCATACTCGTCATATCCGATCCACCTCGCCTTCCAATCGTTCGGCTCAAGCAGGCCCATTGTCCAGTATGCGGGCTCGCTCCACTCAGAGGGTCTTCCCCGCTTATCCCAGACCCGCACTTTCCACCAGCACTCCATTCTGGATGAAAGTGTTTTCCCAGCGTATGTGATTTGGCTTGTCTCTTTAGACTGGACTTTCCCGGTGTCCCATAGGTCACCAATATCTTTCTCAAGGTTTAACCTTGTGCTTGAAACAATAATCTGATAGGCTGTTTGAAACTGTCCTCTTTCAGATGACTCGACGATCCAGCTTAACCTGGGTTTTAAAACGTCTATTCCCAGAGGGTTGACCCTGTACTCGCAACGCAGCTTTCTAACCTTTAAACCAGGCTTTCTCCCTTCTTCAACAGGTTTAGACAAGTCTTCGGTCAACTTCAATCCTTTCTTAACCCTTCAGGCGTTTACTTTAAGCTTTTGCAGTTCCATGGCAGTTTAATAGTAAGAATAGTCTTCTCGTCACGGACTACTTTAACGCTGCTTGTCTTCTCAATATTCCCGGCATTTCTCCATTAATGACATTACTTTCCTAACGCTTTCGGGCGTAACGCTCAGGGGGGCTCCCTCGCGTAGAGTCTTGTAGAGTTCCTCGTAAAACAAGATTTCGCCGCGCTTAGCATTCTCGTCTAGAGTCCACTTCTCCTCCTTCCAGGGGATATCTTCCCAGTTGTAGCTGCGGTCTGGAGTCGGCCTCGTTTCAACCTGTCTGGGAGGAAGATCCTTAGGGTCGAAATACTTCCACTTTATCGAGGTCCCGTTTCCAGAAAGTCCTCCTTGGGTACCCATTATCAGCCAATAATCCTGAGGGTAGGCGCATGCGCGAGTAACCTCTATATCAATCTTCGTTGAACCAGGTCCCTCCAAAATTATCTTAACATGATCCTCAGCATCACCCAGAGTTAGGGTCCTCTGCAGGTCGCAGAAAAGTACTTCCACCTCCTCCCCCACGAGTTGAACCGCCTGGTCTATAAGATGGGAAGCATTATTGTTAAGTTCTCCTCCCCCAAACCTTTTTAATGTCTGCCAATCCCAACGTCTTCCAAAGGAGTGTAAATATATTTTCACAAGCACTATACGTCCAAGCTTACCGGATCTAACTATCTCCTTAACTTTTAAGAAGTCTGGGGTGTATCTCTTGTTCTGAAATACCGTTAGTATTCTTCCAGTCTCCTTCGCAACCCTTATCATCTCGTCTGCTTCAGCCAAGTTTGTCGCCATCGGCTTCTCACACACGACGTTTTTACCGGATTTCAACGCTTCTATGGTTTGTGGGGCGTGAAGATGGCTTGGCGTTGCTACAACCACCAGTTCCACCTCTTCATCCGTCAAGAGTGAACCGAAATCTGTATAGGCTCTGCAACCGAACCTGTTAACAGCTTCCTTTCGTCTCTCCTCAAGTGGGTCGAAGACTGCAACCACTTTATACATGTCGTAGCATTTCTCGAGTGCATTGGCATGAATGTCCCATCCGCTTCTTCCGAGCCCAGAGATCCCAACGTTCACCCGGCCGCTCAGTTAAAGCTCCCTCCTTACACTCTAGAATAACCTTAAAAGGTATCTTGCAAACTCGCGGACCCCTATTTTAGGATCTTCCTTTTCCTCATACTCGATTGAGATAAACCCGTTGTAACCATTGTCTTCAAGAATCCTCTTAACCATCTCATAGTCAACCCTCGTGTTTTCAGAGATACTTATCTTACCATGAATGTGTACTGCATAGGGAACTGTTTTCGCAATGTCTTCATAAGTGGACTCCCTGTAATTGCCGAGGTCTAGGTTAACTCTTAACCAAGGTGAACCCACGCTCTCAACTATTCTCACCACATTATCCGCCCTGGCTGTAACGCCCCCATGGTTCTCCAAAGCTATTGTAACACCGTTTTCCTCAGCATAGGTTATGCATCTGCTTAAGGCTTCAACCGTCCACCGTGTGGCCTGTTCCTCAGAATATCCTTCAGGCACGTAGCCGCCGAAAACCCGTAGTGCAGAAGCACCGAGCTCACGGGCAATCCTTAATCCTTCCTCCACAGTCTTAATCATTCTTTCTCTTTCACGAGGATCTGGGCTGCAGAAGTTAGTCGAGATTCCGGCACAGGAGACTGGAAGCCCTCGTGAAAATGCAATCCTCTTTAAATTCCTGAGGTATCCTGGTTCTCTTGAAGGAAGCCAGTAGAGCGTCATCTCCACTCCGTCTAAACCGATTTTATATGCTTCCTCAATGAAATCCTCATAGCTCATTCTTCCATCCTTAAGATAATCCCTGTATGAGTAGGCTGCACAACCGATCTTTATCATTTCCATGCGTGAGGCTGAAGAAGGCTATTTATGTTTTTTAGTCCTCCATGTCGACTGGCACTGTGGCACCCCTCTACTTAAGGTATTGGGTTCCCGGTTCGTCGCCCTGTGGGCTCATCCTACCGGGTTCAGGGCTGTGTCAAAGCAGCCCCTGCCATGAGCATATAGCTCATAGCCCGCTTTCTTATAATCTAAGAAAAAGCCACGCATGGCCTATGCCCGATTAAAGGCGGGCTTCAGCCGTTACAAAGCGGGCTAAGATGTCTCTTCAAAAACTCCCCATTTCACGTTCCTCCGCAGCTCCCAATTATGTTAAACAGATGGACAGTATATAGACATTCCGATGGCACTCCGATGACACACGGATGGAATACGGATGGCACACGATCGCCTTTATATTTGGAAAGCGTGCTAATACCCGATTTTTCTTAAGTAATTCCTGCTCTCCAACATGCTTTCGAACGGGCTTCTTAGGGTCCAATCTTGTTCAACGACAACCCACTTTACTCCAAGCTGCGTCGTGAAGCCAAGTATGGCTGGAAAATCTATCGAGCCCTTTCCAAGCTCGGAGAACTTCCTGTTTTTCATGTCTTCCTCAGACCCGTCTTTCAGATGCAAGTATTCGATCCTTTCCCTATTGGTCTTGATGAACTGAAGCGGGTTTGCCCCGCCGAATTTAACCCAATACGTGTCAACGCATAGTCCGACTAACTCCGGCTCCGTTTTCTGAATGATTATTCCTATTCCCCTTTGATTATTAGCTATTTCGTGCCCGTGATTATGATAGCAGGTTTTAACCCCGTGCTTCCTGGTAATTCTCCCCGCCTTGTTTAAAAACTCTGCGCAGTTTAAATAGTCTTCCTCAGAGCCTTTTCCACCTGGACCGCTAAAAGTCAAATATTCTCCTTCAAGCCTTTCCAATAGTCTTGCCGCCGGTTCAACCTGTTCCATGTTTCCAACACCCATGTGTAATGCGACAAGCCTTAAGCCTTTTTCGAGCAAAAGCCTTCTTATCTCCATAATATCTGTAGAAACTATTTCAGGAGAGGTTTCTATCCCATCGTATCCGGCCTCCCTTACTTCGTCAAGAACTCCTTTAAGGTTTTCCCGCGGCTTTGCTCCCCAGATAATTAGTTGAGCGCCAATCTTCAAGCTGCTCATGCTTCCTCTGTTAAGTTTAACGATATAAATCTTTCCCGGATTTCATGGGAAAGCTTAAATAGTTTTTAGTAGGCTAACCGTCGACTTTGAGCATTGATGTGGAAAAATGGGTTAAGAAGGTAAGCTCAAGATTAGATCTAGAGGTAGTCGACGAGGCGAGAAACAGGATTGCTGCAGCATGGAATTTTAAACAAGTGGAAACCCCTCCTTTGATCATTAACTGTCCTCCTCCAGAACCTTGGCCCTCCTTCAAATACTATGAAACATATTACGATATGGATAAGATGCTTTTGTCTCAACTAGCCTCAGTATATTCTCATGCCCTTCTTCAAGATGATGGCATGCCATGCGTAAGGGCTAATTATGGCGTTGGAATCGTACCGAGCGGATTTGGTTGCGAGATAGTCGTACAACCCTTCTCCGACCAAATGCCATGGGTTAAAGAGCCGGTTTTAAAGAAGGATCCTCCGGACCTAGGTGAGTTAAAGGATCCTTGGTCTCGTCAAAGCTTGATGACGCGCGTTATTGAAACAGAAGAGTATTTCGTTAAAAAACTTGACGGAACAGGGGTAAGAGTATACCTGTGCGACACTCAGGGCCCGTTAGACATAGCCTACCTACTCAGGGGACCGAAGCTGCTGAGCGATTTCCACCGCCACCCGGACTTTGCAATGGAGCTTCTTAAGAGGGTTGCCGAAGTATACGTTGAGTTCTCAATTGTGCAGAAGAAAATAGTCGGCGAGCCTCTTAACCAGGGGTTCCACGGGACGCCTAACGTATGGATGGATAAAGGCGGTGTTAGACTCTGCGAGGACGTGGCTGTGATGATGAACCCGGCTCAATACAGAAAGTTCTGCATCCCGGTTAACGAGTTTTCAGTCAGGCTATTCGACGGAGGCATGGGTCATTTCTGCTGCAGCGAGGCTTCAGATGGCAAGCAGGTTCTTGAACCAATCTTGTCAAGCGGAGCCTTTAAAGCATTCTTCTTCGGAAGCCCCGCCAAGTTCTACGGCTTAAAGGAAACCGTGGAATTGTTTCAAAGGAAACACGTGTGTCTAATATGGACTGAGGGTCCCCAAGAGGGTGAGAAACCAGGATCCTGGGTCGATAAAGTTTCGAAATCTCTTGAAAATAAAACTGGAGTCGTATTCTCAATCAGTGTTGAAAGCTTTAACGTTGCACGAGAAATTCTGAAAGAATGGAAAAGAGCATTCAGATAGCTGTGAGAATGCTCTTAGAAAAGCCTGTTTGACCATTGTCTTCCATGTTTTCTATGAACAGTTTTATTGTGTGTGGGGAAGCCAATGCGTATTGTCCTGCCTTCGCTAATGCTTGAGCAGTCTTTCTCCTAACATTCTGCAAAAGCCTCACGTAATTCCCCCTAGAGACACCATCCTCACCCCTGCTTCCCTTCTGTGAAAGCCCCTTTAGCATGCTTAGTTATGTTAGAGACGAGCTTGAAGAGTTGACTGAAGGCTGTCGCCAAACCCGTCATAAATATTGATCTGCAAGCCTCCTCTGCCAAGTTTATAAGTTGGAACCGCAGATTATTTTTAACAGCCATGCGGGAAGACTATGCCTGGAACAGCATAATCCGGGAGGCGTATGCTGCCTCTAGGGAACTAGGGGTTCCGACGATAAGCATGGATGATGGCCGTGTGCTTTACTCAACATCTTTCCTGACGGCCCTACGGTTTGGAAGGCTAAAAGCCATGGACGCTGGTGCAGGCACAGGGTTTTCAACAATATGGATTTCTAGAGCTATTTTAGAAGCAGGGGTTGACGGCAATGTCTACGCGGTTGAGAAGATTATTCAAAGATTTAAGAGTCTTAAAAATCTTGTAGTTAAGCATCACTTGGAGAACTTGATCACGCCAGTTAACGGCGATGCATTTGATCATGTTGGGAAAGTTGAAGAGCTGAACTTAGTCTTCATAGATATTGAGAAGGAGCACTACTTACAGTTTTTCCGTCTGGTTGAGAGTAGGATCCCCAGCGGCGGGGTGGTGCTTGCGCATAACGTCAGACATCCCTACGGCACTGTGGATGCTTTTCTAAACGAAGTCTCTGGGAGGGTGTGGAGAACCATTATAGTGCCCACTCAGGAAGGGGTCTCTATAAGCATTAAGACTGGCTAGCACTTATAGGCTTTTTAGAAGATTCCCTAACGCTTTCCTCTATAGCCTTAATAACAGCTACTGGCTCAAGCATTTCTCCTTCAGAAAGTATCCACTGTTTCCTGTCAAGCATCTCCTTAATCTTGATCATTCCCTTCTTATAACAGTCCTTGGAGTCAACCTTGGTTGAGAAATGGGTTTTCTTAGTTAGACCTTCAACCGAGAAAACATATGGTATTTCTGGAGAGATTTTTATAGTCCCAATCAGTTTCTCATGGACGAGTGTTGCAACAATGCTTTTACCCTTCGCAACAGCGTGTACTTCCTTCACTCCTGTTCCCGCAACCTCGTTAAAAATCTCTGCACAATGGATCCCGTAGAAGATCAATCCACCGTACTCGCTTTCAAGGTCTCCTGGTCCAAGGACGCTTAGGAAAACCGGTTCCTCATTCTTTAAAATTCCTTTCAGCTCTTGCACGGTATCCGTAAACCTCAACGTCGAAAAGCTCATTAAAAGGGTTTGTCTCTCCTTTGCTAGCTGGATGATCTTTTTAGCGTCTGCAACCGTGGCTGCTAAAGGCTTATCCACGAAAACCGGTGTCCCGCTTTCTATGAAGGGCTTCGCATATTCTAGATGGAGCCCACCGTGTCTAAAAACCACGAACGCAATGTCAATTTTCCCAATCATCTCGTTTACGTCTGAAACAATATTTTCAATACCGCCTTTCTCCGCGACCTCCCTGTTTCTTTTTTCGTCGAACCCGAAGATGTGGGTTGCTTTGAAACCCGGTACGTAATTTTCCCTGTCTATGCCGTTCGCAATCTGTGAGAAAGTAATTGCGTGAGAATTATCTGAGCCGACTATCCCTATTCTGTAAACCATGTGAGCGGGCGAGTGAAACAACTTTATAAGTTTTTCACATTCACTGTTTTTTCAGCCTGAACAGGAAGTGGCAGCACTCATCTCCTCTCATTAAAAGCTTGTCCCTAACCAGTTCTATCCCATGGTTAAATCCTTTTACAACATAATGATCTCCACTGCAGATTAGTTTTTCCCCGATGTCTGCTGCGTTAAATTTTTTAAAGATTTCAGCGTGGATGCACTTCTTAACGATGACTTCCAAGGCCTCTTCGCTTTCCTCCAAGACTTCAAACTCATGGGCCTCCTTGCTGAACAGAACCAAGAAATGTCTTGGAGACTTATCCTTAGCCTCTAGGCCTCGCTTCCTCCATTCTTCCTCGATCCTCATATTCCTCCAGTCTAATAGAACGTCAAGCGCCTCCTTCCCAAACTCCTTCTCAAGAATCCGGCTCATCATGATTAAAGAAAAATCTCTATAATACCGTAATTCGCTCATTTTTGATCCTAAATGGTTCTTTTCACTATTAAATCTTTCTGGTGGAACATGAATTCCATGTAATCTTTTTTAGGAATGGCTTCATGCTTGGTTACTAGTGAGGCTCGCTTCTTCAACCCCTTTCCCTCTCATAGTTCTGCAGAAAGAATAAATAGCCTCTCCTTCGCTATGGACACGGATTCATGATGGGAGCTGGAAGCATAGTTGTAGTCAGAAACCTTGTTAAACGCTTCGGGGATCTGACGGCTGTCGACGGGGTTTCTTTAAAAATTGAGGAGGGTGAAGTATTCGGGTTAATAGGCCCTAACGGTGCTGGCAAGACCACCATTCTAAGAATAATGGCGACGCTCCTCCTGCCGACAAGCGGCTATGTCAACATACTTGGGTATGACGCTGTTAAGGAGGCCGGTAGGATTAGGCCTTACATCTCATACTTGGCTGAGGACGCTGGTACATATAGAAATCTGAGTGGCCGCGAATATCTATATATAGTAGCAAGAATATACTTTGATTCGAATACTGAGGCGTCGAGGGCTGTTGAGGAGGCGGTTAGAATCTCTGGGCTGGGTGAGAGGGTGTATGATAAGATGAAGACTTACAGCAAGGGTATGAAGAGGCGGCTCCAGATCGCGAGGGCATTGATGACGAGGCCGAAGCTAGCGATTTTAGACGAGCCTACTGCAGGTCTAGACGTTTTTCACGCGAAACACATAAGGGAGGTTGTAATCAGGCATGTCAAAGAGGGTGGAACAGTGGTTCTTTCAAGCCACAACATGCTTGAGGTAGAATATCTGTGTACTAGAGTTGCTTTCATACATCGTGGCCACGTTCTTTTTGAAGGAGAGCCGAAGGCGATTATAAATGAACTGGGGGTTTCGAATCTTGAAGAGGCCTTTATCGAGGTGGTCGGTAGATGAGGAAGCTTTTTTCACTGGTCGAGAAGGAGGTTAAGGATCTTCTAAGAGACCCTAGGATATACATAGGCCTCGTAGTGCCAGTGGTATTGATGCCGCTACTGGGTTTTCTAATGTCAACCTCAATGGGCAGCTCTATTGAAGCCGGTGTCGAGAGGTTGAAAATAGCTGTGCTTGACTGTGATAAGACTGCGTTAAGCAACGCTCTCCTAAACCTGTCTATGAGCTTGGGTGCGGATGTTAAGATGGTTGATGCTGCTGACTTGGATACTGCAGTCGGGGAAGCGAGAAAGCTCGGTTCAAACGCCTTGCTGGTTATAAGAAAAGGGTTTGAGAATGATCTTGTTAACTTCAGGAAGGCAAGTGTTGAATTATACGTTGTAATGGAGAGCATGAGCCTAGGCTCAATAGGAGCGTACACGGCTGTCGAAGGAGTACTGGCTTTATCTTCGAAGTTTTTCAGCAACATGTTGATATCGAAGCTTAACCCAAGCATTTCTCCTGATGTTGTTCGAGACCCCTTCAACATTTCAACGCGTTCAATACTTAAGGATAAAATAATTGAAGTTCCTCCTCAAGTGCTTTTCAACCAGCTCCTAATGGGATACAGCATTATGATTCCGCTTCTGCTTTTAATGCTGTCGATTACTGTTGTCCAGTTTGCCGCTACTGCAACTGCGGTTGAGAATGAGGAGAAAACCTTGGAAACGCTCTTGACCTTTCCAGTGACGCGTTACGATATTCTGCTGGCAAAGCTGCTGGGCTCATCCATCTTAGCTGTTATTGGAAGCATCCTGTTTACGGGCGGGTTCATCCTGTACTTTAACAACATGCTTTCCCTGTCTGGCTTCAATTTTCCCGTGGAGGATGTTTCCCAACTGCTTCCTCAGCCACCGCCTGAGAGCTTAATACTTCTCACGGTCAGCCTGCTGCTTGCAATACTTTTCGTAACGTCTCTTGGCGTGGCGATTGGAGCGTTAAGCAGCGATGTCAGGATGGCGAACTCTCTCCTCGGAGTAGTAATAGTCCCAATAATGATTCCCTCCTTCCTGATGATGTATGGGGACCTCGACACGCTGCCTTTAGCTCTTCAGCTTCTAGTATATGCCTTGCCAACATCCTACCCCATAATGATAGCTAAAGACATGACGATGACGCCAATATCCTTTGAAACTATAATCGGAATACCGTATTCAGCCGCCCTAACGGTTCTAGTCCTCTACGCTACAAGCATGCTGCTGGCGCCGGAGAAGCTCTTAACGATTCAATATGGGCTGAGGCTCAGGGGTGCAAGGAGACGGCAGATCAAGGAGCTTGACAACCAGTCTACATTAGGCTGATCCAGCCCTCCTTCCTCCAGCATTTTTCTACAATATGATGTGAATCAACACTATAATTTTTCACGTTACCAGATAATCTTAAATTAGTATGAGCAACACACTCCTTATGGGGAAACCAAGTTCAAGGCTTAAGCTACAACAGACACCGCGTGCATTCGTATGCTTAAAGCATGCTAAATACTCATCCCCATGAGAACCTCGTCTCCTGTTGTCTTCAACAACCGTATTAAAACATCTCGGCTCTAATCGTCTATATGACTACTCAGGATCCCGGTAATCCTTTCTCCATCTTCTGTTCTAACTCGTCCCAGAGATAAGTGATCTTTTCACGTTTTCCAAGGGCTACTTCAATGGCCTGCTGTATATCCGGATCGTATGCTGGACAATAATCTACAAAGATCCCCTTGTCTCTATATTCTTGGAGACACCTGCCTATAATAATGTTTATACGCCCGTCTAAAGGCTTAGCACCCCTACCGATAACAATCGCCATTTTAGGGCCTTTCGCAATCTGTCTTATGCCAACCTTTTTTATAGCTATGGATAGTTTTTTCTCGCAGCCTGAGCACACATTCCCTTGGACTAGCTTAACGTTCCTAGCCTGCTTAAGAAGTCGTGCGGGTTTTGCAAGAGGCATTACAAAAATTTTCCTCGAAGCTTTTCCCTCTTTAACGAGCTGCTCAAGCGTTATTCCCACCAGCTCTATTTTCTTTGGATCTATCTCTCCCAATCCGAGCTCGTGGGCGTAGCGAATATGCTCGATGCTCATCGGGTTAAAACCCATTCTAAAACAGGCTATAGCGTCTGTGGCAACAGGATCGTCGCCGGCTATTATAAGCCCCAGGGGGGAAGCCTCATTATAGCCGACTCCTATTAAACCGTCTATAATGGTTAATCTCACTCGTAGGATCCTGTTTAGTTCTGCAAGCGTCCAATTCAGGCTGTTAAGATGACCGAGCCGCCGTTGAGTGGGTCCTATAACACCCCACATGTTTTTCAACCCCAGCGTAACATTGCATAATCCATGGTGCTTCATGACCGGAAGACTAACTATGAGGTCGGCATCCATTACTGTTTTAGCGATTCTTAACGTAGGGCAGCCTTTCGCATCCGGAACCTCCACGGTTACCTGTTCATCCCTACGGAAATCAACAAACCTCGCTCCAGCTCTCTCGGCGACTTCTCTTATCCGCATTTTTTCAAAGACTTCGCTGGATATTGTTCCGACAAGAGGGTTCTCGCCAACGATAACGTTGCATCCAATATCCGTAAATATTTTAGAGACAGCGTAAATTATACGGGGGTCGGTGGCTTCAACATCTGTAACGTTTAAAATATTGGGTTTCACAACCACCTTGTCACCATGTCTTGCAAATGCCTCTGGGCCTCCTAATAGTTCTATGCTGTGCTTCACACCGCTGAAAACATCTTCGTCAAAACATTTTCGCGGAACCTTTACAACGGAAACTTTTGCCAATGTTCACACTGTTAAACAGAGCTTTTGTAAGCATTATTTAAGATTTGTTAATACTTCAAGTAAGCCTTAATACTGGGGTTAGCGGGTTTTAATGAGGGTTTTAATGAAAAACTGCCCGGGTGTACCGCCATCCTGTGAAGGAAGAGGATTTCTCTATTTCCTTCGCATATCCCTCTGAATTCGGCTCTATCGGCAGCTCTTAGATAACAGGGAGGAAACGACTTATGATGAGACACCGGTCGCTGATTTAAAATTCGGAGAATATGTTTTTCCAGATCTGTCAGGCAGAAGGCTGCTAAGAGCGTTTTCTACTTTAAGATGATGGAGTATCACCCCTCCTTCGTAAAGAGGGAAATCGTTTTCTCAAACGTTGGGGTTGAAGCTACTGAGCTGTTCGGCCAGTGTCCGAACGGAGGCTTCTTCTAGACGATTATTCTTGAAGCCAGTTGCAAGCATTAGGGTGAAGTGGAATAAATGGTTCAACTCTCTACCCGCATCGGTTTCGAAGCAGAGGCTGATAGAAAGGCGTACTATAAATGCTGGTGGATTGTGAGGCTAAACTACTATAGGCATCCACGTTTGGGAAAAAACCGTTCTGGAGGCTCTGCCGGTTTACCGCGGCTACTGGCAATGGTCTCTCCATGCTGTCGAGTGGCATTCGACGCTCAACCCGGAAACAGGACCTGGCTTTGTCAAAAACCTTCTAAACTCATTTCTCAAACACCGGAGGGAAGACGGTTATGTTACGCACGCGACTGCCTAAGCGAGAAAACTCCGGGTGAAACATTGAGTAGGAGAAGCATTATTCAGACTCCCCACATCCCGTGGGTCGCGCTGAGACACTACCATGATACGAAAGATCTCGAAAGCATTAAAGCATGGTATCCTAGGCTGGTGAAGTACTACAACTATCTCAACGAGTCTCGGGATGCTAGGCTACATAGGCTTTCAATATTTTTACAGTTGTGTTTCAACGATTAGGAAAAACATTTATGCCCAACCATTCGTCTAAAAGCATGGTTTTCCCGGGCGAGGAGAAGGCGGATTACGGCCTAACTCTAAGCAACGATAAGGTTGAAGTAGTGTTCAGTCTTGAAAGCGGGGGGATAAGGCAGATCATGAACAAAAAGGTTTCAACCACTTATCTGAAGCATTCCTCTGACCGGCTTGTTTACATTTGGCTCCTCCAGAAGGGAAAGAAGTCTCCAGTTTACGCTAATGATGACGAGCCATTCAGGGCTGTCTCATCGGGGCCTGAGACCTTGAAGGATATCCGTTTGAGCAAGGATGGTTCACGCTCTTCCATCGAGATTCTTCACAGGATTGAATCGGTGGATGTTAAATGCAGGTTTATGCTTGAAGACGAAAGCCCGCTTCTAACCTGTGATGTTGAAGTAGACAATACTCAGAATCCAGACTGCTCAGAGGATGTTGTCGGAGTAGGTTTCCCACAGTTGAAAGGAGTATGTATAGGTAATAATAGTGAGGACGATATACTAGTTAGGCCAAACCGTTTCGGAGAGAAAATCAAGGATCCGGTTGGAAAATGCGGAACCTATCCTAGAACGTTGCTTTATGGCGGTTTTGCCTCAATGATGTGGATGGATATTTACGACGAGAAAGCGGGGCTCTATATTGCTAGTTACGATAAGGAGCTAATACTTACCGCTTTAGAATCAATCCCAGACTGCTCTAGAAGGACAATAAGCCTCGGTATGAGGAAGTATGCTTATGTCCCTGTCGGAAGCTCTTGGAGGTCAAGCCCCTTTGTAATCGGGGTGCATGAGGGGGACTGGCACTGGGCTGCCGACAGGTATAGGGAGTGGGCTGAGTCTTGGATGGTGAAGCCCAATATTCCTGAAAAGCTGAAATGGAGCGACGGGTGGTATGGTGTCCACTTTAAAGCTGGGGGAGAGATAAAGTTCAGCTTCAAGGATATTAAAGACCTTTTTGAGGACGCGGAGTATCTTGGTCTAAACCATGTTCAGTTGTGGGGCCAGATGGTTGGAGATGGTTGTTGCTACAGGTTCTACTATCCGGATCCGAGACTAGGAACAGTTGAAGAGCTTAAGCAAGCGATAGCCATGGTCAAAAGTAAGGGCGGTATAATAGGCTTCTACTTTAACATTCAAGCATTCTCACCCTACGTGAGAGAGTATCTTCGTGCAAGAGGCATCAGGATTCCAGAATCCGAAGAGATTCCGGACTGGATGGGCGAGTTCAGAAATTATGCTCAAACAAACTTCGACGGGTCGGCGACTGTGCAGTATCCTGGAAGAGAGTTTGAAAACGACGGTTTCAGGATAATGTGCACGTATTCTGAGGGCTGGCAGAAATACTTGGTCCATTGGATTGTAGAGAAATACTTGAAGGAGTATGGTGCCGACTTCGCCTATGTCGATCAAACTTTTTCCCCGCCGGTTTCCTACTGTTTCAACCTTGCTCACGGCCACAAGCATCACGGGTGTTCAGTCCAGGGAAGAGTTAAAACGATACAGAAGCTCTCTGAGGAGGGTAGGAAGCTTACCCGAGATTTTTCACTGTGTATCGAAGGAAATGGGGACTCCGTAGGGCAATATTGCAGTCTTCACCTTTACACTAGTTTCTCAAGCCAGACGATGCATCCTGCTCCAGAAGTTTTCGCATACACTTTCCCCGAGTATATTATAATAGACGGTTTTGCCAACCCGCCGGTCGAATGGATAGGCAAATGCTACTATCCAGATATGGATGGTGAAGTGGGCTTGGACGACCTTCTCAACAGGGTCTACCTGCTCGGGTTCAGGTTTGACGTAACACCGCTCCCGCTTGGGTCGAGGATTAAGAGAGGCGAGCCATTAACTGAGCATATAAGAAGATTGATAGCTCTCAGGAGGAGGGTTAAGCAGCTGCAGTATGATTCAAGGTTCATGGACAGCCTGGGAGTAAAATGGTACTCTGAGAAAGTTATTGCAAAGGTGTTTAAGGGCTTGGATGGAAGAAGCTTGTTGATAAACCTTATTGACTATAGGTCTGAGAAAAAGAGTTTTCTAATAGAGGTTGATTCTGAGTTCTATAGTCTCAATGGTGAAGTAGCATGTAGACTCTACGCGGTTGACGGTCAGGAGGCTAATCTACGTGTTAAACTGGTTCAAGGGAAGCTGCTGGTTGAAATCCCGCCTTTCAACGGTAAGGTTGCAAGCATCATTCTGAAAAATATTCAACAGGCGTCAGCGGTAAACAGCTTGCCTTAAGCATATTCGCTTACCTTATGTATGCCGAGACGGTTTGCAACATTTCTAATAGCGTCATCCATGTTAATATACTTGAACTCTGCGAACCTTCCGATTAGTTCCACACCTATCTCGTTGAAGAAGGCTCTTATTCTCTCCATGCATTCTTGGTAATTCGAATCAAGAATGGGGTATGCATACTTGTGTTGAAAAACATTCCTGTAGACAACCTTGTTCTTAGAAATAATCTTAAGCTTATCAAGCTCCTCAATCACCATGCTTGCAACTTCGTCGCAACTCGTCCTAAGGAGACGGTCATCCGGCTTGACGGTTATCTCTGCGAGGATAGACGACTTTCCCTCCGGAGCGTTTTCCGGGCTAAAGTTAGAGGGAAAGCTAACCCTGTGTGGATGAATATTCCTATCGGGAATATACAGCCAGCTTAAACCCTTAACATTAAGCTCTTCCAACCCTATTGCAACCGTCACAAGAGAGTTAAACCTTAACCTCTCGACATTACTCTTCACGTACCGAGGAGCGTTGAATACTCTAACGGCATCGTGTAAAGGAATTGTAGAGACGATTCTGTCGAAAACTTTCTCTACATGCCCGTTTGAAACAACCCATTCTCCAGACTCGTTTTCAGCATTCTTTGCTTCAAAGCCTGTTACCACGTGTTCCTGCACACTACTCTTCAAAGATTCTATGAGCGCCTGAATTCCCCCCTTCCTCGGGTAGTGGAAGAAAAGCTGGTGGACATATCCCTCTGAACCAATTCCAAGAGAAGCCTTGACAACATCCAACACCTTAGGATTAGGAATCCTACCTATAAAACCGAGAGACATGTCTTCTATGCTCATCTTCCAGATTTTCTCATTATAAGGGATCAAGTACTTCTCGGAGATAGCGCTTCCGAGAGAATTGTAAAAGAACTCTCTGAGATTCCCCGGTTCGCGTTTTCTCCATATTCTGGCATAGAGAAAATGAAGGAGGCATGAAAGGTTTTCGAGAAATGGCAGGTCGGACAAACCGTTTTCAAAAGGGTATTTCACAAGCCTACCCTTATAGAGGATCGCGGTATTTCTCCTATTCTCAATCCTGTTGCCCCTTAAAAGGCTAAGCATGAAGCTTAGAACGTCGGTGTCCTTCGAGAAAATTATATGTGAACCGCCAATGTCGAAAGTAAACCCTTCTTCAACAATGCTCCTCATCAAACCCCCGGGAACACTGTTTTTTTCCAGCACGGTAACGTCGAAACCCATTCGAGAAGAAAAGTAAGCATAAGCAATTCCGGAGAGCCCGCCGCCTAAAACACCAACTCTAGTAGCCTCGTGTTTAACAGCCTTAACGCTCATGTCCTTTCATCATTTCTCGTTAAACGTAGTAGCCTGAATGAGGCTCCCTACGCTGACTCGGTTGCGGTGGATACTGGTCTTTAATCTCTCCAATCATCTTCTCGAGCTCAGCTAAGTGTTGGTTCAACCATTTAGTAAGCTGCTTCAATGCAACTGGCGTAAGTATTACTTCAACCTTAATCTCCCTACTTACAGTGGGGGGCTGGGTTGGCTCTTCGGGATGATTCACAACATCATTGAAGAAGGCGATTCTAAAATCAAACCCATTGAAGCCTCCAATCGCGCCCGTTGCATATACTCTTGCAAAGTCCTCGGCATACTTGATCTTAACCGGTATCCGCATTTCCGTCATGCTGGATTTTTAATCTATGCTGCTCTTAATAAGAATTTGTCGGGCTTTTAACGGCTTTTGCTCGCTAAGATATTTTTATCAAATTTTGACACGCACAAGTATGCATTACCCCAGTCTGATAGGTTCCATAATGCTTAAATTAGAGAACTCTGGATGATAAAACGATGGGAAATGAGTGCCCCGCGCAAAATAGGTGTTGCATTACTTGGTTATGCCTTTATGGGTAAGGCGCATTCTCATGGTTTCAAAAGCATGCCCCACTTCTTCTATCCTCCACCCGCCGTACCCGATCTGGTAGTAATATATGGCAGGACTGAGGAAAAGGTTAGGAATGCTGCCGTAAACTACGGGTTTAGAAAGTATGTTACTGATTGGAGGAAGGCTGTTGAAGACCCTGAAGTAGAGGTGGTTGACAACTGTCTCCCGAACAACATGCACGTTGATCCCACGATTGAAGCTATTGAAAAAGGTAAGCACGTGTTATGCGAAAAGCCTCTCGCAAGGAGTGGTGAGGAGGCGAGGATTCTCAGGGATGTTGCAAATAGGGCTAAGGTTAAAACCATGGTTGCATTCAACTATAGGTTTGTCCCAGCGGTTCAGCTTGCCAGGCAAATAGTTAAATCCGGAATGCTTGGCAGGATATACCATTTCAGGGCTAGGTACCTTCAGGACTGGATTGTTGACCCAAACTTCCCATTAGCTTGGAGGCTTAGGAAGGAGGAGGCTGGAAGCGGTCCCTTAGGCGATCTCGGTAGCCACATAATAGACCTTGGAAGGTTTATAGTTGGGGAGTTTAAGTCAGTAATGGGCATGGTTAAAACGTTCATTGAGGAGAGGCCTCTGCCTGAGGATCCAAGTAGGAAGGGCAAAGTAACGGTTGACGATGCTTTCGAGGCAGTTATAGAGCTTGATAACGGGGCAATAGGTACCTTAGAGGCCTCGAGGTTCGCAACCGGTAGGAAAAATTATAATAACTTCGAGATTAACGGTGAGAAGGGTTCAATAGAGTTCAACCTTGAGCGGCTGAACGAGCTGAAACTATATTTGAGGGAATGGGAGGATAAGGCGATAGGCGGCTGGAACACTATTCTTGTGACTGAGAAGACCCAGCCCTACATAGAGAGATACTGGCCATCCGGCCACATCATAGGATGGGAACATACTTTCATAAATGAAATATACCACTTCATCAAGGCCGTGGTTAAGGATGAGGATATTGCCCCTTTGGGAGCTACTTTCGAGGACGGTTATAGAAACAATATGATCATGGACGCCATATTGAAGTCGGCTGAAACAGGTAGAAGAATAGAAATTTCATTCTAACCGAGTTATTTTTCTGATTATTTCTAATTCCATTGTTTTCAATTCATAAAATCATTTGTCCTGCTCCAAATGCACTGTTCGAAAAAATGTACAGCATGCTCTTTTCTCGAATCTTTTTTTCTAAAAAGTCGAGCAACACAACGTTTAACATGTCTTTAGAAGCCTTTCACAGCAATGTGTAAAAAGAGGTTATGGATAGTTGCGACGATTCTCTTACTGGCTACTATAGTGCCTCTTGGAGCCATTTTCCTCCCATACCCTTATTCGCCGATTCGCCCACCGCAGGCGAACGATGCTGGTTCAGCACCGCAGGGAGTTCAGGAGGTTGTAAAGGCCAATAAACCGATTCACATTCAAGCTTTACTCTGAACTTGTTAAAGCTGAGAGCGGCAATATTTTTCTTCTCTCCTTACAGCATCTTCTCTGCTCTTGCAATGACATATGAGGGTGCTAGGGGGAAAACCGCGGAGGAAATGAAAACGGTTTTCGACTTCCCGGAAAACAGTTTGTTAAGGCCGAATTTCGCCGCGATCCATAACCGTATTAATAAGGCTGCTGGAGAATACGAGTTGAGGACTGGAAACGCGCTCTGGGTTCTGAAGGGCTATCTGTTTCTTGAAGAATATTTGAAGACGGTTGAAAAAATACTACGGTGGGAAGGCTGAGGTTTTAGACTTTATTCGTAAAGCTGAAAAGTCGCGGGGAACAATCAACGTCTTCATAAAGGAGCAGACGAATCATAAGATTAAAGACTTGATCCCGCCCGGGGTTCTCAACGAGCTTACGCGGCTCGTCTTAACCAACGCTATCTACTTCAAAGGCGACTGGAAGATAGCGTTCAACGAATCCCTCACCATGGAAGAGGATTTCTGGATAATTCTGAATAGAAGCGTGAAGGTCCAGATGATGCATATGCATCCAAATGAAACAATAAGGTTCAACTTCGTTGATACGGGGGATTTGCAAATTCTAGAGCTGCCGTACAAAGGGGGTAATGTCTCTATGCTGATAATACTACCGAAACATTGAGGCGGCAGAGTCGTTCCTAACGGCGGAGAAGCTTGAAGAGTATAGGGCTCAAATGAAGGAGGAGAAGCTGGATGAGATCTGCCTGCCGAAATTCGAGATTGAAACCAAATACTTTATGCGGGAGACTTTAAGCAGCTTGGGAATGCCTACCGTATTCACTGGGGAAGCGGATTTCTTGGGAATGACTGGCGGAAGAGACTTGTTTATCAGCCAAGTTATTCACCAGGCTTACGTTAAGGTCGGTGAGAAGGGGACTGAAGCGGCTGCCGCAACCGCCGTGGTCATGAAGCTAACTGCCATACCGGAGACTAAAGTCTTTAGAGCAGACCACCCGTTCATCTTCATGATTCAGGAGAAGGAAACGGGAGCCATTCTCTTCATGGGAAGGATTAGCAATCCTACGGGATAAATAGGGGAAACTAGATTTACTTAATTCTAAGTTTCGCAGAGAGATTCTGATTTTTCAACCATCTTGTATAAAAAATGCTGCTAAAGCTTTTTCAGCAGTTTTAAAAATATAGAGGAGAGCTTGGGAGGACGGGGAAAGATTGTTATAATCCTACTGGTTTCCGCTGTAGTTTTACTCTGTTTTTGGGCATACTTCAACAATGGCGGTTCAAGGGTCACTGAGGAGTTTCAAAAGATGAGTACTGCAAGGATCCGGATTGTTAACGACGAGGGCCAGGTTATCGAGTTTGAGGTTAAGGTTGCGGATGAGCCTGATGAGCGTGCAGCAGGCTTCCAGAACATCAGTAGGAGCATCATTGAGAAGACTCTTATACTGTTCATATTCCCCGATGAAGTTAACGGTTTATTCCATATGCGCAACGTTGAGGCAAGCCTAGACATAGCTTTCATCAAGGCGGACGGAGCCATAGTTGGGATCCTGCGCATGGATCCAAGCCCGACTAAGCTATATGGTGTGGATAAGTACTTCAAGTATGCCATTGAAGCTCCGGCAGGCTTCTTTAAGGAGAGAAAAATAACACCTGAGCGATCCAGACTGATTGTCGACTCAATCCCGAAAGGCTGATCCATAGACAACCAGATGGCTGATAGATGCGGGTGTAATAATTAGCGTTCATATTCTGTCTTGATTTCTCTAATTATAAACATTTTCCCAACGTCGAACTGCAATAGAAGCGTGTCTTTTCAAGATTTTAATTAAAAAATTTTATATCCATCTGCCAGCCATATTAAAAGGAAGGGAATTGGTAAGTAGGCGTGTAGGAAGTAATTTATTGCTCGTCGTTCTAATTCTCATCGCATTCTGTTTTTCAGCTATTTCCTCAGTAAGATGGATGCCTACTATAATGGTTTCTGGAACGCGATATGGTGAAATAGAATTAAATATTGGTTGTGGCAGCCCAAGTATATCATACTTCGGGAACTACCTATTTGTTGAGCTTGATGGTTTTCATTATTTTGGTGAACCTGGCAATCCGGAGCTTCCGACTAAGTTTTTAGACGTGTTGCTTCCACCCGATGTGAATACAACCACCATAGATATATGTGTTTTACGGGATGAAAGCTATGAGATGAATGTGACTGCAGAAGTAATTCCGGCGCCACCTTTGGCATGCGGTGAAGCAGTGGATTGGGGTATCGGCAAGGATATACAGAATGGTAAGAATCTTCTCGTATACGGGAGAGGAGAATATTATCCGGATAACGCTGTAGAGGTTTACCAGGTTTCTAATAGAGGAATATATGTGTTTGCAAGAATCCGGTATAATCCCATCCAGTATAACCCGTTAAAAGGGAGGCTTAAGATACATGAGAATATATCTTTCAAGATCACTTATCAGCTTACAGGTAGACGAGCAGCCATTGTTAAAAACACGATAGTTGAAAAAATCGTTGAGAAACAATTTGTAAACTGGAATAGCGCTAAAGAATGGTATTTGCCGTCTTTTCCGGCATTGAACTCCCAGTACGATTATGTTATAGTCACTACGAAGGCTATAAAAACAGGAAGCATGGAGCTAAACAATTATGTGAATCATCTTCAGAACACTAGAGGCTTCAAGGTGAGGGTGATCACAGAGGATGATTACGGGCCGGAAACTGGGCAGCAGAGAGCAGTAAACATAAGAAACTGGTTGAAGAACAATTATCTAACCCTGGGGGTCAAGTATGTTCTTCTAATAGGCAATCCTGATCCAGATGACCCGAGTAATCCGTCTGACTCTTACGGTGATGTCCCAATGATGATGTGCTGGCCGAGGGTTCAGGGTTATGATACTGTGCCCACGGACTATTTCTATGCTGACCTTACTGGAAACTGGAATACCGATGGGGACAGTTATTATGGGGAATATGGTCAAGATACTGGCGTGGACTTCACTCCGGAGGTATATGTAGGAAGAATACCTGTTTACAATGATGATTACGCTACGCTAGATGAGGTTCTCCGAAAGACGATGAGCTACGTGTTCTCAGGAACAGGATGGAGAAACAGGATTATGCTTCCAGTAGCTATAAGCAACTATGCGAATGAAGATAACCAGGGCTGGCAAAGAACAGATGGTTTAGACTTGCCTAAATATGTGGTTGAAAACATTCTGCCTGGGGGCTGGACGCACTATGTTCTTTACGAGAGAGCTGGACGGGACCCGGTGCCTGAGGCTGCGCCATATTACTCAGCACCATTAACTAAGGCTAACTTGGTCAACGAGTGGAAGAAGGGTTACGGAGTGGTTTTCTGGTTCGGCCATGGGAGCAGCCAAGGAGCCTTCAGAAAGTATTGGAGTTTTGACGATGGTGACGGGGTGCCGGAGTCCGGCGAGATGAGTTGGCAATTATTCTTCGGCTCTTCTGATACTCCTGGATTGAACGGCTCCGCACCCTCATTCATATTCCAATGCTCCTGTAACAATGGTTATCCGGAGGATGAAAATAACCTTGGCTATGCTCTTCTTAAGAATGGTGCGGTAGCAACTGTTTCAGCCTCGAGGGTAAGCTGGTATATAGTTGGCTACTGGTGGCCCCGTATGCTTGCGGATAATGTTGAAATAGGGTACCGCTACGTTGAGAAACTGTTAAAGGATAAGCTTAGTGCAGGCGTAGCTCTCTACGAGGCTAAGGGGATGCTGCCTCATGATAGCAGTGTTTGGTGGATGAACCTGTTCTGCTTCAACCTTTACGGTGACCCAAGTCTCTCACTGTTCAACGCTTTATCTAAGATTACTGTCGACTCGGACCCACGGGGCTCAGGCCTCGTGAAGGTTGATGGACAACTTATCACGACACCTGTAGTCTTCACATGGGAGGAGGGCTCAACCCACCTGCTGGAAGCAGTCTCACCCATGGACTTAGAGAATGGGACGAGGTATGTCTGGTATGGCTGGAGCGACGGAGGAGCCCAAAGCCACAATTACACTGTTACAAGTTACAACACTACTGTAAAAGCCTTCTTCAAGAAACAGTATAACGTCACTTTCACGGTTAAGCCACTGAGCTGCGGAACCACATCGCCTTCCGGCTCGGACTGGTACAACGAGGGCTCAACAATACAAATATCCGCCATCGCTGACCCTGACTACGTCTTCAAAAATTGGTTTTCAAACACGTCGAAGATAACTATAGCTGACCCCTATTTGCCGAACACTAATGCAACTATAGGCGGTCCGGGAACTGTGACGGCCAACTTCACTGTTACGGTTACAAGCTTAACGTTGAAAGTGGTGGACAGCATGGTTCAAACAGGAGTAGTAAATCTAACAGTCAAAATAATATCGCTTAACAACATTACTGGTGCAGGGTATGCGGTAGACGCCACTAATCCTCTAACTCTAATACCTTCTCCAGCAGACGGCTCCTGGGATTCAAGCATAGAGTACATCAGAATAAGCTTCAACGGTTCAACCTATGCCGATGGATTCCACACGATCTACGTTAGGGCTAACGATACGGAGAATACGAGTAACTGGCTCACTTTACGTTTCCACGTCAGGAGTCTGGTTAAGAGGTACAACCTTATCGCCCTAATCCTCAAACAATCTTCGGGATACTCGGCTGAAACGCTTGGGAAAGCGATAGGGCCGGAAGCAACGTTAATAGCAAGATGGGATATTGGAACGCAAAAGTTTAAAGGCTATTCGCCCGGCATCAGCAGCCCGGCGGACGACTTTCCAGTAGAGCAGGGCTTCGGATACTTCGTGTACTTGAATTCTCCGCGCAAATTCGTGGAGCTGGAGGTAGAGGGATGATGAAGAAGGCTTTCTACTTAGCCTGCATATTCATTCTATGTGGGATAATCTTAACCGTCATAAATTTCGTTAGGGCGCAGGTACCTGTAAACGTGTGGGGATATGTCTATATGCCTGATGGGACTCTTGCAGTCGGCGCTTCTGTTTCAATTTCTGGTGGAGGAGACTCTAAATCAACAACTACTGGAACCGACGGCAAATATGGGCCAGTTACGCTAACTGTTTCTTCTGTTCCCGTGAATATAGTCGTAAGTGCATCGAAAGACAGTTATTCAGGTAGTGCATCTGCCATAGGCGAGGGTACGGTACAGATAGACATACATCTTTCAGCAGCGCCTCCACCCCCGCCTCCTCCGCCTTCCCCGCCACCATCGAGAAAGCTGGTTAGTATCCAGCTTAGCGTCCCGAGCGAGGCTGCTGTTAACGCCAGTGTCAGGATAATTGGGAAGGTTAATCCAAGTGTTTCCCAATTATACTTGAAGACTAGGGATCCGAAAAATATTCTGAATGAATATCAGTTGTCGGTTGCCTTAAACGGAAGCTTCTCGTTCGACTTTACGCCTACGATTTTAGGCGTCTATAGGATTTCAGCGTTTTTTCCTGGCGACTTAGAGTATGAGCCTGCTTCAACACCCGAGTACTCTCTTCGGGTGAAATCAAGGTCGATTCTTAATCTGACTTTAAGCCCGACCGTGGTGGTAGCAGGATTCGAGAACATTAGTATAAGCGGGAGGCTTTATCCTCCTAGTGTTCAAAACGTTTTACTCTACTATTCCTTAGACAATGCTTCATGGATTCTCTTCGCCGAGTTGAATGCTACGACGGGGGTTTTATCAATAGTTTGGAAGCCGAGGGTTTTCGGAGACGTCTTCATAAAGGCAGAGTGGACTGGGAACGATACTTATACCGGCTCGGTTGCATACGGGAGGTTTCAAACAGTGTTGCCAAGCGTATGCATGTTGCGAGCATGGGTTGAGAACTCTCCAATCAGGATTGGGGAGGAAGTACGGGTCAACGGGGTTCTTATTGGTGTTGCGCATCCTGAAACCGCCGAGTTAACTATGCGTATTTATAATGATGGGAGGGAGGTTGAAACCTTTAGGCTGAATCCTTCTCCAGACGGGGTTTTCACCGTAAGCTATAAGCCAGGGTCGCCCGGGGTCTATGTTCTGCTTCTCGAGGCTAGTGGAGTAAGATTGTTGAGGGCTAGCAATGTTACGACAGTCGTTGTCTTAGGAGAGGTGAAGCTTAGGGCGGTTAACTCCACAGGCGGACTACTGGGTGAAGCAGTAGTGGAGTTGAAGCATAATAGTGAAATTGCAAGCTCAGGAGCAGGTGAATTGAAAATCGTCCTGAATCTCGGGGATTACGAGGTCATCGTAAAGAGTGATGGCGCTGAAGTATTCAAGGGTTATCTCAGTCTAACGAATAAAGGTGTCTCCCTGATTTCCCTTAAACAGAGTGCAGAGTTTCCGCTTCCCATAACAAGCAGGCCTTTGATAATTGAATTGAGGACTGAAACCTATTTCCTGAACGTTCACGTGGTCAATGAATTCGGCGAGCCGATGGGAAACGTTGAAGTCAAGATAGCTCCATCTCCGCATCCCGTGACAAGTAGGCCTTTAAACGAATCATCGGTTTTTCAAACTACCGGGAGAACAGATGCTGAGGGCCGCATTGTTTTTTCAAACATTCCTGCTGGAAACTATACTGTCAGCACTTCTGCTGAAAGCAAGAATGTTAATCTTATTCGAAACGAATCTGTAACGCTAAAAGGATCGGGGGTTAACTTGAGGATAGTTCTTATTCTTGTCGCTGTTGCTTTAATAGTTTTATGCTTCACTACTTTCTACCTTGCTAGAAAGAAGCCTGTCATGGAGAAGTAGGAAACGATTAAATCATGGCTAATGCAGGATATTTTTAGTGGTGCGGATGAGGAGGGAAGGCAACCTGTGGCTTGGCGCATTCTTGGGGTTCATAATAAACTCTGTTCTAGGCGCGTACTTTCCGGTGATCGGCCCTTTAATCGGCGGCTTCATATCCGGCTTAATGGCTGGAGGAGGACCTGGCAGAGGAGCCCTAGCCGGGTTTCTAGCAGGAGTGTTTGGCGGAATAATTGCAACCATACTTCTAGTCATCGGGTTCGTTGCTGCCGGAGGCCTGCTTGGAGGGGTTCTCGGCGGGCTACTCGGTCTTCTAGGAGGCCTGGTTGCTGGCGGAGCAATCATAGTATCGCTGGCATTCGGATCGATAATGTCAATAATCGGTGGAGCTATTGGTGGAGCAGTAGGTTAGAATCAACCATTTTTTATGTTTCGCTTCTCAGCGGAAAATTTAGCATGCGCTTTCTAGAAAGTATGGTTCTAAGTCTCAGTATCTGCTTTCATGCCTATTCTGTGGGCTTATCTCAATGTTCATGTTTATTCTTTTCGCAAACCTGTTGAGCTTCTTATTGTACTTCTTGACAAGTATGGGAACGTCCTCCTTATTTACATACAGGATCAAACTGTCCCCCTCAATCCTGATGTCGAAGTCTGAAATCTGGTTGCGCACTATCGCTTGCACTTCCTCCTTAAGCTTCTCCTCATATCCTGTCTTCTTCTTGCGAACCGGGACTATGAAGGTTTGTTCTCCGAAGACGTAGAGCTCGTACTCCGCCTCCCCCGTCAAGAAGTTTTTAACGACTATCGTCGGCCTAGCTAGGTCCGCGTTTCTCATCCCCTTAGGGATCTTCACAACTGTTTCAAGCGTGTATATTTTCGAAACCTCGCCCTCCTTCATAAATATGACTGTGTCTATGATGGAGGGTATGAGCCCAAGGTCAGTCCTCCCGGTGAAGCGTTGAATAGCATCCATGGGTGTTGTAGCATGTATGACGCCGACCATCCCTATGCCTGCAAGCCTAAGGTCTATGAAAATGCTGAAGTCATTAGTATCTCTAAGCTCATCGTATATCGTGTAGTCCGGTCTGCTTAACAGTAATACGTCGTGAAGCTCGCTGGGCTCGGCTGCTGTCTTAGAATACTGTGTCACGTCAGGAGGGAGTTGAAGGTCTCTCGGGCTTTCTATTGTTTTAACAACCTTGTTCATCGACCTGTAGAACTCTGCGAGGGCCTGGGCGAAAGTGGACTTCCCCATTCCAGGTGCTCCAGCTATGAGTATTCCTTCAGCCTGAGTCTCAAGCCTCTCGATAAGCTTGTCAGCTAAATTATACTCGTCAAGGCTTCTCTTAATGAGTGGCTTAACAGCGGTTATTTCAAGCCCGTCTGAGAAGGGTGGTCGAGTAATGACTATTCTAAGGTCTTTAAGCTGTATTATTGTCGAGCCAGACTTATCTATTTCCACAAAACCTTGGTTTGTAAACTGGACTCTCTCCATTATGTCAGCTATTATTGATTCAAGCTCAGACTTACTGATCGGTTTCTCTCCGACATCTCTGTAAACCCATCTGCCAGGAATCCCCTCCTTAGCCTTCGGGATAACGTTCTCCTTGAGATGTATAGACATTATGCCTGGTTTAAAGAACTCTTCAAGCTTAGCCTTTCCAACCGGGCTAAGGTAGATCGCCTCAATCCCCATTGCTCTCGCAGTCTTAGCCAAAACCGGGTCGCATGAAACCAGAGTGCCGCCTGTGTTCATCGCTAGGTCTCTGAGAACTGTTGAAACCTCTTCCGGAGTATTGGAAGAGCCTATAAACTCGACCTCCAGCCCTTTCTCTGAGGCTGCATCCCTAAGGGATTTTAAGCCGTTTAACCCTGTTTCATCGCCGAATCTAGCTTTTCTCTCGAATTCCGAGACAATGGCCTTATGCACTATTATCCTACCAGTCACCTCACCGTTTTCAACTGCTCTAGCAGCCACTCCGGTAAGTATTGAAGCAGGGTCTAGAACATAGACTTTAACCGCATTATTACTCATAACTATCTCTTCTCGGCTTTCGAGAATCTTTCTTAAACGCGTTTATAAACTTTTCTAAGGTGGTTGGCTAAGAAAACACTGTCTCAAGCCTCAGCCACAGATCTCTCTAAGCTTCTGAATACAGGATAATGCCGCCAGATAGCTTGTCCTAGGGTTATCCGGGTGCGGAACATTCTCAACCAGTATCCTTAGATTGGAAACCTTGGATTCAACATCTATCTCGTGCATTATCTCTTTCCTAGTTGGATCTGCTATTATTCTAACTAGAACCCCTGACTTAGAGTATAAGGCTAGTGCTGCCGCCACGTTCACGCTTTTTGGGAAATGCGTTAAAGCGTCTTCCACGGGCCCCTCGTAAACCAGCGTCGGCTCCCTAATTTTATCTAGTTCAATCCCCTTCTCCTTGAAATAGTTGGAATAGGCTAATGCTTCAGGAGGCTTCCTCGTGGTTAAAACCATCCTGTCCACGCCGACTAGGCTTATGGCTCGGATCGCATCCAGTCCAGCGATTGCTCCCGCCGGAACATGTATTCTGCGAGTGTTTTCCTCATATATTTTCCTTGTCTCAGGGAAAAGAAGCCCCCCTATGCTCATCACGAGAACCTCTTTCCCGGCTTCAACAATGGGCTTAAGGTATTTTAGAACAGCCTCGTCGCTTGCAGCCTCGACGATAACCTCGAGCCTCCTGTCTTTCAACATCTCCTCTATTCCTTCCAGAACCTTCGGCTTGCTCCTCAGCTTCTCAACCAGCTTCGACGCAGCCTCCTTACGAGAATCGTAGACGTAAACCAGTTTCGCGTTAACCTTTCCCTCGTCCACAGCCTTGGCTATGAGAGAGCCTATTGCACCACACCCTATCAACCCTATCCTCCTCATTTCTCAACCCTCGTGACTTCGAGCGATATGTCTACTGCTTTCGCTGAATGCGTTAGCTCTCCTGAGCTTATTATATCCGGGCCGGCTTCCACATATTCTTCAAGATTTTCAAGCTTCACTCCGCCGGAGACCTCTACTAGAACCCTGCTTCTCAACCCTTTCTCTCTAAGCATTTCAATCGTCCTCCTTACTTTTTCAGGGGTGCAATTGTCAAGCATGATTATGTCTGCACCCGCCTCAGCAGCTTCCACAGCGTCTTCAGCCTCAGCCACCTCGATCTCTATCTTCTTGCTGAAGCTCGCCAGTTCCCTGGCCTTCTTAACAGCTTCACCAACCGAGTTGAAATACTTTAGATGGTTTTCCTTGATGAGAATCATGTCTGACAGGTTCAGCCTATGGGTGTCCCCGCCCGCGGCTGCAATAGCCTTCTTCTCGAAATACTGGAAGCCGGGTTTAACCTTCCTGGTTGCAGCTATCTTCAGGTTCGGGTTTATTCTTCTCGCCTTCTCAACAAAGGCCTTGGTTAGCGTTGCCACTCCAAAGGCTTGGGAGAGAATGTTCAGCAATAGTCTTTCGATCTCCATGAGCCTACGCATATTGCCTTTAATCCACATTACTTGATCCCATTTTCCGAATTCCTCGCCGCTCTTCTTTAAAACCCTAACCGTGAAGCCCATCTTCTCAAGTATCATAGCGAGATCCTCACAGCAGGCTGCAACACCCTCCTCCTTAGCTATTACAACCGCTTCGCACGTTACTTGCGGAGGTATTATCTCGGAGGTCACGTCCCAATAGGGAATATCCTCGGAGAGCCATTCGATAAATTTTCTGAAAACTACTTCCTCGACCAAGGTGTTTCAACCCCCAGAAGAGTAAAACTTCTTTCAAGAACTCTCCTAGCCTTTTCAGCAAGCTTCTCATCGACCTTTACAAGAGTCTCGCCGCTAACGAGGCTCCTGTATACTTTTTCAAGCGTTATCTTCTTCATGTTGGGGCATATCGTGTCTTTACTGACAGGATAAGCCTCCTTACCGGAATAAAGCTTTGAGATTCTGTGAATCACCCCGTTCTCAGTGCCTATTATAAAACGCTTTGCATCAATCTCTCCCACCGCTCTTATTATTTGGCTAGTGCTGCCCACGAAATCCGCCAGCCTCCTTGTTTCAGGCGGGCACTCCGGATGCACAAGTATCTTCGCATCCGGCATCCTTTCCTTAATGGATAATATTTTATCCGGTGTGATCCCTATGTGAACCGGGCAGTAGCTGTTAAGTGGAACAGCAATAACCTCCTTCCGCGTGGTTTCAGCAACATAGGACGCTAGATTCCGATCTGGTCCGAAAAGGATTTTCCCCGCGTCAAGCTTCGAAACCAGCTTAGAGGCACTGCTGCTGGTAACCACGTAGTCAGCCATAGACTTTACTTCGACGAATGAATTCACGTAAACTACTAGTGGTGCATCCGGGTTTCTCCTACGGTATTCTTCAACCACTGTGGGGTCAAGCTGCCAAGCCATCGGGCAGATGGAGCTTGGCTCAGGCGTTAACACTGTCTTACTAGGGTTCAGCACAGCCGCCTGCTCAACCATGAAATCTACGCCTGCGAAAACGATGGTTTTCGCATCGGTCTCCATGGCTTTGACCGAAAGTTCCAGGCTGTCGCCGACGAAATCAGCGACATCCTGCACCTCAGGCCTCTGATAATTATGGGCTAATACTACGGCCCCAATGTCTCTCGCCCTTTCCCGTATTTTACGGCTAAGGTTTTCCATCAGCTTCTCTTGAAGCCTAAAACCCTCTTATTTAAGGGGTTCTATTAAGGCAATAATTGCATAGATGCTTCATTAAGAGGCAAAATAGAGTTGCAACGTTTTTAAACCGCTGAAAGCAATAAATAGCCCTTCCAATAAACTACTAAAGCCAGTTGAACATAGTGTTAGCTCCAGCGGGGTTCGACCGTGGTCTCCTTAGGGAGTGCTTGAGAACAGTTAATCGCGTCGGGGTGGAGGTTACGCGCGTCAAGCGTCTCGAAGAGCTTGAGAAGCTTAACGAGGGTCTTCTCCTCATCTTGGGTGAGGATAAGGATGTTCTGAAAGCGTTACATCACGTGAAATCTAGGGATGTGCTCATCCTGGGGGTTAGCAAGACTGAGAATAATAGTTTCCTGATGGAGACAACGCTTGAGAGGCTCGGCGACGCTTTAAGAGCTTTTCTAAGAAGAGAGTATAGCGTGGAGTATTCTTCAAGGCTTAAGGCTGTTGTGGATGATTCTGAAACACCGTGTGCGCTAAACGAGCTGGCAATCTTCCCAAGGAAAAGTGCCACAATACTTGAATACAGCCTTTACGTTGACGGCGAGTTCGTCTGGAGGGATATAGGCGACGGCCTGATAGTTTCCACACCCATAGGTTCAACGGCGTATGCTCTTTCGACAGGAGGACCAATAATACATCCGCAAGCCAAGGTGGTAGGCATAGTCCCGGTTAACTCTTTAAACCTTACTAGAAGACCCTTGGTAACCCCTATTGAAAGCCTCATAGAAATCCGAGACATAGTCAGCAATTCGGCTTGCGAAGTCATCGTGGATGGGGGGTATAGAATGAGGATAACTGACAGGGTCGTCGTTAAGAAGGGTGAAGACGCTGGCTTCGTAAGGCTCAGCGAAGCGCTTCTCGCAAGAAGGCTCGAGAAGAAGGCTAGGATGTCTCTCGACATAAGCAGTCTGCCTCCTAGTGCTAAACTAATTTTGAAGGTTCTCGAATACGAGGGGGCTTTAACCCAGAAAGACATTGTTAAGAAGACGATGCTCCCCGCGAGGACTGTGCGACACGCTCTCGCAATACTTGTCGGAAACAACTTCGTCAAGAAAAGGCCTTTAATAAGGGATCCGAGGCAGGATCTCTACTATATTGAGTCCAAATGATTAGCATACGCTAAGTTTTTTTAACAGCATGTTTTTAGAAAGGCCTATGGGAAGCGAGATAAGGGTTACTGACTCGGCAAGATCCCATAGAGTTGAGCTTCTTCTGGATGAACTGGGAGGGTCGCCGGTTAGCTGGCTCATCATCAATGATCTTGAAGTAAAAGTTGGGAAAACCTTCCTGAAAATGGGCGGAGTAGGTGGAGTTGGAACGCTCGAGGAACACAGGATGAAAGGATATTCTAGAAAGGTTATGGAGTTTTCAATCGAATACATGGTTAAAAACGAATATGATGTTTCAATGTTGTTCGGCATACCTGACTACTATATTAGATGGGGTTATGCTTCAACGCTTCCCAATTGCAAGATAACCATGCCTTTAAGAAATGCTGAGAGGGCTAGGCCTGGGCTTAAAGCCCGCCCGATGGAGAAGGACGATGCTGAAGCTATCTTGAAAATTTACGAGTTGGCTAACGAGCATAGGACGGGCCCCCTTAAAAGATATAGGGGTGAATGGTTCAGATTTAGAAAGGGAAGCTGGTGGGGAGTACCTGCTGACGGAACAGTCTTCGAAGATGAGTCTGGAAGGATAGTTGCATACTGTGCTTCTGACCGTTGGCCGAGGGTAATGAGGATAACTGAGGTGGGTGCTGTAGACGCTGCCCTGTATGAGCATGTGCTCCGCTACGCGTGCGACACTGCTTTCCAGAAGAAGGCTAGTGAGCTTGAAATATACGTCCCGTTTGACCATCCTTTCGCCGAGCTTTGTAAAAGCCTCGGCTGCACGATTAGCATTGACTATCCATATGCTTCAGACGGCATGGGGAGAATCATTAATCTCAAGTCGACCTTCGAGAAGCTTGTTTCAGTATTTGAGGACCGTTTGGAAAAAGCATGTGTGAAAGATCTGGCTTCGCAAATATCTTTTAAAACCGACATAGGCATTGCTACTCTCGAAGTTTCCGAATCCGGGGTGTCTCTTTCAGAAACCGTGTCGGCGAACTGGGTTGAGCTCCCGCAATGGGTGTTGATGCAACTCATTCTTGGATATAGGGATCCGAAGAACGTCTTAGTCGACCAAGCCGTGAAACATAAGGGGAAGGTTGAGAAAACTTTAGAAACATTGTTTCCACCAGGAAATCCCCATATATGGCACTCAGACTGGTTTTAGCATATTGCTTTCTATGCTGGCATTCACTACTGCCCGTAGGCCTTCCTGTAGAAATCGTCGAGTATCGCTGGAACCCTCTCATCCTGTTTAACCCTTCTTATAGCATCTGCCACGTAATCAACAAGCTTTTCAACCATGATTCTGCCCTTCTCCTTAGTTGCCAGCCTAGGGTCACCGAGATAAAGCTGGACCGCGTAGGCCTGCCAGTCGACAGGCGTCTCTACTCCAGGCAGATTCGTACCCCCTATCTTCGCCTCATGTTTAACATCCTCCATCTTAATCAGGTTTTCAAACAAGTATAGCCCCATGCTGGTTTCACGCTCGCAAGCATGCCCTGTTATCTTGCTCTCGCATATTTTCTCAGCAATCTCTTCTATTGATGACCAGGGCTCAATTAACGCGTAAATAGTATAATCCTTCTTCTTATGCAGGCTTTCCCTCAGGAAAACCCTTAGAAGATTATTGTTTCCTCCATGACCGTTTACAATAAGGATTTTTTTAAAACCGTTTCTCGCAACCTCGTCGCATATTTCCTCAAGAATAGTAAGGATTGTCCTAGCGCTTAGCGATATGGTTCCAGGAAAATGCCGGTTCTCCGGCACATAAACATAGTATAGCGTAGGCAAAACTACTGCAGGCTCCTTTTCAGCGGCCATTCTAGTTATCTCGCGAATAGTTATGGAGTCTGTTCCAGTCGGCATGTGGGGTCCATGTATCTCGACCGAGCCTACTGGGAGAATCGCGACGAGTTTCTTCTCAGCCACTTCCTTTATATCGGGGCTTGTTAAATATTCCCAGAGCATTCCTAAACTTTTAAGCAGTTGCAAAGCTTATAACTTTTTCTGCGAGAGCCATTAAATACGCTTACCTTTTTGAGACTTACAAAGATTATATGACATTTTAGATATATTCAGACGAGGTTGATACTAATCTTCTAAATTGCTCTATGCGGTTAGCTTGTTTAAACGAATCTTTCTAAGGATCAGTATCCGGATTTAAATATGGGGTTTCAGAGTCCATTGGAAAACCAGTGCGCGCGAACTCCGGAGGAAGAGGATAGACTCTAAAAGATGCTACCGGCTCCATCCGTACATACGGCATGTTAAAGAATAAGTTGCTGAAAAGTTGTCACAGGTTCTAAAAGGTTTCTGCCTGCCTTATAGTGGAAGTAGCCTAAGAAAAGCACTCAGTATACGTTTTCCATAAAGCACTGTACCGGCAGGGTGGGCCCGAGGGAGACGAGAATCCAGTTGGCTTTAGTCATAGGAATGCCAGATTCTAACTAAAAGTTTATCACCAGTAGAGTGGATGTTCAAAAGGGTTGGATAATATCGTTGTAGGGACATCGGGCTGGAGCTATAAGGATTGGCTAAACGTGTTCTACACAAGTAGTGAGAAAATGTTCAAGCAGTATGCGGATGTTTTCAAGACGGTTGAAGTGGATTCAACCTTCTATAAACAGCCTAACCTGGGATTCATCCGTACTATTGCCAGGTCTTCGCCGAAAGGCTTCGTATTCTCCCTTAAGGTTCCTAAAACAGTGACTCACGTTAAACTAATGGATCTGGAGAAGGGTGCTCTGAGGGATTTAAAGCTCTTCCTGAGTGCGCTGGCTCCTCTCAAGGAAGACGGGAAGCTTGGGCCACTGCTTTTCCAGCTTCCACCCAAGCCTGCTGCAGCCTTCAAAGGCTTTAAAGAGTTCTTGGAAAGCCTTCCTGAAGGTTACGATTTTACTGTCGAGTTCAGGCATCCGACTTGGCTGATGGATGAGTCTTTCAGAATTCTGTCGGAGAACAATGTGGGTTACTGTATTGTCGACGAGCCTCTTCTGCCTGCATTGTTGAAGGTTACAGGAGATTTTTCATACGTAAGGTTTCACGGCAGGGGGAACAGGCCTTGGTACTATTACGATTACAGGATTGAGGAGCTTGAGGAGTGGAAGGGAAAGCTGGAGGAGCTCTCGTCCAAGGCTAAGAAGGTTTACGTCTATTTCAATAATCACTTCAGAGGGTATGCGGTTAAGAACGCGCTTCAAATGATGAGAATCGTCGGAGTCATGGAAAAGCCTCAGGAGGAGGCTTTGAACAGGGTTCTAAACTACTTTGAAGAGCAGGGTTTAAGGAGGACTGTTAGCAAGGTTGAGGCAGCGCTTTCTTCAGGTGAAAAAGGCATTGAGAAACTGGTCTCAGCCTTCCTTGAGGGGGGTAGGCTGGAGAGGGCGAGGGAACTAGTTGGGAAAGTGGTTGTTGAGGAGGCTGGAGAGGAGAAGGTTAAAGCTAAGGTTAAGGAATACGCTGTCATCATAAATATTCCTGACAGGAGGCTGAAGCATGACTGTGAGGACTGGGTTAAAAGAATTGGTCAAAAACAGTTCTGCAAGCATGTTGCCGCGCTTTTTCTCGCCATGAGACCGGAGGAGTCTATGCGGATCCTTACATTGATTTGTAAAAACCTTGATAGCTGGGTCTTCGAAGCCGAAGCCAGGAAGGCTTAAAAACTTCTAGTTTTCCAAATCCCGTTTGCTACTTTCCTTAATCGAATTCTGGAATTCTGTTGTTATAAGGAGTCTTGATCATAGTAAACCATATTAAGATGTCTCATGAAATCTTCTTAGGTGTTTAAAGATGGATGTGATGGAGGCGATTAAAACTAGGCGGAGCATTAGAAAGTATAAGTCGACTCCAGTGGAGGACGAGAAGATAATAGAGTGTCTTGAAGCAGCCAGATGGGCTCCCTCAGCTAACAATTCTCAGCCATGGGAGTTCCTAGTGGTGAAGAACCCTGAGACTAGGAGGAAGCTTGCGGAGATACATAGGTACGGGAGGTTCATGGCTGACAGTCCCGTCGTAGTGGTTTTCATAGCTGACCCTGGGAGGAGCAGCAACTGGTATCACGGGGATGTTGCGGTTTCCGTGCAAAACTTTCTTCTCGCTGCCCACTCTATGGGGCTAGGAACATGCTGGATGGGCGTTTTGAACACTCCCTTTGAAGAACCTATAAGGAAGCTGCTAGGAATACCTGACGGTCTTAGAGTTCTATGTACTGTTTCAGTCGGCTATCCTGATGAGAAACCCGGTAGAAACAGGAGACCGCTTGAAGAAATAACGCATTGGGAAAAATATGGGTTAAAATCAAAATAGCCGAGTACTAATTGAACTATATGTTTTTCTAAATCGGCTTCCACACTGCTTCTATAGATCGCTATGCATGGCTTTATGAGATTTGGCATATTGGCCACTTGATAAGTTTATTAATATCCCTGTTATTGTAGGATCAAAATGTATGTCTCAGTAAGGGATTTCACGGTAGTATGGGTTGGTTACGAGGATCTCGTTAAAGGTTTAAAGGACTTGGGTTTAGACAGGTATGAAATGTACGTCAACAAAACATTAACTCAAGACACGTATGAAGATATGGGCCACATAGTGAAGCTAGGTTTTAACCTGAGAGACGCGCGTGAAAGAAAAGAATTTTTAGAATTTTCTAAAAATACGGGTATAAAACCGTGCACCATATTGTTGGAAAATGATTTTTCAAGTGGAAATCTGGAAGAGGAGCTGGATTATATTAAAAAGGCGACACAACTTGCGGATGAAATCGGGGTTGAAGTGATACGGATAAACTCGCATATGCAAATAATGGAAGAGAAGCCAATTGAAGAGTATGCTGAGCACTTCGTTAAAATAATGAAATCCCTTTTAAGAGAGACGAGGAGCAGCAGCGTAGCTTATGCTGTAGAGAATCACGGCTATGTTAGTAACGATGAGCGATTTTTAGACCATGCTTTTAAAGAGGTGAATGATGAGAGAGTAGGCTTGACGTTAGACACCGGGAACTTCTATTGGTATGGTTATCCGTTGAGTAAGGTTCATGAACTCATAGAAAAGTATGCAAAACTAGTTAAACATACTCATCTTAAAAATTTAAAATATCCTGAAGCTAGGAGGGAAATGCAGAGGCGTCCTGGGGAAGATTTTCCTCAGGTTGCAGTACCTCTGTACGAAGGAGATATTGACTTGAAAAGGGTCGTTCAGGTCTTGAGGAAAGCTGGGTATAGTGGCGATTTAACCATCGAAGACGAGTCTCTAGGAAAGTATGGTCGGGAAGAGAGAAAAACTGTTTTGAAAAAGGACGTGGAATTTATCAAGAAGCTAATATCTGAAACCTAGTTTCCTGCTTCAGCGTGCGAGAAGATCATAGAATCCTAGAGAAGCTGTAGAAGGAAAGTAAGGTTTGAGATTCAACTAATTCTCTTACCAAATATTATTGGACGAAAAATCGGAGAAAGGCGCGCTATTATTGTGTGCGGTAACTCGGATTAGGAGTTTGCCTTGCTGCCATCTAAGTAGGATTTATTAATCCAAATCTCTAGGAATCCAAATGACGTAGAAAATGAAAAATGAGGTGATTGCGCTGACCGTTGGCGGGCTTCTAATCGGCGTGGCCTTAGGATACTTCGGTCTCGCCGGATCTCAGATCAGCTCCCTCCAGTCTCAGCTAGGTGCCGCTCAGGCCGAAATTTCGCGGCTGAATGAAGAGATTCAGGAGCTGAACGCCACGATAGTAGCGCTGAAGGCTGCCGAAGCTGTCCCTGAGGTCTCAATCTTGGGTGTCTACTTCTCTCCAAGGGGCGGATGTGCTTCAACCTTGATCCACTGGCTGGACAGGGCTAACTTGAGCATCCACGTCCTGATCTATAGCTTCACTCTCGACAGTATAGGCGACGCGGTTCTTGCTGCGTACCAAAGAGGGGTAGAGGTTAAGATCGTGTTCGAGGAGCAGCAAGTTACGAAGTATAGCGAATACTTCCGCCTGAAGGCAGCCGGAGTCCAGGTGAGGAACGACACTAACCCGAATCTCATGCACCACAAGGTAGCGATAATCGACGGTCACATAGTCTTGATCGGCAGCTTCAATTGGACTGCGTCAGCAGACCAAGATAACAATGAGAACTTGCTGGTGATTCGAAGCGCGAAGCTGGCCGCGGCCCTCGAAAGGGAGTTCCAGAGGATCTGGACCACTGGGAGATAGGCTTCACGCGCTCGAAAGGACGAATTTTCGAGTTTACTCCAATCCTTTAGTTACCAGTAAGCGTGAGCCAGCTTATTCCGAAATTGCTTGGCATGAATCCCGTTTACTCCCGCTTGTGCGCGCTACATGGTTGCTGAGACCTTGAATCTAAAGTGAGGATTTAAATACGATTACAGTATATTCAATCGACTCTTTGAACAAGGCTAGAAATCCCAAATTGAAAGACTCAGAGCTAGTGGGAGAGATTACTTAAGAAATAAATAACATTTTTTACTGTTTACAACTTGAAGAAGATGTTTTCCGATGAGAATGTGTTTAGTTTTCTTTTCTACCCTGATTTCCCTTCGTCATGCGTTAAGCGGTTGGCCAAGCAGTTTATGATCGCCTCTTTTATAATTCTTTGATATACGTTCTAATTCTGACTTCTTGGTCTCTCCATATTTTCATAAGATTAGCGAAATAGTCATAAAGCTCGTCTATATCTCTACACCATACTACCTTGTGGGTCTTTATGATTTCAGCCTTCATATAGAGTGGAAGTTCTTCAAACAACCAGATGTCGTACTTCTGGTTATTAACCCTGGAGAACACGTCTAGCAGTAATCCTGCTTTATCGTTAACCTCTGGTGCAACTATGCAAACGTCGACATCTCTTATCATCGATTCTCCCTTCGCCTTAGAGCCGAATAGGAGTATTGCTAAAACACCCTTAATCTCGGATAACTGGTATAGCTCTATGTGCTCGTCCATGACTCTAAATCCTTCCTTATTTTAGCCAATTTGGGAAGGAGGGTTTTTATCGATTCCAGTGCTAATTTATCTGATATTTCGTTATAGTTATGCACAAGTCTATTTCTCAATCCGTTTGCACTTCTCAGAATACTGGAGGTATCTTTATCGATTAATCCTTTTTCTTCAATTAACAGAATGTTAGTATAATCGTCTTTTGGGGGTATTTTCAATTCGACGAGTTTCATAGATAGCATGTCAAAGAATGCTTCAACTATCTCCTGAAAAGCCTTGTAGATCGCTAATCGAGTTCTCTCTTCATCTTGGGAGGGTAACCAAGATTCTATATTGGCCATCCTCCTATCTATATGAGCAAGCTTGTCCATGTATCTTATCTTTCTCTCCACGATATTTCTAAAATAGAAGATTAATAAAAGCCTTTTTGGGAGAAGGTAAAAGGTTCGGATTTGCTATTTTAAGACGTTAGGGAAATATTATGACTCGTAATACTTGCGGATTTTTCATGAACTTTTAACGTGGCTCTTCTTAACGCCCAGCAGCTGGCTACAACCCCGATAGCCATGGAAGATGGGTGAATAGAAGCATACTCGATATGGATATCCAGGGCGGTTACACCGCCGAAGCCGTGAACACCTATATCAAGCCTGTTAATCTTTCTTAAAAGATCCTCCTCCATTCCTGCAATAACACTGTTCTCATGCCTCTTTCCAAGTGGCCTTAAGTAAACGGCTCTTTTAGCAAGGTCCAATGCTATATCCGAAGATGGGCCAATACCGACTCCAATTACAATCGGAGGGCATGGCTTGGCTCCGGCTTGTGCAACGCTCTCCAACACCGTTTGAAAGATCTCCTTTCTCCCGGCCGTAGCGGGTAAAACCCTTAGGCTTGAAACGGCCTCCGAGCCCCCTCCCTTAGCGACCACAGTTATCTCTAAGCTTTCCGTACCGGGCTCCCAAAGGATCCACGGGATAAATCTCCCCGTGTTGTCTCCGGAATTCCTCCCTGAGGGGAAATCTATCGCGTTCGGCCTCAAAGGTATTTTACCACTTGCCTCCACAACAGCCCCAACAATGATTCTCCGCAGCTCATCCTCCCTCCATTCTCCTCTCTTAACATAGAAGGTTAACGTGCCTGTATCTTGGCATATGGGTTTACCCTCTTTTTCGGCGGTTTCAACATTCTCCAGGAGGGCACCCAGTATTTTCCTAGGAACCTCCCTTTCTTCACACTCATAGGCTTCTTTCAAACGGTTCTTAACATCTACGGGGAGGGATGTTTCGCAGAGCCTTATTGCTTCAACAACATATTCCTTAAGCTTAGCGGGATGCATTTTTCTAGTCCTCCAGGCTTTTCAAAACTCGCGAAAGGTTTTCGCCGACCCTTCTCCTAAGGTCCTCGTACAGATCGTTTCCAAAAGCATCTATTACGATTGTTATCGGCCCAAGCTCCTTAACCTCGAGATGCCACATTGCCTCAGGGGCTCCAAGCTCTTCAAGCCAGTAGACTCCAATAATACGTTTAACGCTTTTAGCAATCAGCGCTGCGGCTCCCCCGGGAAGAACCCCGTAGAAGGCTTTGAATTCTCGGCATGCCTCCATGGTTCTACTCCCCATGCCACCTTTTCCAATAATGCCTGTAATCCCTGTCTCCCTGATAAACTCATATTCGTTATTCTCCATTCTGAAACTCGTGGTGGGGCCGATTGAAACAACCTCCCACTCGGAATCCTTCCTCCTGACTATTGGACCTGCGTGAAACTCGATGAGGCCCCGAAGGGAAAAGGGCAGCCTATTCCTGTTCGCCAATATTAATTTTTGAGTCCTATCCCTACTCGTAAAAACTTCCCCGCTAATATACACAATGTCTCCAGCCCTGAGTTTAGTAACCTCTTCCTTTTCGAGTGGGGTTTCAAGTTTATATTCTCTAGCCAACGGGAATATCTTCACACACCTCGATTTAACCTTTTGAGCCTGCATGCTTCTAAAACAATAGAAAAAATATGGGAAATACAGTGTTACGTGGAAGCAGAAGGCGGTGGGGATGCGAGGGGAAGCTTCTTGCTCCTTCTTCTATACAATGAGAGCGTAGCAATCACAATAATCATTACAGACATAATCCCTACCATCATATTAGTGTAGTCCTCGGAATACATGGCCCGCATCTCCAGCCTCGGCTCATATCCTGTGAAGACAAGACTGACAGAGCTATCCGTAGAGTTCAGAAAACCAGTCCACTGTTTAAATACATATCTGGCGCCCAATAGGCCTAGCAGCCCAGGCATGTTCACGGAGGATGGTGCAATCAGAGCCGCCTCATCACCCTCCCTATATCTGCCTGAGCCGGATATCTCAACCGCGATGTTGGAGGAAACGTTTAGATTGTAACTCATCACAACCCTGATTAGTTTTACGGTGGAATTTCTCGCTTCCTCGTTGTCGGTAACCGTCAATGTGACCAAATAATCTCCCAGCCCATGATAGGAATGCTTCACATTAACACCTGAACCCTCCCCACCGTCTCCAAACTCCCATTTGTATAAGGATATTCTTCCATCAGGGTCGTTGGACTCTGAGGCATCAAATATCACATCTTCGCCCAAGCCTACCTTACCAGGCGTGCAGCTAAATTTCGCTATTGGCAAATAGTTCGTGCTGACCATGACCGCCATGAGTGGCGTCGTCTGGCTCTCGTACGAAACATATCCTATGGCATAATATATGGCACCTTTCTCAGCCGAGGAAGTGTTCCAAGCTGAGGTGAACCTAAAAGAGCCTCCGGGCGCAAGGGATGAAAAATTAAGGTGGCTGCTCCAAACAGTATTGTTTCCCTTCTGCATCATGAAGATGCATCTCCCCGAGAGGGTCATCGAACCCTCGTTCAGGATGTCGAGCGAGATCTCCACCTGATCCCCTATCTTAAAGTGTTTCGGTTCAACGCTAAAGCTTGTCACATTAATCAGAGGCCTGCCGAGCCTGAACCCGCAGGTCTTCCTGTCAAGCCAGTTTCCTGAGGTATCGTTCAACATAACCTCCACGTAATAGTCGCCTATCGGGAAGCCCTTGCTGTTCCAGATCATTGTGAATGATGCTTGTCCCACTACATTATGAAGCGTTCTTAAAGGTAAGCCATCAACAACCTTGTCTAAACCATAACACTTTATCAGAGTACTTGCAATGATATCTCTGGCATCGCCTGAGTTGTTAAGCAAAACGTTAATTGTAACCTCCTCTTGAGGATCATAGACTGGCTTTTCCGTATCAGCATTGAGTATTGAAACTGTCGAAAATATGTAGGTTACATCAAACTCGTAGTGCTTATAATATCTGACTTCAGTTGTTTCAGAATCATAGTAAAAAGGATATATAATTATAGTGAGCGTGGTAGTGCCATCGGGATTCATCGATATGGACCAATGGTAATCTTCATTCGGATACCAGTCTTTGTCTTCGTTTGAAAATGGTCTATTAGAAGATGAACGGTTTTGCATCGTCACGATTGGCAATTTCAATCCACTATCTGTTACAAGTCCACTACGCTTTCTTTCGACTACCGTCTGAACCCGGTATCCTCTAGGATAATCAACTGAAACAGAGTAGAAGGGAATCCTTGGCTTACCTTCTACAAGCAGAATATGTCCTCCGGGGATTCTAACGTAATCGAAATCAGCGATCTTACTTACTTCGTAATCAGGTATCAAAATTTCCAGCATTGAGGGTGGTTCAGTACTGTTAACTTGAAGCACATTAAAGATAGATAGGAAAAGAATAATACTGAAGAGCAGCCACCAAAATCTTTTAATCATTATAACGTCACCTCAATCTCCAAACTTCGGGTCTCCGTATAGGTTGTAGTGATAGGCGTATACCAACCATGCGGTATTCACACGGATCAAGTGTCTTTTCGACAGGGCAAAAGCTTTTCCAATCGTGCGATAAGTCCATTCTGCACCATAAAGCTGATAGTGGAACTCGTCAGACTCGTCGCCAACGCTGATAGTTGCACCCATGTATATTGCTGCACCATTCTTCAGAAAGGCTTCAGATATACTAATGTCACCAATATCCGTAGTCTCGTAGTAGCCTGTTGAGCAGGCAGCAGCAGAAACCACAGGCGCACTGTTGCCAAAGGTAAGGGGGTGTCCTGGAAGGTCAGTATACAGCTCTGTACTGCCGCACCAACCTATGAACGCGTCAAGACAACACGCCCAGCTTCCCGGGCCACCGTGGCCAGCAAATACGATGATATCCTTTCCCTGTGCCGCTTCCTTGATTTGATACCCTCTTTCCGATAAGGCCCTACAATCACTTTCATAAATATTGTAGGGAAGTAAAAGTAGTGCTCCTCCTGAGATTCGAATACCGAAACGTACTGCTTCAATTATTTCAGCATCCTCTTTACTTATTAGTGTATGTAGAGTGGCCAGATCCATGGGAGGATGATTCTTGATGCAAGGAGCGCCGTCTAACGTATGACCTGGTGCTTCCAGGCAATTGTAAACTCCCACTAAACGACTTAGACTACCATAATTCGTTACCAGTCGACGGAGCTCTGATGGCGGTTCTGGAGTAGGAGTATCGGGATCCAGATCCCAATACGTGCCTAATATGTAAAGTGCCTCACGGAGTAGGTTAACTTCAGTATCATAGTACTCGGTATGCCGTAGCGATACGCTAGCCCCCTGAAAAGTATGAAGAAGATCTGCTAAGACATGACCATTCCGCACCCAAACCTCCTCCCAGGGCCCAGCAGGCCCAGTAGTAACCAGGGCATCAGAACGGTCAAATTCCCTACGGCCGATTGCTACGTCAATACTGGTTATGATAGGGGTTTTTAAATTTCTAGCAGTATCGCCCACGATCCTGCCCACCATGATATCTGGAAAATGATCGTTATAGCAAGTATCTGAATACGGATTGTCGCTGAGCGGAATACTTACATTAAGAATGACCCTGTTGAAAGAGGGAACGATCTCCGTTTCTCCCACGATTAGAACATAGGCATCCCTGTCTCTCTCAGGATTCGGGTCTCTGAAAACGGGAGAAAGCCTACTGGCCCATGCTCCTGAAGGCGAGATGAATTTCTTGATCTCGTGGGCTGTTAATTCTCCTCGCAAGTATCCCAGGACCCCGCTCTTAAGCCTAGCCAGTTCCGCCATCTCGACCAAGAGAGAATTCACCCCGTCTTCATCATCTGGGTTGCGGCTGAACAATCTTGAAGGATGCGTAATAATTATGTAGTCTGCACTTCTGAGAACCGTCGACAAATCTCCAGGGTGATATCTCAACTGGAAGCTATGTCCGTAATTCGTGCCGCCGCATGAGAAGCTCACAGATGTATCGAGCCAGCCGAATATGTAGCAATCGTCCGGAATGGTTGGAGCAAACAGTATGGGCACAGCAAAATACTGGAGTGTTGCAACACCTCCAGGCGGTAACGTGGCTTCTCCCGGTGGTTTGAAAATAACGGTGCTAGTCCAAAACGACGGTACGAACCTTACGCTCATGAATGCTGTGTGAGGAATCACTTGAAACCCGCAAACATCATCGCGGAGAGTAAGATTGTACAAAGTCTCCGTTCCTATATTCCTTACGAACAGTGTTACAAGGTATGTCGTCTGGTAAATATCGTGCCTTACCACATTCCTCGTGACGTTGACGCTGATAATCCTATATTCGAGAGGAGGCGGTGCCCATTCGAAGCGCAGGATGCTGGCTCTTATGCTGTCGCGACCATAGTTGCCCAAGTCGTCCCATGCCTTGACCTCTATCACGCACTCAGAGCCAGGTTCAAGCCCCGTCGTGTTCCAGAGGTGAGTGAACGAAAGGCTACTTGTCCGAGGTTCCGTGACAACCTCCCTCCTGAGGAAATCGTAGCGAAACGGAGAATACTCCCACCTCCTAACTAACGCGCCGTCTATGTAGAGCTCAGCTTTCTGAATGTGTCCTGCGGGTGTGGCATGATATTCCCTGTCCTGAATTAGAGCCTCTATTCGAACAAGTCCGTGTACCGGCCCCCCATCGCTGGGGCTAACTATCCGCACATCCGGTGGATTCGTGTCTGGAAGCGGGTTGGCGATCGTACCGTTTTTAACGTCAAAAGCCCTGTTTCCAGCTGTATCAAAAGCTGTCGCGTCGAAACTGTGGACCCCGTTGGGGTAGAGGGTTGTGTTGCAAACCCAGAAGTAGGGCGGGGAGAAATCTATAAACTTTATCGCTTTATCTATAGAGAACATCACGCCTCCCACACCAACGTTATCGCTGGCGTGGGCCAAGATGTTTACGACGCCGACAAGTCTCTCCGGCAGGAGCAAGGTTACTGAGGGCTTCTCCTCATCCGGCGGGGACGCCGTTTCGAAAACCATGGTCTTGCTTACGGCAGAGCTCCCACAAATATCGTTCGACTTTACGTAGAACCTGTAGGTTGTCCTCGGCTTTAATCCCGTAATCCTTAACGCATGGTCTTTCACGAGGTTCGGGTCGTAAACGGTTTTCTCCTCTCCGGTGGAACGGTCGCTGTAAACAACCATGCTGTCGCTATTCTTATTAGTAACCCATTTTATGGTCGCCGAGTCCTGAGTAGTGCTCACGGCACTTGGCCCAGATGTGATTAATATAGGAATGGGATAAGAGATGCAGGTCTTCTCGAGACAGTTGTTTTTCTCATCTGACTCCTTAATTTGGTTGAAGTTATCCACACAGGTCTTTACTGTAATGTTGTGACACTCCGGCCACTTATAGTCCTTAAACCAGGATTCTAAGTTCTCTCCTGGCTTCAGGTCGACTCCAACAGGGTCGTGGGCAACCTCCTTACCATCCACGTAGAGCGTTGTACTATGGTTTCCCTTCGCCAATTCGCTTCCAATATTCTTTATTGCATATCTTATCACGCTGTTGTTCCTGTCACAACTTATCTCTGTGATTATCAGGTCCGGCAGGTTTTCCTTAAGCCACTTCTCCTCGAGACAGTTGTTTTCTTCACTCGACTCTTCGATGTCCTGCTCGCAATCGGCACAGACATTGACGATGTGCTCACCAGGCGTCGGCTGCCAAGCGTAGTTGAATACGCCCTCAGTCTCCTCACCGGGTTTAAGCACCTGCGTAATCGCGTGTTTCGCCACCTGCTTCCCGTCTATTGAAAGACAATTTCGGAAGCTCTTGGCAGGCATACCCGGCGGTGTGGTGGCAGCATCACCAATATTCTTTGCCTTGTAATGGACTAGGCCGTTGCTCTCCCATACGTCGGTTATAACGAGGTCTGGCAGAGGTTTAGTCTCTATTCTTGCCTCCGCCCAGACAGCCCAGTCCCTGTTTGAGGTCTGCCCGGCACCTACGTACAGGATGAAGTACCCCGTTTTACCGGCTAAGTAACCTAGGTCTTTAACTATTGGGTCAAGCTTTCCGTCATAGGTTGCTACGTGGCTTAAAACCGTATATGTATTCTGCTGCAGGTCTAGAAACCGCACTTCGAATATAACACCGTCTGTCCCAGTGGCTCCAGAGAGGAACCCCACTCTAGCTGTGAGTTGTACATTATTCGGCACAGTCTGTTGAGGATATCTGCCCATTATGTACCCGTTGCTAACCCACTGGGGGTGTGTTTCCAGAACCCTACTCCACGTAGCTCCGTCTTCAAGAAGCGCGTTATTCACGTACTGTGCAAAGCCCCTGCTGTCTGAGGGGTCTCCGGGAAACGGTAAAGCCCCAGCTCCACTGCTCCATTGAGCCTCAGAAGCGTGATCAATGAAGTCATAGGCCGCGGATCCTGCCTGAACGCTGAGAATAATGTTGCTGATGAAGCTTGCTGAGGACATTAGGATTAGGCATGTTGAGAAGTAGAATAGGCTACTTTTTAAAAAACTGATTTTCAAAATAATCGCCTTCTTTACCTATATTCCTCCAAAAAATAAGAATTCTTTAAAATGTTTGAAACTGTCTTGAACCACCTGTTTTCCATCATTTTCTCGCCGTTGAATTATCAAGGCTATGTTTATAAGTTTTTAGTGAAAAATACTGTATTCTTCAAAAATATGCTTTAAAACCATAAATGTCACGGAATATTAACAATAAGTGGTTCGAGGCCCAGATGGGGGTTAATTTAACACCCATAATCGTCAGGAAGCCGATGCGTCTTGAAAACTTCAGAGGGGAAAGCTTCGCAGTCGACGCTAACCAGATGCTCTACCAGTTTCTCGCGTTAATACGTAAGCCTGACGGATCGTTTTTCACGGATGCTGCGGGCAACGTTACGTCCCACCTCATAGGTTTCGCCTTCAGGGTTACAAGGCTCCTGTGCGACTATGGCGTGCGTTTCATATTCGTATTCGACGGGAGGCCTATTCCGCTCAAGCTGAGGGAGCTTGATGAAAGGAGACATAGGAGAGAGAAGGCTTTAGCCGAGTGGAGGCGAGCGATAAAAGAGGGTAGGCTTGCAGAAGCCTTCTCCAAGGCCGTTTCCTCAACAAGATTAACTAGTACGATGGTTGAAGACGTAAAGATGCTTCTGTCGGCGATGGGTCTCCCATTTGTCGAAGCACCATCGGACGCTGAAGCTCAAGCAGCATTCATAGTTCAGAAGGGAGATGCATATGCTGTTGCTGGAAGAGACTATGATACTCTCCTATATGGTTCCCCGAGGCTTGTTAGAAACTTAGCTATACGTAGCACGGAGTTTTTACCGAGTAAGGGCTACTCGAAGGTTTTGAAGCCTGAGCTCATAGAGGCTGAAGAAGCTTTAGGCAGACTGGGGATTACTAGGGAACAGCTGGTGGATATTGCTATACTTGTCGGGACGGATTTCAACCAGGGTGTTAGGGGGGTTGGCCCTAAAAAAGCTCTGCAGCTTATTAAGAAATATGGGCGGATAGATGAAATCCCCAGAAACATTCTTCCCAGGATTCCGGAGAATTACTCTGAAGTTAGAAGGGTATTCATGGAGCCGGATGTTAGAAAAGAGTATTCTGTTAAATATGCGGGGCTTGATGAGGTAAGGTTAATGGAGTTCCTCCACTTTGAAAAAGGTTTTTCTAAGGATAGGGTTGCTAAGCTTATTGAAAGGATGAGGAGCTTCTACAGGTCTGTTGGGAAGGACACTACTCTTAGAGAATGGATTTAGAATCATACTTAGGAAGTTTAGAAAAGATTAAAAACTCTTAACCATAAACCGTCTTGATGAAAGTCCTTACTTCAGGGTTCATCGTGGCCGATATGATTCTGGCAGAACTGCCTAAAATCGCCGATCCTGGGCATATAGTGTTCGCCAAGAAAAGCGTTAAGTTGACAGTCGGAGGGCATCCCTGTAATGTTTCTATAGATTTGATCCAGCTTGGCCTTGAAAAGGGTTCTGTCGGCATAGTAGGGGCAATCGGAAAGGATATTTTCGGGGGCTTCATAAGGAGTGTTTTGGAGGAAAAGGGGGTTGTCGCACACTTGCTCGAGCTCGTTGAAGTCGGAACGACGAAAAACATTGCGCTTGTTGTGAAGGGGGAGGACAGGCGGTTTCACTTAGACCTTGGCGCAAGCTGGCATCTCGATCCAGGTTTCGTGTCTAAGAAGATACTCGAGATCAAACCAAGGGTTTTCTACGCTGCGTCAGGCCTGTGCGGCGAGTTCGACGGGAAGCTCAGGGAGGTTCTTGAAACCGCTAAGAAGTCTGGAAGCTTAACGTTCGTAGACATGGTGGAGCCTTATGGAAGACAATGGGATTATATAGTTGAGCATTTAGATTACGCAGACTTTTTCCACTGTAATGACATAGAGCTGAAGAACATATTCAAGACAGATAGCTTAGCATTCGCAATGAGGGCGGCGAGTGAAAGGGTTAATGGCATAACTTTCGTAACCCTTGGCGAAAAGGGTGCGCTAGCTGTTTTGAAAAATGGGAAATACATGAGGCAAAAAGGGTTTAAAGTCGAAGTTATCGACCCCACTGGGGCTGGTGACGCGTTCAGCGCAGGAATCTTATTCGCTTTACTAAAGCATGGGGAACTTAAAGACCCTTCCGAAATCCCTCTTGAACATTTAAAGAGGCTCTTAATGTCAGGACAGGCTGCCGGTGCTGCATGCGTAACAGGCGTCGGGACAACGACAAACGTTACTAGGGAGAACGTCGACTCGATAATGAATCTCCAGGGCGAAGAGGTTTTAAAATCCACAGAGGTCCTAAACCTAATTCTTTAAACCAAAGGTTGTGTTTTAACGCGTTTTTCACCAATGGTTGTATCTCAAATCTCCTCTAACGGTTTCCGTTTTGACACCGGCTCCTTTTTCTCAGCAGGATAGCCTACGGCTACCATCGAGACTACTCTCGCTTCCTTCGGAAGTCCTAAAACCTTCTTTACTTCGTCCTCCACGTGGAAAAACCGATCCAGCATGTTCCAAGCCCCTGCTCCCGCGCTGCCAAGACAAGGTTCTGCAGAGCTATCACTATATCAATCTTCCAGAAATCGGTTCCGGGAAAGCTTTCACCGGGTAGGGCGCAGCCCACTATTAAAAACCAGAGCCGATTCCAAAGGTCCTTTTAAAGGTCTGGAGAAGCTCCCGGGTGGAGGCAGCATCTTCTTCTTCGCCTCAATCAATCCCTCTTTAACCTTAGGATCCGCGACTACGATAAAACTCCACGCCTGCCTGTTTCCAGCGGATGGCGCTAGCCTAGCGGCCTCCAGGATTCTTTCAAGTTTTTTCTTGTTCAACAGACCTATCTTCGTAAACACGTATGCTACGCCTTGTCCTTGTGGCTTCAAAGACATTCATCTGGACCACCCTGGGAAATGGCATAAAAAGAAACTATTTTGCTTTACCCATAGCATTTTCGCATTATCCGTATTATTAAATGTTAAAGTTTATCCTGCGTTCCCAAGCATACTGGTTTTCCAGTGTTTTTATGGCTTATTCGCCTTTTCCAGTTTTAAGGTGTTTTTCGAAGAATCTAAAGGCCATTCTCCCGGAGAAGCTGTGCTCCCCTGGGAAAACATCTATCCATAGGTTTTCCGGCTTACCGGCAACCTGGTATGCCCTCCGTATTATGTCATGCGCCTTCAAGGCTGAGTGTATCCAGAAACAAGTGTCTGATGCGCCGCTCTCTATTAAAAGGGGTTTAGGAGCTATCGCGGCTATGACGTCGGGCACGTCTGCATACTTGTATAGATAAGGGACCAGCTGAGACCCACAGAAGTTTGGCCGAGATATCGCATAATGCTCAGTAGTTGTGGCATAACATATTATGTCTGCTGCTTTAACCCTGTCGTCGAGCAGTGTCAAGTAGGTTGTCATCGTTCCTCCAAAGGAAAGCCCCATGCAACCTATTCTGCTCGAGTCTACATACTCGAGCGTCGTTAGGAAGTCTATAACCCGCATACCGTCGAAAATATTGCTTCCCAGAAGCGTCCTCCCAAGGATTAAGTGTTGAATGAAATGAATGTTGCATATGTCCCTCCCAGGGTAAGGGTTGTAGTAACCTATCCTTTCACCGAAGCTCCGCCAGTCTGGGGCGACTGTGACGAAGCCAGCGTTAGCCATTTGCTCCGCGTAATTATAGTTTAGCCTCGCGATCTCCGCCTTCCTATTCGTGTCGTTAAAATGAACACCAGCTACTGGATCCTTACCGTAGGCACCGTGGCCGTGAGCGCAAAGGATTGCGGGAAGCTTCCCGGCTGCTTTCTTCGGAATCAGGAGGTAGAGGGGTACCCAGCAGTCTTCTTCAGACTGGATAATCCACTTCTCTCTAACATAGTTCTCCGCTTCCTCGCGACATAGCAAACTCGGGCTTAAGTCAACTGGTTTGGGAAACTCTCCTAGGAGTTCTCTAATCTTGTTCTTAAGCTCCTCCTTCCACCTGAGAAACTCATCTCTGGAGGAAGCGTTGAAGGACAGTGATGGTTTAGTTTTTTCATAGAGTTTTCTTATAAAATTGTCAGTGATCTGGGGGGCATCTATCTCTCCCAAAGCGCATCGTCAAAACCGTGTTAAGCTTATTTATAAGATTATTGGTTTCAAGCGTTTCATCTTCTACCCCTAGTCTCCACAGTTTCGCTGACCATTTTCACTCTTTGGATATCGCCGTCCGGAGGCACTTGGTCGGCAACCCCTATGATAAACCTGCGGTCACTTAAATAAGTCTCTACTATGTCGTCAAGTACTTGCTTCAACATTTCGACAGGATATTTCTTGCTGAATAAAACCCCCGGCAAGCCCCCCCATAAAACAATGTTTCCGCCAGCAATCTTCCTGAAATCCTTAACGTCAACATCTCCTGCTGGAGCCGGCGTCAGCGATTGCGCGCAGTCAACACCTGTTTGACCAAGCAATGGCAACAATCCCCTGAGGCCGCCGTCAATATGGAGGTAAATCTTTTTCCCTTTAGCATGAAGTTCTAGAGCACGCTTCTTGTAATATGGTTCAAGATATGTCTTAAAGAGGCGTGGGCTAACCATGTCGCTGGACAGGTTCTCCCCAAAGTAAACATACTTGGCGGGCGCTTCTAAAACTGTCTCGTAAATAGGGTCGTCTGCATCACACATCGCTTGAATGGTCTCGTCGAACTCTTCCCTGTGCATCCACTGGAGTTTAACAGTGTTTGAAAAACCGGCCAACTCCACTATCATTCTCATCAAAGGAGTCCTGGGCGGGAGAGAACTCACAATCCCCCACCCATCCCATTTCCGCATCATACGTTGCTGCCATTCATACATTTCCGGATCCTTTTCCACAACTTGGTCTTTCACTATGAACCTGAGTATCCTAAGGTCGCCAGCGGTTTTAACCGGATGCTCTATTATAGCAGAGCTGTGGGACACTGCCGAATACCTCCTTATGCACCTCAAATCTCCAATTGGCGTTACGAAAACCTCGCGTCTAACAAAGCTGCCATCGGAGCTTCTTTCTTCATAAGTATGGATCTTCACCTGTTTACGCGTTACTCTGAAAACGGGGCGATACAGTTCCTCGTGTGCTCCACACCCCATTTCCATGTAAAGGTTTATCCTGTTCTCCCCCATGTATTTTTGGGGCAGGGTTCCCATCTCTTCATGTGCATGACACCAATAAGTTAGGTCGGCGAACCAGGGCATCGCGTCCGAATCTTTTCCCTCGAATGCAGCGTCGAGTCTTTCAGCAGGCAGCATCCCTGTCACAGCATGCCGGTTTACATATAAAGGTTTTGTAACGCCGTATTTACTGGCCCAAAGCCTCTTGCCCACTAAAAGGTTTAATATTTCAAACGCCTCTCGAGAAACATGGTTAAGAAACAATGGTGGAGTAAACCGCTGACCATTGCTGATTTCACATTGCCTTCTGCTGAAGAAGTTCTTAAAATAAATCCGTCTGAGCTCGCAGAAACTAAAAGTAAACTGGGTTTCAACACTGAGCATCTGGGTTGCAGTGATTTTTGGGGAGGGGAGAAAGGTATCTTCTACTTTAAGACTAGAATAGCAAAGAGCGTGCCTAGAGACCTCTTAAGCGAATACTTGCCGGAAGCTCATAAAAGAGGCATCAGAGTCTTGATTTATTACAATGTGCACTGGTTAAACCTCGAGTTCGGTAAGAAGCATCCGGATTGGCTTCAAGTAGATGCGCGGGGCAAGATAATAGACGACCTGTATGGTTCTGGAAACGCTCCGTGCGTAAACTCGTCTTGGAGAGAATGGTCTTTCCAAGGGATTGAAGACCTGGCTTCTTACGATATTGATGGAATATTTTTAGACGGGCCGATTTTCGCCCCTGGCGCATGCTATTGTGAGAGCTGCCAGGAAAAGTTTAGGCGAAAACACGGGTTGAGCCTCCCTCAGAGAGAGGATTGGAAAGACCCTGCTTGGAAGATGTTCATAGAGTTTAGGTATAACAGCATAGCTGAGTACCTTAAGGATGCTGAAAAGACTCTGAAAAAAGTTAAGCGCGATGCAATAATCTACATGAATTCCACGGGCCTATGGCCAGCATGGCCGGCGGCCAGGGATAACCGGCGGCTGATGCCTTACCAAGACATCCTCGGAGCTGAGGGGGGCTTCCTATACTATGATCTAAGGTCTGAACCTCTATGGAAACCGGGTATGACTGCTAAGCTCCTGGAGACACAGTCCAACGGTAAACCGACTGTGGTCTTCATAGCAGGTGCCAATAAGGGGTGGGATGAATATCTTTTAACCCCGGTTGAGACGAAACTGCTTTACGCGGACACGGTTGCCAACGGCGCTAACCCGTGGTACGGCGTATCCTTAAGTTCAATCGAAAGGCCTGGTGCCCTAGCCGCTGGGGAGATGAACCGCTTCATTCTGAGTAACGCGGAATATTTAGAGGATACTATGCCGGTGGCTAAGGTTGGGCTTTTCTGGTCTACGAGAACGGCTGACTTTTACAGAGCAACCATACCCGTTACTGATTTTACTCCTCAAGGTGAAAAGCTTGAAAAAAGGTCGGCTGCTGGGAACTTTCACGCCAGCTTCCTAGGATGCTACGAGCTACTTGTAAGGTCACATATACCGTTCAATATTATTGATGAGGAATCTTTAAGGCCTGAGGTTCTACGTAATTACGATCTGATAATTGCTCCCAACTGCGCCTGCATCTCTAAAAACAATGTTGAGACGATTAAAGACTACGTGAGGAACGGGGGCAATCTCATCGCCAGCTTTGAAACCTCGAGGTACGATGAATACGGAGTCCTGCTTAGGGAACCCGGGTTGGCCGAGGTTTTCGGCGTCAAGACGGGCAAAGGGGTCTTTGGCCCTATGAAGCTAGACTACATGTCGGTTGTCAGTGATCATCCAGTTATAGACGGCCTGAGCGCGAGGCTGCTTCCATGCCCAACATATGGGATGGAGGTAATTCCAACGACTTCTAGGGTTATAATGATGTATCACGAGAAGATGCCCACACGGTACGTGAAGCTCCCACCATTATCTGAGAAGCCGGCGATTCTGATGAATAGCTATGGGGAAGGAAGTTGCCTTTACATCGCGGGAAATTTTTTCGAACACTACAATTCCTATCATAATCCTGATTATAGGATGATCATCGTCAACTCTGTCCGCCTGATGGCCAGAACTTTAGTAACGCTGGATAATTGTCCTCAAAGCGTTGAAATCACGCTAAGGCATCAACCAGATAAACGGAGGATTCTGGTTCATCTAGTTAATTTCACCGGCGAGATGGCTCGGCCAATAGAATCAGTAGTGCCCATTAGGGACCTAACCATAAGCTTACACGGGTTTAAAGCTCTACGGCATGCTAAGGCCCTATGGTTAAACATGGAGCTGAATTTAGAAGAGACGGGGGATGGTGTAGCTTTCAAACTGCCGCTTCTAAAAGAATACGAGGTTATTGTTTTAGAGCCCTATTCGCCAGCTTCTTAGCCAGAAGCTCGTTGCTGGCGAAGAGTATTCTCATATATCTTTTCAATAAGTTCCATCGTTTTAACAGCATCTCTGAAACAGGTTTCGGGCTCCCTGTCCTCCATTATGCATCGTATGAAATGCATATTTTCGGCGAGGAACCCGTAGTAAACGTGGAATTCAGTGATGCCTCCTGCTGCTTCAAAAGTAGATATTTCTTCAGGTTCAGGCAAGCCATCCCTGTATATTAAGGCTTTATCATTAGGGTTGATGAAGGCCGATATGCCTTTACTATGCATTTCAAACACGTGCACTCTTGAGCCGGCAGCCCAATTACTCATCAGGAAGCCGAGTGCACCGTTCTTGAATGAAACCATAGCATTAAAACTATTATCGTACGGGACGAAAAGCCTCCGGACAGAGCTGCATACTCTTTCAACATCGCTTCCACCCATCCATCTTAAAGTATCTACTGCATGGATCACATCTGAGGTTAAAACATCCACCGCCCCAGAATAGTAGGGAGGCTCCTGCGAAATAATGTTCTTGTAAAAAACCGATACGCATTGGTTTATCGGTCCTCTTTTCTCAACGATCTCCTTGACTCTTCTCATGAGGGGTATGAACCTCCTGTTGAAGCCAACCATGGTTTTACATCCGTGTCTCTCAGCATACCAGGCTAGGCTTTCAGTTTGGCTGCGGGTTAAGCCAGGAGGCTTCTCGATGAAAAGGTTAAGGCCATTCTTGAGGCAGTCGACTGCTATGTCGTAGAGCTGGTGAGGCGGCATTATCAGGTATATAGCGTCCAACTCCTCCTTCTCCAACATTTTTCTATAATCGGTGTACTGGCTTGGTATCGAGTATTTTTCAGCCGTCGTCCTAAGCCTATCCTCGTTAAGGTCACATACTGCTTTAACCTCCACCCCCTCTATAATTGAGAGCGAGGGATAGTGAACACTATTCGCGTGAGAACCTGCTCCGATCACTCCTATTTTCACTGTCCTCATGGTTATCCAATAACGATTCATGCACTATTTAAAGGGTTTGGAAAGCGGGTTTAAATAAGCTTAGACTCCTTTTTAATGCTCCTCGCAGTCAAAAGCCGATGCTTCAGGCTTTTTCCATGACCTTCATGTAAAGAATTAAGTTAATATATAACTTTGAGGAGGATTTACGCGCAGATGCTGGATTTCAACAGGATTAAGACCTACCCGATATCCAGGAGGAAGAACCTTGTAAAGCTTAAGGATTTGATCAACCCTGAGTCTCCTCCGCCACCTTTTGAAAGCCCCGAGCTGAGAGAGGTTGCAAAGATGATCGTGGACGCAAGGAGAAAAGGACGGTTAGTCTTATGGATGATGGGAGCTCACGTGATAAAATGTGGATTAGGACCAGTACTCATAGATCTTATGGAACGGGGCTTGGTGAGCCACGTGGCCTCCAACGGTGCAGCTTCAATACACGATTTTGAAATCGCTTTAATCGGAGAGACCAGCGAGGATGTTGCTACAAGCATAGAGGATGGAACCTTCGGAATGGCTGAGGAGACAGGATTGTTGATGAACGTGGCGATTCAACGTGGTGTTCGCGACGGCTTAGGCTACGGCGAATCCTTAGGCAGAATGATTGCTGAGGACGACCGTTTCAAATTCAGGAAATACAGCGTCCTCTACCACGCTTACAGATTGGGGATACCGTTTACCGTACACGTGGCGCTTGGGACAGATATAATCCATCAGCATCCTGCTTGCGACTTTTCCGCCATAGGTGAAGCCAGCGGGATTGATTTCAAGAAATACGTTTACGCCGTCAGCCGCCTAGATGAAGGGGTGTTTCTGAATTTTGGATCAGCCGTCATCGGCCCTGAAGTTTTTCTCAAAGCGCTGTCCATCGTGAGAAACCTTGGTTTCAAAGTGGAGAGGTTTACAGCCGTAAACTTTGATCTGAAACCGATAAGGGACTATGCTCGTCCTAGAAAGAAGGATGAAGAAGAATACTATTATAGGCCTCTGAAAAACATTGTTTTAAGGCCAACCTCGCTAGGGGGTAAAGGCTTTCACATAGCGGGCGACCATGCTGTTACAATACCCAACCTCCGTCACCTCGTAGTAAGGATGATTACGGAGGAAAATATCCGGGCTCACGGTGGAGCAGGATTCTCGCCGAGTAACCAGCCTGAGGATCTTGAACCATTCGTGAAAAACATTGTTGAAGAATTCGTGAAAGTTCATCGGGATCTGGATGTTGTAGTGGAAGACTTAGTTAGATCTTTTAGAGCCATAGACATGTGTCTCAGGGTTGGGGGAACCCTCTTCCTATGTGGTAATGGCGGCAGTTTCGCAGATGCGTTCCACATTTCTGCGGAGCTTTCGAAATCCTTTGAGCTTAAGAGACCCATACCGATCTATCGCAGAAAACTGTTTAAAGGGCTTCCTTACGGTAGTCTCCTAGCGGAAAGCTTGGAGGAGGGTCTGCGCGTAATAGTCCTCGGCTCAAACCATTCTCTCTCGAGTGCTGTTGAGAACGATAACCCAACTAGGAACATGGCCTTCGCACAGGAACTCTACTCTCTAGCGAAAAAAGGAGATGTTTTGATGGGTATAAGCACAAGCGGTAACTCTCAGAACGTTATCTATGCTGCGGCAACTGCTAAAGCCATAGGGCTAACAGTGATCGCTTTAACTGGAAGAGACGGGGGAATGCTGGCAGAAATCTCTGACATCGCTATCAAGGCTCCTTCGTCGGAAACAAGCCGTGTGCAAGAGATGCACTCCGTAATATACCATGTTTTATGCAGGATGCTAGAGGCTTCTCTGCTTAGGAGGCTGGAGTTGAATGAAAGGGCTGAAACGCTCCAGACTGGTTGAAATACTGGATTCCTTTAAAGGCTTGAGAAGCATGGTGGTCGGCGACTTCGCCTTAGACGTTTATTGGTATGCTGATATGACGCGTTCAGAACTCTCACGGGAGACACCTCGTTATACTCGTCCCATCGTCAGGGAGACATATTCTCCAGGCGCCTCTGGCAACATATGTTGCAACATTAGGGCCTTAGGGTTAAAAGATGTCTTTGCGGTAACCGTTATTGGAGACGACTGGAGGGGGAGGCTTCTAAACGAAAAGCTAAGGGAGAACGGGATTAATCTGGATTTCTTAATAATGTCTCCTGAAAGAGTTACGCCGACCTATGTTAAGCCAATACTCTGCGGATGGGATTCGCAACAGGAGGATTCTCGCCTCGACTTTGTAAACTACAGCCCGTTGAGCAGTAGCCTGGAGGAGAAAATAATTGAAAACGTTAATGAGGCTTTTGAAAAAGTGGATTTAGTGATAATAGAGGATCAGATGACTCTGAACGGCGTGGTTACGGAAAACGTTAGAAGCAGCCTAGTTCAGCTTGCTGAGAAAAACCCGGACAGGGTTTTCATAGCCGACTCAAGGGAACGCATAGGTCTTTTCAGAAGCATGGTTTTAAAGCCAAACCGGATGGAGGCTGTGAAGGCCATACGGCCATCTGGAAACCCTCTTGAAGTAGATATGGATGAGCTTCTGCAGATAGGGAGAGAGCTGCAAGAGAAGGCTAAGCGACCCATATACATAACGTTAAGCGAAGAGGGATCCTTAGTGGTTACGAGTTCGAGCCACCATCATGTTCCCGCTGCGCCAACCAAGCCTCCGATAGATCCTGTGGGAGCTGGTGACACATTCATCTCTGCGGTGGGTGCAGGCCTAGCGGGAGGGGCTGACCCTGTTGAAGCAGGCATAGTTGCAAGCCTGGCTGCAGGTGTTATTCTCAAAAAGCTGAACACTACCGGAACAGCTTCCCCCGGAGAAATATTAAGCAAGTTTGATGAAGTTGCTAAGGAGGGTGAATGGCCGTGAACCAGTGGTTTGAGATTCTTAATCCAGATTTAAATTCTATGGTTGGACGGATAAAGTATGCGTTAATAGATTTCGACGGGACAATATCGGTTATAAGACAGGGATGGGAGGACGTAATGATCCCGCTTATGCTAGAGATGATTTGCGAGGGTAATGCTCCAACCCCGGAGATAGAGAGGGAGGTTAGAGAGTACGTTGACTACTCAACCGGGATGTTAACAATAAGGCAGATGGAGTGGCTTGCTGAAGCTGTTCGCAGATACGGGTTTTCGAAAAACCCTAAGGATGCTTATGAGTATAAGAGGATATATAATCAGCGGATGCTCCTGCTTGTCGAGGAGAGGCTTAGAAAACTGGTTAACAGTGAGTTGAACCCGGACGACCTGATGATATGCGGGTCCAGAAGATTTCTGGAGGAGCTTTTCGAAAAGGGTGTAACTATGTATTTGGCGAGCGGCACTGATCATGAGCACGTTTTAAGAGAGGCTGATGCGCTTGAGGTTACGAAATATTTTAAAGGAGGCGTATACGGTGCGTTAGACTATACGGAGGCGAACTCTAAGGAGAAGATTATTGAGAGGATTTTAAGCGAAAACAACCTGCACGGTAGGGAACTTCTGGTGGTTGGAGACGGTCCTGTTGAGATTAGAAGCGCTAAAGCCAGGGGGGCAATAGCCCTTGGCGTGGCCTCGGATGAGGTTAGGAGAATAGGGTTGAACCCTAGGAAGAGAAAGCGTCTCATGGATGCTGGGGCTGACGTAATAATACCGGATTTCACAAGAACCGGGGAATTGTTGAGGCTACTCGGCTTCCACGGTGAAACTTTTAAATCCTGCTATTGCGGTTTTAGACGGAAAAATGTGCTTTAAAGATGAGGAAAAATTACTTAGAGAGGAGCTTAGCGCGAACGGCGGGGTACTGAGGCTCGCCCCATCCTTTGTGGCGAGAACCCTGTATCCGGGGATGGGTAGGCTCGGGTTAAAAGACTACTATGCTGGTCCCTCCAGAGGCTGGTTTTGTGAAAGATGGTTAGCATCGTCTGTTGAAGCCGTAAACCCGGTTAAGGTTGAAAACGAGGGTTTAAGCTTCATATCCTTCACCCAGAAGCAGGCCAAGCTTTCCCTTAGGGATGCGTTTAAAATGCTCCCTGGCGAGCTTCTCGGCGACAAGTATGCGGCGGAACACGGTGCCCGGTTCGGGGTTTTAACGAAGGTTCTCGACATTGGAACCCCCATCCCGTGGCACGTGCATGCCAGGGAGGAGGATGCGAAAAAATACTGGAATATGAATGGGAAGGATGAGGCTTATTATTTTCTAGAGACCGAGGAAAAAGGGCCTTTCCCGTATTCCCACATAGCTGTTCATCCGCATGTCGGGGAGGAGGATTTGATCCCGCTGCTGAAAAGATGGAACGACGATAGGGTTTTAGATCTTTCCCCCGCCTACAGGTTGAATATCGGGGAGGGTTTCTACGTTTTCTCCGGGGTTCCCCACGCTCCAGGGACGGCCCTAACACTAGAGATCCAGGAGGAGTCTGATGTTTACAACATTCTTCAAGCGGTATGCGGGGGAAGGAGGATGTCAAGGGAAGACATGTTGCGAGGCCTGCCTGACGAAGAGGCTGTTGCTAAGTTGGTCGACTGGAGGAGG
>JAFNIQ010000015.1:0-12663 GCA_017601395.1 Candidatus Brockarchaeota archaeon
CTTGAAAATAGAGAATAAGGGAAGGAATAATAGAAGGGTCTATTTCACTTTAAAGTAAAACACTAAATCTCTTACGCGTACTTTTAGGCAAGTTCCGTACCGTCGTGCCAAGTGCTATACATTAAAACGCCTAGGATAAGTAAATGCTTTTTCAAAGATAAGAATTTAAATAACCCCCTTTCTTTGATAAGACGTGATGAAAAACAATAAACTTGTGCTCTGTAGCCTAATCGTTTTCTTCATACTTCCCATTATTTTAAATACTTTTTTAAACCTAGAATATCCTCCTTCTGACCAATTTGCAACCATCCCGAAGGAAATAACGATAAAGGTTTCCGGGCTAGAATCTGCCTACCATTAGGTAAAAAACTCACGAGTAAAGGATATAGCGTCGAATTATACTCTATAAATGAACAAGGTTACCTGTATGAGATACGCGGAGTTAAATATAATTTTCGGCCATAACAGATGTTGGTTGTTTTTTTGTTGCCTCATGTTTTAGCACGCACCAATAGACATATATTCTCTGTCTCTATTTCGATTAAAAATCAGACTCGCATACTGCCCCGCTTTTTCAATTAATCTCCATATTTATCAAGCGGAAAGGATTGTAGCTTTGGCAATCCATGTCCCAAAAGCCTTAAACTTGTTTAAAAACGAAGATAATTTAGAGAAGGTAGAGAAGTTATTCTTAAATTAATCAGAATATCTGTATGAAATACGGGAATAAAAATTTACTCGTTCTCTTAGAAGTGCTTAGCACTCTCGGAATTTAAGGTGTTTTTCACGCTTGATATGTTTAGCACACGTAATATTCCGCTTTCTTTGTCAATCTCTATGTCTCCTAAGCAGAAAGGCTGGGATTCCACAATCTATGTAATACGTACTCTACTTCACCTTAAAGTGGTTTCAGAAAAAAATAAAAGAGGGGAGAAGCTCTTCCTCTGCTACATAGCATCATGTCGGGCTATCTTTTGACCATTTGCCCCAATTGCTCCATTGAGATTCTTTATCTTTTAGGGGTATTATTTTTGGCTTTTCTAGCGGCATCAGTCCCCTCTCTTTTATTTCCATCTTTCCATATTCTGTTTTCATCTTACCATTCTGGAAAGCGCAACATCTTTTAAAATTTTCCTTCAAAAGTTTTTTTTATCTAGAAGTATGTATGACTTTTTCCCTCGAGCAAAATATTTATGACAATGCGCCACAGCTTTAAAAACAAGATTGGAAGATAGCGGTACTGGATTACAGCAAGGAAAGAAGAAATCGCTTTCTAAAAAGTCAAGAATTAAGCTTAGTTCTGACCATATTCTAAGACTTGAATACTTTGGAGGATTGCTATATAATAGGGTTACACATAACCTATTCGCGCTTAACAAAAAAGCTGCTGATATACTTTTTCTTACTCAATATTCTTTGTCAATAGAAGAGGTTGCTGAAGCATTAGGTAACGAGATAAATGAAGGAGGAGATACAGTAAACTCGATTATCGAGTTTCTGAACCCGTTATATGTAATAGGAGTTGTAGAGGAAAGTAAGAAGAATGGGGACTTAAATAGAGCTTTAAGTATGCTAAGAAGGGCCACGTGCCTCGTAAGTGATCTCAGCTACTTATCAGCTCCGATACAAGCATACCTTCACCTAACGTGGAATTGTGGTATGAGATGTAAATTCTGCTTTGTAAACGCGCCACGAAAACTCGTACGTAATCAATTGAATTTAGGCAAGGAAACGGCGGCTATATTAAGCTTATCAAAATATGCTCGCAATTACAATCCACACGTCATGAATGAAGTTATGAGCCTAGGAAAGGTGCCGCAGAGAATTTTATCCATACTAGTGAAAGACAGAGGTGTCGCATCATGTCCATTTCTAGGTTGAGAGGATCGACTTATCTCACTCCGCTTAAGTATCACAACGTCAGGATCGCGATGGCAGCAACTTTTGTTGAAACCCTTGCGGCAGCCTATCTTGTCGGTTACTATTTAAAAATTTTAGTATATGATATAGGTGGTGCTGAGTTGCTAGGCATCTATTCAGCACTGGGCAACACGCTCTTATGGCTCAGCCCTATTGTAGGAGGGATATTCAGCGACGCTTTCGGAAGGAGGAAGACGCTCTTGGCTTGCCTACCGCTCAGCGTTTTTAGCTTGCTGATGTTCGCTATCCTACGCTCTCCCATGGCCATAGTGGTTCTAGCGCTGCTCCTCCAAGCATCGTTCACCATCACTGCCCCAGCTAGGGCGGCGCTGCTCAGTGAATCCATCCCGTTAGAGTACGTTGGCAGAGCTTTCTCACTCTTGTTTTTCACTGAGAATATCGTATCCACACTGAGCTATGTAATGTTCGGTTACATTGTATCCGCTGCAAACGCGTCTACAGCATTTATCGCTTCAGGCCTGCTCTTTTCCGCTTCTCTAGCCCTATCTGTATATGTTCAGGAAACGCTAAAGCAGAAGCGAACTCGGCGACTCTCCTTAGCCCTGTCGGAGACAATTGCCGGGGGCATCAGGTTCATCGTCAGACAAGCTCCCTTACTTCTTCTCTTACTCTATCTCGCCTTTGAAGCATTTACAAGCTCTATAGCGGCTCCCTTCACTCCAGCATTTCTTAAGGATGTGCTCTTTCTCAGCATCATGGAGATATCCACGCTGTATACCATCTGCGGTGTTGCAACAATCATCGGTGCTCTCATGGCCGGTTTTCTAGTTGACAGACACGTGGGGGGCCTACTCTCACTCATCATTAGGGATGTTCTATCTTTTCCACTCCTCCTTACCTTTGCACTAACTCCGCCACCCATGGCTGTAGCATCGCTAGTCTTTCTCGCTTTCATCGAGCAGTTGAGAATAGGATTGAATCAATACTTGGTAGAGAAGACGGAGCAAGAGCACAGGAGCTTGGTAATGGGACTCATAAGTGCCGTGAGGCAGGTTTCAGGGATACCAAGTCCTCTACTTGGGATTCTCCTCTGGAAAATCTCTCCTCGCATTACCTACGTGGCTATTGCTGCAACAATGCCAGTAGGCATTATAATGCTCCTTATGGTGCTTAAGATTGACAAAAAGCTCAAACTTCCAGCCGAAGGATTGCAGCAATGTTGACAGATGTTCATTATTCCTCAGGTGATCCTATGGTCGAGAAGAGGGAAGCAGGTGCACTGAAGGAAGAACAATAGGAAAGTTTACTCATCCTAAAGTGGAGTTGGTTCTGAATTACAATGCGAGCAAGATTTCGCTTTTTCTAACCTGCTGCGTTACTGGGTCGACTTCGAGCCTCAAGCTTTCTAATCCATGTAAACCTAAGACGTTTCCATCTTCTGCAAAGACCACTAAAGGTAGGTGCCTTCTCTCTCATATTCTATAATGTGCCCGACCTCTCTTTCTACTACATCGCCTCTTATGGTTTTGAACCTCATCCTTCTGACCGGTTTAACACCTAACTCTTCCAATGTTTTTCTTGAAACCCAGGAGTAAGTGGCTCCTGCATCTACAAGCAGCCTTAATTCTTCCTACTTTGTTCCGGCTATTGCCCGCACTTTACAAGCACGTATGTTCCTCCCAAAGCCTGATATTCTCAAGTGGCGCTTCATCTACAAACTATTCGTAGATAATAAATCAAGACGGTATTAAGAGCAGGGGAGTATGCATAAACCGTCGTGTATTCACCTGCTATTTTTAACTTAAAAGTTTTTAATCGGGCATCTTTATGCTGCACATAATTGCCTGAGGAAAACAGGACCGGTTTAAGAAGAAGCGTGTATGAGGCAATTCTTCTCTTCGGCATAGTGAGCCTGATGGGAGACATAATATACGAGGGTTCGAGGGGAATAGTGCCAGATTACCTTAAGTTTCTCGGCGCTTCCGCAGTGTTGGTTGGACTAGTAAGCGGCTTTGGAGAGTTCCTGGGCTATGCGGTGAGGATCCTAAGCGGCCACCTTGCTGACTTAACCAAGTCATACTGGCTGTTTACATTCATAGGTTACGGCCTTATCGTAGTAGTTCCTCTTCTATCTTTAAGCAATATGTGGACCGTTGCGATCACCCTCATTATTCTTGAAAGAATTGGGAAAGCTATTAGGACGCCGGCGCGAGACACGTTGCTCTCAATAATCGGCAGGGGGTCTGAAACCGGCAAGGTCTTCGGACTCCACGAGTTTTTCGACCAGATCGGAGCCATCATAGGCCCGATGCTAATGTCGCTTGCAATGCTTTATACTTACAACAACTATCAACTATCCTTTAGCCTCATGTTCGTTCCATACGTCGTGCTTATGCTTGCTTTATTCTACACTTTCATCAGGATTGGGAGAACTATAAGCATCGAGAAAACACCGGGAGGTAGAATAAAGGGGAAACTGGACACTAGGTTTAAAAAGTATGTCGCCGCTGTTTTCTTCAACACGTTTGGACTGATTCCCGCCAGCCTCATACTTTATAAAGCATCCACATTGCTCAGCGCCACGAGCCAGCAGTGGATTGTCCCGATACTCTATCTTGCGATTCAAGCGGTCGACGCACCCATCGCGGTAGTATCCGGTTACTTCTACGATAAACATGGTTTAAAAATACTGTCACTACCATTCCTCCTATCAATAGCTCCATCGCTCATAGCTTCGCTTCAGCCGAGCCTACTCTCCCTAACAATTGCTTCAATATGTTTTGGAATGGTTCTGGGCATGCAGGAGTCGATTTACCGTGCAGCCGTGTCAGACTTGGTGGAGGTTAACATCAGGGGTTCTGCATACGGAGTTTTTAACACGGCTTACGGATTGGGGATGCTTCTGGGAGGATTAGCCTACGGGTTTTTCACGGATACTGGTTTTGCAATAACTGCTGTAGCTTTTTACTCTGTAAGCCTACAGCTTGTTGCACTACTACTCCTTAGAAAAGCCTTTGGCAAGGCAGGTCCACAGAAGGTTTTATAAAGATATTTGGAGACAATATGTTTTGAAAGACCGTGAGTAGGACGGTTCAAGGGTTCAGAAGGGTGACGCAGATAGGGATTGTGGTGAGAAACATTGAGAAAAGCGTTGAAACATGGGGGAAACTCCTAGGCGTAAAGGCTTCTGGGATAGTGGAGACCGGGCCCTTAGAGGAAACAGGCATGAAGTATAAGGGTAGGGCTGCGGAGGGAAGGGCTAAACTAGCGTTCCTACAGCTTGAGAACATAACTATCGAGTTGATAGAGCCCGTGGGTGGACCCAGCACCTGGAGAGACTTTTTAGAGAAGCATGGGGAGGGTGTGCACCACATAGCGTTCAACGTTGAGAACATGGAGCATGCCGAGAATAGCCTTAGAGAGATCGGTGTTGAAATAGAACAGGAGGGGTTTTTCACGGGAGGAGCCTATGCCTACACGGATCCTGAAAGCCCCTTGGGAATCATAATAGAGCTCCTAACGCATAACTCCCAACTCCGGTAATCCGCACCCATAGTAATCCTTAACCCCGTTTTTCCCACCCCATATGTTCGAGTATTGAAGCATGGGCAGAAACCGCCCCTCGCGACAAAGTTAAAATCTCTCGACTGCTTAATTATTCGGGTTGAAAGTGAAGCTTTGGCTTCTAGATTTGAACCAGGAGTTCCTCTCAGGTAAAGATGCTGTTTTCCTATGGGGTATCTCTAATGCTGGAAAAAGAGTGCTGCTGGTAGATGATAGTGTTGAAAGCTTTTTCTTTCTAAAGCCTTTAAACGGTGTTGACCCTGATGAAGCGGTTAGAGCGGCTTTTCCCGAGGGTAAGCGGCATGGCGTCACAAGGATGGAGGTGTGCGACAAGCTGGTTCTCGGAAAACCCGTTAGGGTTGTTAAAGTATGCGTCGACAGGTCTGACAACGTTGAGAAAGCAGCCGGGAGGCTTGAAAAGCTTAAGCTGTTCGAGAAGGCTTACGAAAGTGACCTCAGGCTTTCGACAAGGTACCTGCTTGAGAAAAACCTTACTCCATCCTCTTGGTTTGAGGCAGAGGTTGAGAAAAACCCTTTTCTACCTTCCATTCCTAACGTAGAAGCCTTCAAGGTTAACGCGGTCAGACCATTAGAGGAGGAGAAACCCCCGGAGCTCCGAGTAATGGCTGTGCATCTTCTCAAAGTGGGTGGAAAAGGCTCTCCTAAGCCGGAGTACGATCCTATTGTCGCAATATCCACTTACGATGGGAAGGAGCTGAAACAGTATAGGTTTGACGGTAAAACAGACAGGTTTTTGATAGAAGGCTTTCTGGATCAAGTGAAAAAGTTTGATCCAGACGTTATAGTGGGGTATGGAATAACTGAGGACTGGAGTTATCTGGCGGAGAGATGCAAGAGGGTTGACGTTCAGCTGGAGGTTGGACGGAACTACGCTAAGCCGCATACGAGTGTTTTCGGGCATGTTTCAGTAACTGGCAGGATTAACATCGATCTTTTCCATAATGCTCGAGAAAACCCCCAGTTGACTGAATATACGTTGGACGAGTACGCTGAATCCCTCGGGTTTAGCGTTGGCCAAATGATTCCTGAGCATAAATACTCCGAGTATTTGTCAAACCCCTTAATAGCTGAGAAACTTTTCAAACAATCAGAGGAATGCTCTAAACTTATATACCGGATTTGGACGATTCTAAGCGATTTTGCAATCCAGCTTTCCCAGATCACTGGTCTACCGATAGACCATGTTTTTACAGCATCTTCCGGCCACAGAGCGGAGGCATATCTGATTAGGGAGGCCTATTCCATGGGAGAGTTGATTCCCCCGAGAGTTGAGAAGCCATACATTCCCTATGCAGGCGGCCTCGTTCTCCAACCTCAGAAAGGAGTTTATGAAAACGTAAGTGTATTAGATTTCTCATCTATGTATCCCAACATCATGCTGAAATACAATATTTCGCCGGACACCTACGTCCAGGAAGGCAAGGAATGTGAAGACTGTTTCGTCTCGCCTGAGTCCAAACACAGGTTTAGGAAGGATTACAGGGGAGTTTACACGAGAATGCTTCAGAACCTTCTTGCCTCGAGGAAGGCAGTAAGAGAAGAACTTAAGTTAGTTGAGGAGGATAGCGTGAAATATAGGATCCTTGATGCCAGGCAAAAAGCATTGAAAATACTTGCAAACACTCTATACGGTTATGCCGGCTGGGTTGGCGCACGCTGGTATCTAAGGGAGGTTGCCGAATCTGCTGCTGAATGGGGGAGATATACAATAAGGATGGCGATAAAGAAGGCTGAGCAGCTGGGGATGAAGATAATTTATGGGGACACCGACAGCATCTTCGTGATAGACGGTGAGAAGCTTAACGAATTGTCGAGGTGGATAGAGCACGAGTTGGAGCTGGAGACCAGGGTTGAGAAAAAATATAGAAGGATTCTCTTTACAGAGGCTAAGAAGAGATATGGAGGTTTATTAGAAAATGGTAGACTAGAGGTCGTGGGCCTCGAGGTTGTAAGGGGGGATTGGGCGGAGATAGCTAAGGATACTCAGCTTGAAGTCCTGAGAATAATGCTTGAAACAATGGATGTTAACAAAGCAGTATCTTACGTGAGGAGAATAATGGCAGAAATTAGGGAAGGAAAAGTCGATATGGAGAAAATGGTCATATGGAAGAGGATGACTAAACCTCCGGAAGCCTATGAGGTTAGGGCTCCCCATGTCTTAGCAGCACTTGAACTCTCTAAAAAGGGTTGGAGGATAGATGTGGGAGATAAGGTGGGATACGTTATTACCAGAGGGACTTCCAGAATAGGCGAGAGAGCTAAGCCATATCAACTCGTTGAAAGCAAGGATATAGATTACGAATACTATGTGAAGAACCAGATAGTTCCAGCAGCATTGAGAATACTTGAAGTATTCGGCGTAGATGAGCAAACTCTATTGAGAGAACCAAGAAAAGGATTAATGGCATTCGGAACGGAATAGGTCACATTTAACGAGAGGCTATTTTGAACAGTTTCTCGTGCTGATTATAAAAACAATATTGTGTCAGATAATCTTAAACTTTATAAGCGAGTTTCTACAGAGCTTCAAATATTGTCTGAAGAAAGCCATATTGTTATTGAAGAGGCTACGGAACAGGATTTAGAAGCAATTATGAACATTGAGAAGTCTTCATTTCCGGAATATCCTTATTCAATAGAGATTTTCAAGACGCTTTTAAAAGATTATGGAAGATACTTTCTAGTTTCGAGAAGTGGAAGCGTAGTTGTAGGTTATATTTGCGGCAGAATTTTCAGGGGAAAGTTTGGAGAAATAGTATCAATAGCAGTAATACCCAATTTTAGAAGGAAAGAAATTGGAAGAAAGCTTATGGTCGAATTAGAGTCTAGATTTAAAAATGACGGAATCAAATTTACTCGTTTAGAAGTAAGCGTTAGAAACACTGTTGCAATAAAATTTTACGGGTCGTTAGGGTATGAAATCGTCAAGTTAACGAAAAACTATTATCCTGATGGAAGCGATGCACTGACTTTAATTAAGTTTTTAGAGGTAGAGAACAGAGAACTGAATTAATCTTCAAGATATTCTCTCCTCTATAAGACTTGAAAACTTATTAGGTTTTTTCAATAAGAATATATCTGCAGAAAACACGTGTCTCATTTCTCGAATGCTTATGATGATTGTAGGCCTTTTTTACTAAAAACGGTTTACAGGAAGAGATTATTCACAGGATAAGCTAATATAGGAAGCTAGTAAGCCGCCCTGGTGAAATTTCTCCTCCCCAGTAGTCGTGACCAACTTGTGCAAAAGCCACGATGTTTAGGTATTATTCCAACTCGTCTAAAGCCTCAGCAAAAGAAGGGATTAGTAGCGTTCGGGACAGGTTGAAAGATTCTTGACTCTTTACTTATTAAGTAATTATTACCTATTAAGTAAAATTTATATTTGGGGCTTAATTGTTCAATCCATGGGGAAAGCCCTGCCGAACTGGCTGACGGTCAAGTACTTCACCCTCCTCTCATGTTTCAGTCTTATTCCCTTCAATACGGACGAGGCTAAGAAGGCTCTGTGTTCAGAAAAAGCAGCGTTATTCTTGCACAAGATGCATTCATACGGTTGGGTAGAGAGAGTTGATAGGGGTGTATATCGGGTTGTGCACCCAGTAATAGCTCTTATGGAGTCATCAGGGTTTAGTTGGAGAGAGAGGGTGAAAAACAAGGACAGATTGCCCATTCTCGAATTCGCTGTTGCTAGGTTTTTCGAGGTATTAGGGTCAAGATTAGAATCCATAGTGCTATTCGGTTCCTTGGCCTCCGGTAGGGTCAGGCCTGAGAGTGACATAGATTTACTGATCGTTGCGAGAGACTTGCCCAGGAAATACAGTGAGAGGACGAGCATCATCCGCGAGGCTGTGTCCTCGAGATTGATGGACGAGCTCATAATTCGCACCTGGAGGGAAAAAGGCGTTTACACAGACTTCGACATACTGCTGATGGATATTAAGGAGGCTGGTGTAACGCACCCGTTTTACCTCGACCTGACTAGGGACTGCATAATCATCTATGATAAAAACGAGTTGATGTCTAGAAAAATAGCAGAAGTCAGGGAGAAGCTTGAAAAAATCGGTGCGAGAAGGTTTGAGGAACCTGATGGGAGCTGGTACTGGATTCTAAGTCCTGAAGCTGAGATGGTTAAGAGTGTAGAATTATGAAGCTGGCAAAGCTGGCTGAAGACTATTTCAGGAGAGCAAGGGTTAGAATTAAAAGTGCTGAACTCGCTTACTCCGACGAATCCTATCCTGATGTGGTCAGGTATAGTCAGGAGTGTGTTGAGCTTTCCCTGAAGGCAGCTCTAAGGGCCGTGGGCGTCGAATACCCTAAGGAGCACGATATGAGCAGGATTCTGAGAGCCGTCAAAGAGAGGTTTCCCGAATGGTTTAGGAGAGAAGCTGAGAAGCTGGGTGAGATTTCCAGGGATCTTGCTGACAAGAGGGCGCCAAGCCTATACGGCATTGAGTCTCTGGGCAAAGCGCCCAGCGAAATCTTCGATAGGAATGATGCTGAAAAAGCTTTATCCGACGCTAAGTACGTTTTGAATATCGTTGTTAAACTTCTCCTAGAACTTCAAATAATATCTGAAACTGTATTTAACGAGAAGTAAAGAGGCTGCGATTCTCCTCCTGACTTCGACGTGCGCCAGTAGAGAGTAATATCCTTTTTCTCCTTCCCTTGCCTTTTCTCGCAGCATGCACCGCAACTCAAGCGAAAATTCCTGTGGTTACTGGACAGTCAATTGTAGCATCATGCCTCTTAGCAAGTATTTAGCGAATTCTGTTTATTGTTATGACTTTCCCCTTCGGAACCTTTCTCATGATCTCGTCGATATCTCAACTAGACGGATACTCGTCGACATACATGGACGCATTAAATTTTTAAACAGGAGTGATTCGATACTTTTGGCAATGAAGGATCACTATTTAAAGAGGAAGCTTGAGTCTATAGAGGTTAAGAAGAAAAGTATTTCGAATCTTCTCTCCGAAATGGCGAAAACAGGCTTCCAGGGTAGGAGGCTCGGCGAAGTTTTTCAAGCATGGGAGGAAATGCTAAGAGACGAGAACGTTACGATCTTCATGGGCTTTGCAGGCTCTATGAGTACAACGGGGCAGTGGAAGATAGTAAGATGGCTTATTGAGAAAAGATTTATAGACGTGCTCGTATCCACGGGGGCAAATATTTCCGAGGACATTCTGGAGGCGATGGGCTTCAGCTATTGGCAGGGAAGCCATCTTGTTAGCGACGAGGAGCTTTACAGACTTAGGATAGACAGGTTTTACGATGTTTACGCCGACGAGATGGAGTACAGGAAAATGGAAAGCCTTATTGGTGAGTTTACTGAAACCCTTAATCCAAGCTATGCTTATTCTTCGAGAGAATATCTTTACCTGTTTGGAAGATTTCTTAACGAAAAAGGCATTAACAGTATCGTTGCAGCAGCCTATAGGAATAGGGTGCCTGTTTTCAGCCCGGGGCTCGTTGACAGTGGCTACGGAATAGCTAACGTGATACTTCGTTACAAGAAGAATAAGAAGATAATCGTGGATCAGATGAAAGATTTTGAGGAAATCGTTAAAATAGGTGCCGAAAGCAAGAAGACGGGAGTAATCTACGTTGGCGGAGGGGTACCGAAGGATTTCATACAGTTGGTAGCGGTCGCATTAGAGTTCGTCAAGGGCAAAGACCAGCCACATGAATACGCCATTCAAATAACTACTGATAGTCCACAATGGGGGGGATTATCGGGCGCCACTTTTGAGGAAGCGATAAGTTGGGGCAAAGAATCTCCCAGGGGGAGGAATGTCATCTGTTATTGCGATGCTACAATAGCCTTACCAATAGTAGTTCATGCATTGGCTGAAAGGGTTGAGAAGAGGATCAACCCGCCAGACTTCTCACTACTTCTGGAGAGGACATGAATTTAAAAAAGAATATTGAAAGAATTATTTTCGAGCTTGAGAAACGCTCACTGTACCGAGCCTGCTTGGTTTAAGGAATCTACCTAGAGGGCCATTCGCCGTTAAAACAATGAGTCCCCAGACTCCTGATACGGACATCGTCATCGGAATACCGATGGTTACCATTTCGGGGATGACGTGTTTGAGCCCTGTAGTTAGGAATGGGGGATGGGGCACCACCTCTCCGTGAGCGATATGTTCAACTGCCAGGCCTACTACTCCACCCCAAAGTAGAAGGTTTAGAACATTGATCATTAAGACGTTAGGGATTTTCTTTCTGAAAACGCTTGTAAAAACAGCTACCATCATCGGAACCAGGAAGCACGCCATGGCTTTCACCCCTTTTCTAAGCTTTCTGAAGCCAGCGTTTTCCTCCTAGAAATGAGCGCGCCTATTTCCCAGATTAGGAATATCGGCATTAGCATCGTAATTCCGAGCAATGCCCCGTTCGCGATGTACCCCTCTGTAGATATTTCTATAAATTCTCCCCCCTCAGTAATGAAGCCGATGACGTGGTCGACGAGCACCATTACTGCTAAACCCCAGAGCATTAGACAAAGCCAGTCTAAGCGGTAAGTCTTAGGATCCTTAGAGTAGATGTATGCTGCTGTTGTCAATATCGCAGCCCACCACGATATTATTAGCCACATTCTTCTCACCGCTCCTTCGCGAATATTTCAGGCTTTATAAGTATTACTTTTTTAAAAGAAAGTAATACCAAAACCACTATCGCTTGATTTCAATGATAGCTAAAAACAGCAGTATAAACAATGTTTATATGGATCACCCTTCCAATTTTCTTTATGGTTAGCAGGATAGTAAGAACATCTATAACGCTTCCAAAGGATTTAGTAAGGGAACTGGATAAGTTTGTAGAATCCACTAGATCCGATAGGTCTAAGATCATACACCAGGCAATAAGAAATTTCCTTAGCATACCACATAAAGAGGATGAAATAGTTGCAGGTTCACTGATGATAGTCTATGAACACGATGAACATGGTTTAGAAGAGAAAGAGCTGACAGATATTCAACATAGGTTTATTAACCTCATTATTTCAAACATTCATATTCATTTAGACGAGCATAGATGCATGCTAACGATATTCTTAAAAGGAAGTTTTAAAGATATTCAAAGCCTTATGAGAAGAATTACAGGGAAGAGAGGCGTGTTAATGGTTAGGGAATCGCTCGTACGGCTTTAAAATAAATGACTTAGAAATCTACTCTGGAAGATCTGTCCCTA
>JAFNIQ010000015.1:12675-29609 GCA_017601395.1 Candidatus Brockarchaeota archaeon
ATAGGAACACCACGTAAAGTGTTAAAAGGTAGACGCCTTCTCTTGAGCTAAGATTTCCTCTGTGCATCAAATACCATAAGACTATATTTGCAAGCGTTGAAAAAGCCACCAAGTCGGAGAAAACCTTGATGTTAAATCTTACTGGGGAAAACAAAAGTGTTACTCCGAGGATAAGCGTGATATTCGTGAAGCAACTTCCTATAACATCACCGAAAGCGAGATCCACATGTCCTTTCAGCATGGCTTGAACATCCAGCGACAACTCCGGGAAACTTGTTCCTACAGCAATAATGGTAGCAGATATTAGGGAGGCGGATACTCCAACTATGAGGGCGATTCCGGCCGTTGAATTAACTAGAAGATCTGCACTAACGACAACACCGATTATGCCCGATAATGCTAAAACCATATGAAGTATTAACTTGCTTCTCTTATGATTCTTTACCATGGTGGTCTCAGTATTTTCCGCTAAGGGAAGCTCTCTCTTTGAAATTATTTGAAAAGTGCGATAGACGTATATAATTATCAGTATTAGCCCGACGATTCTGCTAGCAGGTAGGAAGCTTATTAGAAGAATAGGAATAACGGATGCTGTGAATATTCCAAAGTATAGCAAGTCAAGCTCTTCAGGTTTAAACCTGACTGAGGGAAGTTTCTTCGATCTTGTCCTGAAAGAATATAAGACTAAACCTAATCCGATGATCAGGCAAACATTAGCAATATTTGACCCTAATACGTTTCCTATAGATACTGCTGCTTCTCCTGTTAGCGATGCGAAAAAGGCTACAGCAAGCTCCGGTAGAGAGGTTGATGTCGCTACAAGGGTGAAGCCTATTCTCGACTTCCCCAAGCCGGTTATCTCAGACACTTTCACGATGTTCCTAATAGCCACATGGCTACTTATTAATAGCACTAGCAGAGAAACAACCATGTTCGCAATGTTTATCAAAAGTTCGTTTCCAATCATATTTAGTCATTTCTGAGACCGGGTTTAAAAGTTTTCCTCTAACCTTCTCGTTTACCTATTTAGTTGGTTGATGATCTAACAGTATATAGGTTTTAAATCGAGTTCTTCAAATCTGTTAAATTAAACAATAAGTTGATGTATGTAAAGGCGTTTCGCATGCTATCTTATATGAGCGGGGTTTAAGGGAAAAAGCATATAAAGTTCCCGATAAAGGTAGACGCATGCTCCTCGAGCTGCTTACGTTAATATCGGGAATATTTATTCTTGCCTATTGCAGTGAACATGGCGTAAGCCATGCGGCGAGTTTCGCCGTGGCTACCGGGATCCCGAGGATCGTGGTTGGCGTCGTGATAGTTTCTATAGGGACAGATCTTCCAGAGTTGGTTAATTCAATATTCTCGTCAGCCATGGGTCATGGCGACATTAATGTTGGAGACTCCCTGGGCTCCTGCCTAGGACAAATTTCACTGATCCTAGGTCTCGTAGGAATCGTAGCGGGTGGCTTCAAAGTTGACAGAGAGGAGGTTCTGGAACTAGGGAGGAGTGAGCTTATGGGATTGTTATTGGCAATCTTCATTTCAAAATCAGGCTTCATTTCCAGAGTGGATGCGTTGCTTATGCTTGCTGGCTACGTTCTTCTGATTATTGCTTCAAGACATTATTTATTGAAGAACTATAGGGAACAGGATGTTGCTACTAAAAAAGCTTTAAAGCATTTACTAATGTTTTTCATTTATCTGGCGGGCATAGCAATAGGGTCCTACATGGTTGTAAACGCTGCAATACTGCTTTCCAGCGAATTGCACATTCTCGAATACTTGGTAAGCTTCTTCGTTATCGCTATAGGCACTTCGCTTCCGGAATTAGTTGTCGACATAACTGCCGCGAGGAGAAAAGAATATGCGATAGCACTGGGTGACATAATTGGAAGCAATATTGTTGATTCCACGTTAAGTATAGCTGCAGGCCCTCTTATAGCTCCGATCAGTTTCAATGGAAGCCTGGCTTTCATCACAGGCCTATGGGCTTTCTTAGTATCGTTTATAGTGTTTCTAGTTCTCGGGCTAAAGAGAGAGATGACTCCTAAAATGGGTGTCTTCTTCATAATTCTTTACCTGCTTTCTTACAGTCTGCTTTTTGCAGACTGAGATACGGGATCTGTCAAGAGGATTGTTTCCTCGTCTATCCTTTCAAACATTGGCGGGCAGCATAAACGTAATTAGTGGCTTTCCCAGACTAGTATGACTCCTAAAGCCTTCGTCCTGTCTTTCAAAAGTTGCGCGTAGATTTCTGGCGCATCCTTGTAGGGCACTTTATGAGTTATTAGTTTTGAAACATCCAGCTCCTTGTTTTGAAGCATGTCGAAGAAGAGTTCGACGTGTCTCCTCCTGCTCCAAGGGTTGTTCAGGGTTTCAACCGGCGGATGCGACATGTTGTGTGCACCTATTATGGTGAAGCTGGGAGCGTTACAATAGTCGTGGAGGTCAATATATGTTGGGCCTCTCGGGCTGCTTAACACGACGAATCTTCCGAGCCTTCTCAAGCATTTAAACTCTTCAACAATCAGGTTTTGGTTTCCAGTGACTTCGAAGACGATATCTGCCATCCTCCCCTTGGTAAGTTTTTCAACCCCTTTGGCAACATCCTGCTTCAACGGGTTTATCTTGAAGATGTTCTCAGGAAGGTATTCAAGCCTGTTATCTGAGACGTCTACGACTATAACCGGCATAGCGCCCGCCATCTTGCAAATCCTCGCGGTCAACTGGCCGAGTATCCCGGCACCGTAGATTACGACTGATTCTCCGAATGAAAGCTGGCTTCTCCTGACGCCGTTCATGACGATTTCAGCTATCGTGAAGAATGAAGCCTCGTCCATGGAAACACCCTGGGGGACGAGCATGACGTCCTTCTGGGAGGCTGAAACATACATGGCGTGGGGCGAGTATGAGGCAACGGTTTTACCTATTAGGCTCCGGTCAGCATCAGGGCCAGCGTCGACAACCATGCCTATGTTGTCGTAACCTGGGGTAAACGGGTATTTTCCGTAGTTTGCCCAGTACGACTGGGGAGGAAACTCGCCGCTTAAAATAGTGAGCTCTGTTCCTATGCTGACCAGGCTCCGCTCTGTTCTTATGAGAACCTCGTCCCCCTTGATCCGTGGGACCTCCTTGTCTTCAACGATAACGGTTTTAGGCTTGGGAAACACTACCGTAGGGTTGTTCAACTCGTCTTAAACACCGTCGCCCGGTAAATATTCTTTTCCGTTATGCTGCGAGAGAATACGGGGAAAACTTATAAACGTGTCATGGAGCCGGCTCACCATGGCTTCGAACAAGCTTGATGAAATAACTCTTCCAGACGAGTTCAAAGATTTTTATGACGAGGAGGATGGTTTGAAGAGGTTCAGGCTTTTCATAGGGGGGAGATGGGTTAGGCCTGGAAACGGAAGATACTTCAGTGTAAAATCGCCTTCAACCAGGAGGGTTCTGGCAGAGGCCCCGCTGGGGAGCAGGAATGATGCTCTCCAAGCTATTTCGGAGGCGGATTCTTCAAGGAGTAAAATAAGGAACCTCGCGGCAATAGACAGGATAGAGATATTGGAGGAGGCGTCCAGCTTAATCGCCAAATATGAGGACTGGTTGATCAGTATTCTAGTGTCTGAGGCGGGTAAACCTTTAGCATACGCGGAGGGAGAGGTTAAGGCCGCCAGGGAGAGGTTGAGGCTCACGCTGGAGGAGGCGAGAAAGATCTATGGGGAATACATTCCGGGGGACTGGGTTAACGATACTAAGAACAAGTTCGCAATAGTTCTAAGGGAGCCTGTTGGAGTGGTTGCCGCCATCACGCCTTTCAACTACCCTCTTTTCTCACCGATAGCGAAGATTGCTCCCGCGCTTGCCTCTGGGAACAGCGTGGTCCATAAGCCCGCCAGCGACACTCCAATAATGGGGCTCGTCCTAGCCAGGATACTGCAGGCCGCTGGGCTTCCAGACGGTGTTTTAAACGTCGTAACTGGGCCGGGAGGCGAGGTTGGAGACGCTTTTATTTCAGACCCGAGGGTGAGGGCCGTAAGCTTCACTGGAAGCACAGAAGTCGGCTCCAAGATACCTGTTAAAGCAGGCTTGAAAAAGCTTCATCTAGAGCTCGGGGGGAAGGCTGCGGCAATAGTTCTTAAGGATGCTGACCTTGAACTTGCTGCGGAGAAGATCACGTTAGGCGTCGTGAAGAACTCTGGCCAACGGTGCGACGCCATAAGCCGGGTGCTGGTGGTTAGGGAGGTTGCCGACGAACTCGTCAGTAAGCTTGAGGACAGGTTCAGAAGAGTCAAGTTCGGCTATCCTTGGGAGGAGGGTGTTCAAGTCGGACCCTTAATAAACGAGAGGGCTTTAAACCATGTTGCAAGCCTCGTCGAAGACGCTGTCAGCAGGAACGCTGTCCTACTAGTGGGAGGGAAAAACCACGGTTTGATCTATGAGCCTACTCTTCTCGACCATGTGCCGCTTGAAGCTAGGATTGCCTGGGAGGAGACGTTCGGCCCAGTCCTGCCCGTGATAAGGGTTAGGGACGAGCATGAAGCTGTGGAGGTTGCGAACAGGTCCAACCTCGGTTTAGACTCCGCGGTTTTCACGAACTCGCTGTACAGCATGTGGAGGGTTGCCAAGACTCTGCAAGTCGGCAGTGTGAGCGTTAACGATGCTCCAGCGCACGGTGTTGGAAACTTCCCGTTCGGCGGTGTGAAGGATTCAGGAATAGGGAGGGAGGGGCTTGGATACAGTATTGATGAGTTGACGGTTATAAAAACGGTTTCCGTGAACCTTGCACCATCCGGCCTCTGGAAGGGAAGATAGTCTTCCAGTCTAAAAATTAATATTCTGAAGCGTTGCTCTAGAAACATGGCTTCAAGGGGGTTGCGAAGGATCCTAGGCTTAGTCTACGGGAGGGAGCTGCTATCCTATGATTTCGGCCCGAGCCACGTGATGAATTCAGCTAGGCTCGAATCCTTCTTCAAAGCCTTAGAGTCTTCTGGGCTGGTTGCAGACAGCAGGATTATTCTGATTAAGCCTAGGATGGCAACCATGGAGGAGATAGCTCTATACCATGATGAGAAGTATATAGAATTCGTAAGGCACATGTCTGCAGAGGGAAAAGGCCTGCTAGACCATGGTGATACTCCCGCCTTCCCAGGTGTTTTCGAAGCCGCTTCTCTAGTAGTCGGCTCCACGCTTGAAGCGCTGGACGCAGTCATGAGGCGGGACGTTTCATACTCCATGAACCCGATGGGAGGATTACACCATGCGAGGCGCGGCAGGGCCGCTGGATTCTGCGTTTTCAACGATATTGGTGTTTTAATCGAGAAAGCTAGGAGAAAATACGGTGTGAGGAAAATACTGTACGTTGACTTGGATGCTCACCATGGCGACGGCGTGATGTACGACTACTATTATGACCCGGATCTTTTCATCGTTGACTTCCATGAGAACGGCCGGTACCTCTACCCGGGAACCGGTTTCGAAGGGGAAACCGGCGGCGGGGAAGCTGCCGGGACTAAGCTGAACCTTCCTTTAAAACCGTGGGCGACCGACCGGGATTTTGAGGATAAGGTGGAGAAGGCTAAGCAGTTCATGTCTAAAGCCTCCTTTGAATTGATGGTTTTTCAAGCTGGTGCTGACAGTATTGCGGGCGACCCTATTACACACCTGAAGCTAAGTGCTCAGGCGCACCTTCAAATTGTTTCTTTTCTTAAAGACCTATCCAGTAAATCAAGCATGTGCCCCCTGATCGTGCTGGGCGGCGGAGGATACAATCCGAGTAACACGGCGGAAGTCTGGCTTAAAATAGTTAATGCCCTAATACAATAACGAGTGTACGAAACACTTCATGGAACATAAATTGTTAAATGTACGTGATAGCGCGGGATGACTGAATGAAGATCGCGGTCTTAGCGGAGCTGCTTGCAGTATTCTTCTGGGCCCTGGGAAACATATTCGTAGTGTATTTAAGCATGTTCTTCGACAACTATACGCAGAACTTTTTCAGGTTTGTCTCAGCCGGCGTGGCGCTACTGGTTTTCTCATTATTATTTAAAAAGGAGGCTTATTTGGACTCCTTGAGAAGGCTGAAGACATTTTTAATCCCCATTGCCACCGTCTTCGCCTTCCAAATATTCATTGTCTACGGGATAGTATTTACAACGCCAACTGTAGCAACGTTGATAACGCGCCTTAGCGTCGTCTTCGTCGACATACTTGCCTTCTTCCTATTTCCTGAGGAGAGGGCAGCTCTTTCGAAGAAGGGTTTTACAGCAGGTACTGTAATGTCTTTCATAGGGGTTTCAGGAGTTGTCTTAACAGGATCAGGTTTTTCCGAGCCCGGAGGAATGTTTATTGTTGGCGTCTTCTTCCTGTTGCTGGCCTCAATACTCTGGGCGGTTTACACGGTTTCCATGAAGATTGTGCTCAGGGATTCAGACCCGCTTTCAACGACGGTCAACATATTCCTGTTCTCAGGAATAATGTATCTCCCCTTCTCAACGCTAACCGGGGGAATATACGGGGTCTTAAAAGCAGGGCCGGCTGTGAACCTGCTGCTGGCCATCTCAGGGATTCTCGCGATAGGCGTAGCAAACTTTCTCAACTATTACGCTATTCAGAGGTTGGGCGCATCCCTGCCTGCAAACCTTCAGATTCTCCTACCGGTTTTCACCGGCGCGATGTCCGTGATAGTGTTCCGTGAAGAAATGCAGCTCCTTAAAATCTTCTTCTCTGTCTTAACCCTGATCGGAAGCTGGGTTATCGTTAGGGCTTCAGAGCAAGCCTTTCTGAGAAAATGAATATTTCGACATAAGCCTCATACGGCTTGTTTAAACCTGCTCAACATGCTTGGCTGTTTAAAATAGAAAACTTTATCCATACGGTTTTCTCGCCTAATGCATGAGCAGTAGGGATAACCTTGTGAAGCTGCTTTCAAACCTGCTGCAGATAGATACGAGTAATCCGCCTGGGAATGAGAGTAATGCTGCCGGCTTTCTAAGAGACTGGCTTTCGGAGAGGGGTGTGGAATCTGAAATCGTGGAGTTCGAGAAGGGGAGGGCCAACCTGTTTTCCAGGGTAAAGGGCTCCGGTGAGGGACCATCATTACTCCTGCTTTCACACACCGATGTTGTTCCTGCTGATCCAGCGAGGTGGAAGATTCCTCCTTTCTCCGGTGCTGTTAAAGACGGGTATATCTGGGGGAGGGGAGCGTTAGACATGAAGAGCATGGTTGCCGTGGAAACCATGGTTTTCAGCGAAATGGCGGATAAGCGGTTGAAGGGCGACCTAGTTCTCTTAGCGGCGGCCGATGAAGAGAAGGGAGGCTTAGGAGTGAAAAAAATGCTTGAAAACTCTATGGGAAAAATTATTGCCGACTATGTTATAAACGAGGGCGGGGGAGAGGGGGTGCTTACTAAGAAGGGCTGGCTGTTCGATATTCAGACCGCTGAAAGAGGAGTCTTTTGGTATCGTGTTCAAACAAGGGGTTCTCCGGCACACGGCTCAGTACCCGGGCTTGGCGTGAACGCTATAGAAAGGATGCGCCCATTGCTGAACAGGGTTTCAGAATTCAAGGGGGCTTGCGAACGGGTCGACCCGTCTTGGAGATACGTTGAATCCCTTTTGAAAATGATGGGGCTTTCAGTTGAGGAAGTGGATGTCAACAATATTGAGATTCTCCTGAATAAGCTGGCGGAAACCGATAGGGGTTTGGGAGAGTCTGCGAAAGCCATGCTTCAGGTTACGATGACGCCCACAATGATTCATGGGGGTGTTAAGGAGAACGTTGTCCCATACGAGTGTAACCTAACAGTTGACTGCAGAGTCCCCCCTGGATACTCTAAGGAGCGTGTGAAAAACATGATTACCGGCCTGTTTCATGGCCTTGAATACGAGTTAGAGTTCATACAGGAGTCGGAGCCAACCGTCTCACCTGTCGACACGCCTCTGTACAGGGTGATTGAGAATTCTCTCTTGAAGCAGGTTCCCGGAGCTAGGCTTGAACCCACTACTAAGACGGGTGGAACAGATTCAAGATACTTCAGGAGAATGGGCATACCTGCATACGGCTTTCAGCCTTTAATGGTTGAGGGAAACTATTACGAATGGTCAAGAATGATGCACGGGGACAACGAGAGGATCTCGATAGAGAACCTGGACTTCTGCTACAGGGTGTTGAAACAAGTGGTCGACTCATTCATGTCGCCACACCACGGCTAAAGCAGGGTTTCGGTTTACACTCCTATTGGGAGTATCCTGCCGATTCCTATCGAGCCGGAGCCATAACGCTGAATGTTTCTAAGAATATGGATGCGGGCAATTCGACTAGAGTTTTTAATCAAAAAAAGCGGAGAATATTTAGTTTAGATGTATTGTTTACAGTTGTAACAGTAGTATCTCTTATACTGAGGTATCCATGTTCCAGGCTTGCCGCACTTGGGGCAGAGTGGTGCTGCCGGTTGAGCAGCGGGGGCTGCGGCGGCCGGAGCCTGCTGTACAGAGGGTGCAGCAGCCACAGCCACTTGGGGTATTTCAATCTTTTTGGAAAGCAGGATAATGTCGCCAACAGTCTTCACGTCTCCCCACTCTATCTCAACCGTGCTGCCGGCTTTTGTCGAAATATAAAGCGTTATGCCTCCCTCGCCTGGAACAAGCCCTATTTCCTTAACCGTCCCTACGAAAAGGCAGTCGGGATCGTAAACCTGCATGCCTATAAGTTTCGACTGGGGAATACCTTTTCCACTCATCGCTGCTAAAAAAGCGTCAAGGGTCATATATTAACTTTCACGTTTTTCATCCAGATAAGACTTTTCCCGGCAGATAAATATAGTTGAGACTGTGAAACCATTTTTAACACCGTCGAAAAGTGTTTCCAGCTGGGGTCAGTCCTTTCCTAGAATACGCCTTGGTGGAAAACTCTTTTAAAAAGAGCAGCCGGTCGACGAGCATACGTCATAGAGATGTGGAACCGAGCTCCTCCACATTCCTCTTAACCTTCTCGAATGCTGCTATTATGTCATCCATATCCTCCTTGGAGCCGAGTAGCACGTTCTGAGGAAGCCATAAGCCCTCAGCGTAACAGGCTTTCTCAGCCACAGGCAGGCTTAGCTTAGAGTAATCCATTGAACTGCCGTAATACGGGCACGACAATGGGCATTTTTTAAAATATTCAAGGTACGGCTCCTTGTAGAGCGGCCTCGAGTAACCTACGCTTACAGGTATACCCTCAGCCTTCATCGCCTCGGAGAAAACAGCCTTGGATGCTCCTCCAAAGGCTTCTGGGTCATACCTGAATATGTAGAGGTGCCAAGCATGCCTAGTTATCCTCTCGTCATCCTTCAGAGGCTTTAAACCATCTATTTTAGAAAGCTTGCTGTTAAGATAGCTCGCGTTCTCCATGCGTCTCCTCGTATGCTCGTCCAGCCTCTCAAGCTGAGCTAGCAAGAGTGCAGCCTGAAACTCAGTCATACGGTAGTTGACCCCGGGAAGATAATGCTCGTACCATGCTCCCTGCGGGAGGCGGCCACAGTTATGCAGGCTCCAAGCCTTAACGTACAACTCTTGGTTGCTAGTTACAATGATTCCCCCCTCCCCGCTGGTGATGTTCTTGCTCGACTGGAAGCTGAAGCACCCGAAGTCTCCGAAGCTTCCTGTCCTCCTCCCCTTCCACTCTGCACCCCAGGCTTGACACGCGTCCTCAACAACGCAGAGATCATGCTTCTCAGCTATCCTCATGATCTCATCCATGTTCGCCGGCCTGCCCCCTATGTGGACAGGAAGGATCGCCCTTGTTTTTTCAGTAATAGCCTCCTCTATTCTGCATGGGTCAATATTGAAAGTATCGGGCTCGATGTCGACGAAGACGGGTATAGCGTTAACATAAAGGATTGCTGTGGCCGTAGCCATAAACGTGTAGGGGGTCGTTATAACCTCGCTCCCACAGCCTATTCCACATGCGCGGAGAGATATTTCGAGCGCGGTTGTGCCACTGGTTACGGCAACGCCATACTTGGCATGCTGGTATGCTGCGAACTTCTCCTCAAGCTGCTTAACGTATTGCCCGCCTATGCCCCACACACCACTCTCCAAGACCTTTTTTAAAGCTTCAAGCTCCCTGTCGTCGAAGACGGGCCACTTTGGAAACGGTTTATCCCTAACCGGCTTACCTCCTTTTAAAGCTAGTTGAACCATGTCTCCAACCCTCTCCAAGCAGTATAAAAATATATCTTGCGAAAAACACCAGCCACATGTCGACAGTTTTGCGACATTTAAACATGTCTCGTAACATTAAACAAAGGTCAAAACTGCGTCCCAATGCTTTTAAAAGTCGCTAGGGTGAACCAGACGGAACTGAGGTGTAAAAAGCCTCATAGCCGGGATGACTTCCGGTTTAAAGCTTAAGGCCAGACGCGTAAAACGTAGTTTAAGACGAACAGTGTAACGTTGTAGGCGGCGTGCAGTGCTATTGGGCACCACAGTCTGTAGCCTCGTTTCTTGAAAACGTATCCAAGTATGATGCCGACCAGGAAAGCAGGGAGAAATTGCCAAGGGTTGAGGTGGAAAGCCCCGAAAAGGATTGACGATAATAGTATTCCCCACTTGCTCCCAAAGCTTGACTCCAAGCCCCGCTGTATGAACCCTCTGAATAAAACTTCTTCGCAAGGAGCGACGACGAGAATCGTTATTAGAGAAAGAGCAACCAGCTCTACGAATGAAGAGGGCGATAGCATTTTAAAAACTTCTTCAAACCATGGCGGAACAGGTATGAGTGTTTCAACGATCACTCCGGCTGAAAAACCCGTTAAGACGGTTAAAGGGAGAACAAGCAGCGCTATTCTATACTCCTGCAGGGCGCTCTGAGAGTCTAATCCGAGGAACCTTAAGCTCATCTTCTTGCCAAACATGTAGAGCAAGACTGGGATGATCATCGCAAACTCCCCCGTGATGAGCAGTGCTAAACTATCAATAGTCAAGCCTGTTGAAAAGGAGAATGCTAAAAAGGGTAGTTCTAAGACGGTGGGGAGAAACATGGCTAGGACAAGCATTAGGAATGATTGAGAAGCCTTCCACGGCACTTTGCCAGGAGCCTCGCACACGGCTTTCTCACCGTATTGTTTCACTGCTTTCCTCTGGAGCAGTATGGATGCTGCAAGCATTAGGCTTGTTAAACCTGCTAAGGGCAGGCCATACACCCACCTCTCTGAGTCTGACCGGCCTAGTGAAACAGCTTCAGGTTTTCCGAGGGAAATCCCGACTAGGCTTACAACTAGAAGTATTGAAGAAGCCAGCGTTGAAAAGTTCAGAATATAACTCCTGTAGTCTATTGGATTCTGTGTTTCAAGCCTCTGGCTGGCTGTGGGAAAAGGCTCCTCAACAGGAGGCTGGCCGAAAAACGTTTCCGACCTTGCCAGAGTATACCTGGACAACAGGAAGGCGATTAGGCTTGTGTAGGATACTAGTATGAGGATAATCATGGGCGGGGGTGTGTCTGCGATGCTGATCGTGGTTCTGGCAAGTATTACAGGCATGGAGAGAAATACGGCTCCGAAAAGCGGTATGAACACGTATAGTAGGGCGCTGAGTGAAAGAGCGTTTGAAGGCTTGCTCAACACTAGTGCTGAGGCTACTGACAGGATGGATGAGAAGAGCGTCACAGATAATATGAGCAGGAAATCAAGCACTAGGAAAGGTGTTCCAGCTAAAAGGATGCTGAAAACAGAGTAGAAAACAACGGCGAAGCTGAAGGTCGCTATAAAGTAGGCTACGAGCATGCCCTTCACGTATCTCCGAAACCCTTTTTCCGAGACCGCTACCGTCCAGAGTGTTTCACGCTCAATTATTCCCCAGTTTATCGAGAAGATCGCCGGGATTAAAGGGGTGTAGAGTATGCTGAAGGTTAAGGCTGCTAGCGTGAAGAATCTAAACTGCCTAACTAGAATCGGGAAGCTTAAATTGGCGAGTGTAGCGATTGCGAAGAGCATAATGGCCGTGAAAAGACTGCCATCCCTCAATATCCTCAGGAGGTTCAGCTTAACGACTAAAGCCGTCGGCTTCTCACTCATTTTAGGCGAAAGCATCTGTGTGAAAATCCTCGGAACCCATCTAAGTATTCTACGGTTGCTTGAAGGCATCTCCATTAACGCCGTTGTGAGAAGAGGAGTAACATTAGGAAGGAAATTGATCCTCATCACAGCGAAGTAAGAGCCCAAGATAAAAATCAAGTAGGCAAACCATATGACGGTTTCCAAGGTTCCTAAGGAGCCTAAAGAGAATTTAGCCAGCAGGGTTGAAGGATAAGGCAGGTCGGAGTAGTTCACACCCAGTCCCATGGCCATGCTTACCAGAGGCATGAAGAGTGTGAGAAGAATAACCCATCCAGCTGCCTCGACTCCAACTTCTTTCACGATACTCTTCAGAGCCCCCAGTATCTGAGCTATTGCTGAAGAGGCAAAAAGCGTCATCTCGTAGGATAGAAAGACAGCGGGTAGAGCGTTTAAACGAGGATAGAGCATCACAGCCATGAAGGAAATTAACGGCGGAGTAACGGCGAAGTTTAAAAAGAAGAATTGGAAAAGCAGGTCTGCCACAAGATATGTTGAAGGCTTTATGGGTGATGTTAAGACAAAGTCTATTTCCGGTTCAAGCGCCGTTATTCCTCCTTTAAGACCCAAGAAGACGCCCATGGCGATCACGCTTGAAAAAGTTATCGATATTACGTTGACAAGCTCCCTCTCGCTCATCTCGGAGAAACCATAGACCCCTCTTATGAAAAACCCGCTGAAAAGAGACGAGAAAACAATGACGAAGTAAAACATGACTGTGGAGAACTTTACGGAGGGGCTTCTCCTTAAAGGCCCATAATACTGGAGAAGCTTGAAAAAGAATATTTGCAGAACCCTAGAGCCTTCCACCCTCTATTCCCCCAACTATTCTGAAGAAGGCTTCCTCCAATGTCGCCGAGGATTCCAGCCCCACGGTTTTCTTAAGCCCATCTATGGAACCTTCTGCGATGCTTCTCCCCCTGTTTATTATTGTGGCACTGGTGCAGAATCTCTCAGCCATGTCGAGCATATGCGTGCACACGAGTGCCGCTCCACCGTCGCTGACAATGTTTTTAACAAGGTTTTTCACGAGACGCTGGCCCTCCGGATCAAGGCCGATGAAAGGCTCATCCATTATTATGAGCTTAGGCTGATGTATGAATACTGTTGCCAAAGCTAGCCTCTGCTTCAAGCCTTTCGAAAGCTCAAGGATAAACCTGTTTTCGTAACCTTTAAGGTCAAACATGCTTAGAAACTCCTGGACCCTCTTCCTAGTCTCCTCCCCTGGTTCAACCCCCCTGATCCTCGCAATATACCCTAGAAACTCCTTGGGAGTAAGATAGTCTGGGAGGGAAGGGGCTTCGGGCAAGTATCCAACCAGCCTTTTGAACCCCTCGTCACTGTTAACGTTCCTCCCCATTACGAGTATCCTCCCTTTATCCGGTTTAAGAAGGCCGACGATGCATTTCACAGTGGTCGTCTTACCGGCGCCGTTTGGACCTATTAGGCCATGTATAGCTCCTGCGTTAACCCTCATAAATAAGCCTGCTACTCCCACTGTTTCCCCGTAGCTCTTCCAGAGGTCCTCAACATCTAGCAGAACATCGTTTCCCAAGTATTCGTCGCACGCCCGGAGCAAGACTGCTGAACAGTTTTGAAACAAGCATAGAATTTTTAAGCTTTTAACAATACGGGGAGAGACAATCGAGGCATGAAGCATGGGAGGCTACGGGTTTTGATATATATGGGGTGGACCCATTCTTTAAACCACGGCCTATTCGTATCGATAACACCATTGATCCCGATGATTGCTTCAGAGGGATGCGACTACCTTAGCATAGGTCTTCTCCTATCCGTCTACCTTCTTTTATACAGCTTCGGTTCTCTGCTCTCAGCACCTCTTCTAAGGCGTGTGGAAGACAGGAAAATCCTGTTCACGTCTCTCATGCTCCAAGGCTTGTCTACATTTTTCCTGCTCATGCCCGGTTTAACTGGCTTAAGCCTCTTCATACTATTCTCAGGAGCCTTCGCAAGTCTTTACCATCCTGTTTCAAACGTTTTCATATTTAACAGGTTCAGGGAAAACGTTAATTTTGCGATGGGGCTGCACGGCACAGGTGGGAACATAGCTCAATTCGTATTCCCATTGTTTTCTTTCCTGATGGCGGTGAGCCTCGGCTGGAGGATGGCGCTCCTCTCAACCGGTTTCATGGTTTTCCTCTCTTCAATACCTTATCTCGCAACACCCCGTGTTGAGAAAAAAGTTTCTGAGACGGGAGGAGACCTACGTGGATTCATCAAAGTTGTTTCACAGAAGTCGCTCATTATTCTAATATTTTTCTCGCTCCTCTTCGGCCTATATTATAGGGGGATAGAAGTGTTTCTGCCAACCTACTTGAATTCGGAGAAGGGGTTTAGCGGGGAAGCGGGCAGCACTGCTCTATCAATATTGCTGCTTGCAGGCGCACTCGGCCAGTACTTGGGGGGAGTGATAGGGGAAAGATTGAACGAGGAGACGGTCCTCCTCTTAGCATCAGTATTAGAATTAGGTTCACTCATACTGCTTCAAACAGTTTCCAGCCCCATGCTAGTTATGCTTTCAACTGCTCTTCTCGGGTTTGCATTCTACTCCCACCAGCCGGCTGCAAACTCGCTCTTAGGAAAAAAAAGAGCATGGAGGAGTTAAGAGCATACAGTTACAGCGTCTGGTTTTCCCTAGACTTCATATCCTCGTCACCATCTACTCTAGCTGTTACCCTTATTGGTCAAAAATTCGGCTTTGCAGCCGCAATACTTGTCTTAAACATAATCGCCTTTATACCTCTGATGTTGGCCATTCACATTTACCGTAAACCTAAAGGTTGAAGGAAACACGCGCTCATTCTCAACTATTCTTTGACAGCCTGGGATGAAGACTTTGAGAAAAACGATACTTAGCTGTCTATTTTCAACTCGTTTTTTGCAAAAACTTATATACTTGTGCTCAGATGCTTTAGACGAAATAAAAATGGCTCAAACTACTGTAACGGACGCTAGGAACTTTGCCAATTACTCGTATCTCGCTCTCTTAATACTTGGAGCACTCATGGCTTTAGCTGGGCTTTGGTACATCGTAAGCTTTATTTCACTATTAGGATACTGGGGGTTCGCCTTCTTCGGTGGCCTTATATTCTGGGGAGTTGTTTTACTTGCCTTAGGAGGATTCGGCGCCTTCACCGCTCTCACAGTTTGGAAGCCTAAGATTGTTGATGCGATAGATCAGGGGAGGTATGCAGAAGCCTACCAAGTTGCTTCAAACCCTGTTCAACTCATAATCGGGCTCATATGCGGCGGCGTAATCCCAGCGATCCTACTGTACCTGACGCAGCAGAAGCTTGCTGAAATAGCGAGACCGCCACCTCCTCCACCAGCTTAGGAAATCTTCAAACTTTTTTATATCCTATTTTTACGAATTTCAGGCCAATTATCTGATGAAGTAGGGCAGAATTATCAACACCATGATAAGGCCTAATATGATGAGGCTCGTAATATAAACCATTTTATCAACAGTTTTAACACTCATCCTCCTGCTAAGCTTCTTTCTGCAGAAAAGTTTTAAGACTACCCCACCATCCATAGGATAAAGAGGGAGAGCATTGAATATCCCAAGGTTCAAGTTTATGAACCAAGCCCAGAAGAAAAAGTTCACCAAGTAATGATAATCCTTGCCCAGAAGAGTCGACACGTAGTATTTCTGAAGCGGATTTGAAAAGGGAATTGCCTCGTAGACCCATGGGAAGGGCACCGTAGGGATCATAAGGTATGTTACAAAACCTTCAATAGGCGAGTGCGCTAAAGCTTGAGAATAGTTCTCGAGAACATCTTTAAGCGGAACCACGCGTATTCCACTTGAGCTAAGATTCCTCCCTAGTGTAAAAGTGTAGTTTGAAAAATCATCCCGTGAAACTGTGAAGGTTATGTTTCCCCCAAGCTTGTAAACTTTTCTGACAGCTTCGGCGAAACTATGCCAGTCAGGCGTCGGCTCACCGTTCACACCTATTATTATGTCTCCCGGCCTCATTCCTTTCTGATAAGCAGTCCCGTTGGCGGAGAGCCCAACCACCAGTATCCCGTCAACCACCGGCTTTAAAGTAAGCATTAGAAGTATGAAGACGGCTAGCGCTGCTAAAGCTGCAATAACGTTGGAAACAGGCCCTGCGGATAAGACTCGCCCCGCTTTCTCAAGCCCCGCGTCTTCAAGCTGCTTCTCGTCAACCTCGGCGAAAGCGCCTACAGGTATTATTAGAAACAGCACTAAGCCGGTGGACTTAACATTCATGCCGTTAGCCCTAGCCTGAGTCCCGTGGGCATACTCGTGTATTACCATAGCTGTGATCAGCGCCACCCAACCGTAGAAGACAGGCAGGTAGGGGTTTACGCCTGGAAGAAGTATGTTGGATGCGGGCCCGAGTTCCCTTAAAACCCTGCTGACGCTGGGGTTGCTCAGCATATTGCTTATTGCGTTAAGCAGCAGGTAAACCATTATCGCCCCTAGGAACGGCATTACTACTAGCGAGATGAGCCCCATCTTCCTGGAAAACCCTGTTCCCCCAAGCCTATCCATCAGCTTCAATCCAACCCTCGTCTTGACTAGGATAAACGGAAACTGGACTTCAACCATGCTCGGCAGGCGTAAGCGCATCTAACAATGTTTCAGCCGAAGGGCTCTTTTAAACATAGCCCGGTTGAGCGCGGCTCCACTATTGTTTAAAAACCGTCGAAAGAAACTATTTCGCTCAAAGGCTTCCTAGCGTCGGGTTCTCTAAACTGCTCGCCAGCAGGATACCCTAAAGGGGTTATGGCGACAACATTGTACTCCTCAGGTATTCCGAGGACCTCTTTAACCTTCCTGTTGTC
>JAFNIQ010000016.1 GCA_017601395.1 Candidatus Brockarchaeota archaeon
ACTACATCAGGATCGTGCATTCTATATATTAGCCCGCGGCAGTATTGCCGTTCATTCACAGTAGCAGTATTTAAACCAAAAAATAATTTCTAAATTTTGAAGGTTTTAAATCTCTATCCAGTTACTCTTCTAGTCTTCTTCCTACCAGTCTTCCTTGGAGCAATCAAACCAACTTTAGCGCCTGGCGGAGCATTACGGCTAACCGACGTGGAGCCTCCTACATGTTGATGCCTCCCTCCCCCGTGGGGGTGATACACACTTATCATCGCTACTCCTCTTACTATTGGGTAGTGTCTTCCTCTGCTTTTCATGAGTTTAAGTTTTGTTCCCGCTTTGAGGAATGGTTTTTCTGTTCTTCCTCCTCCTGCTATTACTCCGATTGTTCCCAGCGAGTTTGCGTCGACGACGAATGTTCTCGCCTTGGGGTCTTGTAGGATGGCTGTTCCATTCGTCTTCCCGATTAAGACTGCGTAGCTGCCTGAGGCTCTGAAGAGTGCGCCGCCGTCGGCTGGTTTCCGCTCAATGTTCGAGAGCATTATTCCCTCGGGTGCTTCGCCGAGTGGGATTATGTTTCCTATTGCGAGCGGGCTTCCTGGCCCTATTGATATTCTCTGCCCTAAATACATGGATTCGACGGCAACTGTGTGGAAGACTTTCCCGTTGTCGAGCCTTATTTCCGCGAGGGGTGCTCCTCTACCCGGGTCGTGATGTAGTGCTACAAGGGTTCCTTCGAGTCTTTCTCCTTTAGCCAGGGTTGGGTATTTGGCTGGTGCTACTCTTCTGTGGGTTGGGGCCATGAAGTTCGGCGATCTGCCGCGCCTCCTTACTATTGGTCTCTTACCCATTTAGGCATCATCCTCCTTACACAATTTTAAGCTTGCTTGCAAGATCCATTGCGCTGTATTCCTTGGCGAGCTTGACCACTGCTTTCTTCTCCCCGGTTATGCTTCTTATAATGTTGATTTTCTCAACCTTGACTTTGAAGCTTTTTTCAACAGCCTCTCTGACTGTATTCTTATCAGCCTTAGGGTCCACTATGAATATCAGCTTGTTCTCTTTCTCGATGAGCCTGAAGGATTTCTCCGTTGAAACCGGCCTTATTATGATGCTACTTTGAGACATATTTCCTCACCCTTTCAACAATCCTTTCGAGGGCTGGGAGCGTCCATATCGTCAGCCTCCCGGGGACTCCTCCGGGTGCGAGATCAATTATTGAGAGCCTCTCCGGAGTCTTAACGTCAACCCCGGGTATTCCTGAGGCTGCTTTAACGACGCTAGCCCCCTGGTTTGAAACGACTATCAGGGGGCCGACTCTCCTCCTGAGCCTTCTCCCTCTCCACTTCGACTTTCCACACCTGACTCTCGGCCTGCTGTAGACTCTTTCAAGCTCCTGCTCCAAGCCTATTTTCCCGAGGAGCGTGACGAGCTCGCGCGTCTTGGAAATGTCTTCAAACTCTTTCGTGAACACTACTGGGATGCTCGCTGAGCCAAGCCTGTGGCCCCTCCTTTCGACAGTCTCCTTCTTGAAGACTGCTGACAACGCTGAGACGAAAGCCTTCCTATACTCCTTCCTGTTAATCTCTTTCCTTATCTTCTTCTCGACGCGCGGCGGGTGTGTAACCCTGCCCTTGACAGTCATAGGGGCGAACCTAGCAACTCCTCTCTCAGTCCTCGGAACCCTGGCTATGCCGTAGCCGACACCCCAGCTTTCAGCAGTGGTCCTCTTGCCAGCCATCGGGTCCCTACCCTGCGGCTGTAGTCTTCTCGACTGCGCCGCCAGAAAGGCTCTTCTAACAAGGTAATCTTCAACCTCCATCTGGAGAATGAAGGAGGGTATTGAGGCTTCACCATCCTCCTCCCCCTTTTCGCTGAGAACCTTTATCCTGGCCTGCTCGAGGCTCATCATGCTGCAACAGCCCTCCTAATGTTGACGTGTGTTAAAACAGGCGGCTGCTTAGGCTTAGCGTAATGCTTTCTGGCTGAAAGCCTTATTTTCACAAGCCTCTTAGGCGTGCCTGGGACGCTCCCGTTGAGAATGACTGCCTGGCTCCTTATGACTCCGTACTTGTGGAATCCTCCGGCAGGATTAAACTCGCCAGGGTTCTCAACGATCTTGAGGACCTGCAGGTTTCTGACAAGCCTCTGCATGAAGCCCATTTGACCGGGCCTCGGCACAGTGTACATTACTCCAGCAGGCTTCCACGGGCCCAGCGTTGCTACTCCCCTCCTCGTCTTATTGCTCTTCCTGTCGAGAATCTTAACCCTGAACCTTTTCACAACACCCTGGAAACCCTTTCCCTTGGTCACTGCGAAAACGTCAACGTACGCTCCCTCCTCCAGAACATCCTTCGCAACGACCTCTCTGCCAAGCAGGGACATGGCGTAGCTGATCCTGTCGGCCACGCTCCCCCCGCCGACGCCTATCTCAAAAACCTCCGGCGTCTTCTTCCCCAGGCCCGCGAGATGGGGCTGCGTCGCCACTATGACCCTGACCTCCCTTGTCTTCTCAGCAATGCCCTCTGGAACCTTTGGCTCCGCTGGTTCCTTACGGTTAGCCAGCGAGCCTATCCTCCTCTTAACGTTTTCAGGAAGGTTTCTCGCCCATCCTTCCCATATTACTCTGAGGCCCTGGGGGCTGTTCCCGTAGAGCCTTACTCCAACGATGCTTAACGGGGGTGTTTCAATAATCGTAATCGGGGTGAAAACCTCCTTACCCTTGAAGGGCGATGAGTCTGAGGTGTCTATCGTGAAGCCGTGCGTCATACCCACCCGGTAGCCGGCGAAGCCTAGAAGCCTTGTTTCTCCCTCAACCTCAGGCCAGAACCTTATCCGGGGGGTTAATCTTTTAAACCGTGCTCTAGGGCGGAACGCGAGCGAACCGTGCCTCGGGGCGGATTGCTTTCTATGGCCCATCTTGTTAATCCCCTTTTAGCCAGCGTGGTTGTCAAAGGAATGAGCAACCCGTTTTAACCTTTTCCCCCTGCTGAATGAAACCCTTTGGAGGCTTGTTTACCATATCCGGCGAGAAAGCCCATGCCCGAAGGACATGGGGTGAATCGCCCTTAAACGTTCGAGACGCTTCCCCGCTAAAAGCCTTCCCCCTAGGGTCTCTGAATACGATCTGAGTTCATCCGGATACTATCCGGGTTCATCTGAATACGATCGGAACGATCGGAATACTAATATACCGGCATGTTAGACGGTACTACGGGAGCTGCGGAAAAGCGCGAAACGAGGAGTTTTTTTGGGGAAGCATCTCAGCCTGCTTCATAAGCCGACTATAGTGGAGTGATGAACATAATGAAGCTGGCCATTCGCTATATGCGGATGGCAGGGGCTGCTTTGACACGCCCGTAACCCGGTAGGGTGAGCCCACAAGGGCGACGAACCGGGAGTCCCACCGGCTTCCGTGGGAGTGTCAACTTGGAAACCACGTGTCTACCAGTATCCTCTCACCAGAGAAGCCACAAGGGGGAGAGTTATGTAGAGGGCTTCCTCTGTGCGTACCGTTTCAACACCCTGCTCCCCAACAGTGTTGACAAGAATGCTGAAAACATCCTCAACCCTAACCCCCTCTCCAGCCAGCATTTCCCTAAGCCCCATGGAAGGTGAGCCGAACGCAACCATCACTCTCTTCCCGGAGGAGAAAAGCCTCCTAAGCTCGCCAAGCCTTCTCCAAACGGGCTCGCCATACTTGGAAGTCCCTATTTTAACAGCGTCCACGCTTCTCAAGAATTCTCCAAGGGTCCTCCTGGGTGTTGAAACCCTGTAGCCCAGGTAGAACGGCGACTCCCGGGGGCTAGCTATCCTAGCTGAAAGCCTAGAAGGATCTTCAACCTTTGCTAGAACAATGCTGCCCACCTTGGTTTCAAGCGGAGGATCCGGGACCGGTGCCAGCAGGGTTTTCTCGAGCCCAGCCTCCAGAACAAGCCGGCCGCGTTCAGCCTTAACCACTACGGCTAGCCTGAAGCTCCCGGGCTTAACATGCTTAAGCGACGCTGGAACTGTGTGCGAAGGTATTTTCAAAGGCGGAAGCAGGCCTGCGAACCTAAGCTCCTCCTGCTTCTTGAACACGAGCCTCCTTAAATACTGGGGGACAACCATGTAGTTGAGAAGCTTTGAGAAGACCTTCTGGTTCCCAATGGACTCCGCGTCATGATGATCCAGGTAAATAATAATCTCGTCAACCATGAATATTGCTGCAGCCCTCCCGACGAGACCAGCCCTGAAAGTTTTAATCCTCAGGTCTTCTGAAACACCTAGGACGGACGCTGGAAGCAGTATTGAAACCTGCAATTCTTCTACGTTAAGCCTATTGCCCTGCCTATTATGGGTTTCTGGTTTAACGCTCAGAGGCTATTCGAGCTCAGACATTCTTTCAGAAAGTATTTCTGAAAGAGGCTTCCTCTCCTTCCCGTCTGCAACCATTATGCGGGGCTCGTACCTAACCGGGATCCCCAAGTATCTTAGAAACCTGTAAAGGTCTCCTGCGTCAACAGGCCCGTCAACATAACCCTTCTTGACAAGCGCGTAGAGCAGGAGCTTAGCCCTCCTGGTTTCCTCCGGGAAATCCTGCTCCGCGAGCGAAAGTATCTCCCTGCCCTTCTCATCCAGTAGGCTTAAAACAGTTTTATCAACGTCGTCAACCGGTTTCGGATGCGCGGTTTTCTCACTCTTCTCGCTGCTCTTGGCAAGCCTGTTCAACAGGCGTTTCCTCTTCTCCTCAAGGATGCGCTCCAGCTCCTTGTCTTCAGACAACAGATACCACGTTGAAGATACAGCTTTTAAAACAGCTTTTAAACGTTACCCGGTGAAAAAGCTTATCTATTTAAAAAGGAAAAATAGGCTGTCTGCTGGGGTGGCAGAGCGGTAATGCGCTGGCCTTGAGAGCCAGTGGCCCATGCGGGCCGCAAGGGTTCGAATCCCTTCCCCAGCGCACTTGTAAGCGTTATGCTTTAAAGGCTTTGATCACATTATCATGGTGATGAACCCGGAGCTCAGGAGGAGGCTCGTAGATTCCATCGAATATCTTAGGAAGATGGATTTCTTTAAGGAGTATTTCAATCTAGCTTCAGAGGAAATACTTGAGAAGATCTTCAGTGGAGAGATCGATTATGAGTCTCAATGGTTTGTCGAGGAGATAAAGGAGAGGAGAGGTAAGGAGTATTTTGAGGTGTGGGGAAAGAAGTCGTATGAAATGACCTTAAAGAAATCTTTGGAGGAAAGTAAGGGGTACTGGTTGAAGAGGAGTGATTTTGAAATAGATGTGGAGATAGCCTGTTTTGAAAAGTGGAGGAGAGCCAACGGACACCCTGAAGCTTGAATTGGTGAATCTGGTCAAGAAGACCCTTGACCCAATAGTTGTTATAAGTGAAATATTTTTTGTGGACAAACTGCCTAAAACGAGGAGTGGAAAGATAATGCGTAGGTTGATAAAGGCTATAATAACGGGCTCGCCGCTGAGAGACTATTCCACTATAGACGATGAGACGGCTATAGAGGAAGTGAAGAAAGCCTTAAGGAAAGCATGAAAACTATACGCGCGCAGGGTTCAACGGAAACCTTAGAATGCGGGTGTTACTCACGTTGATGATGTTCAATCAAAAATTCCCGGCTTACATCAACAAATACCGGTAGGGAAGAATAGGCTCAAATATCGTCAAAGCATTGGAGTAAGATGTCCTTAATATGTACCTTTACAAAGAGTGTAAATGTAACCATCATGTAAATACGATTGCAACAGTTTAAATCTGAATCTGCGAAGCAGTTATTTAAGGGTCCATTTGTCTGTATGAACATGATAATGCCAGCCAGAGTATCTTCCTTCAATATGTTAACGGAAGATAGTATAGAAATTCACCCCATAAGAGTGGCTTTCTCCTCATGAATTTCCAATAAAAATAAAGTTTAAAATCGCTCCACAGCTCCCTAAGGGAGGCCGGGATGCTTGGATACATCCATGTTTCAACACTTATGTATAAAACCCCTTTTAACTTTGACACGTATTTTAAGGAGGACAGAAAGCTTTCCCTCTTATCTGGAGGGACATACTCGAACGCCTGTGAAAACCAGATGCCGTTGAAAATGTTCTTCCGAAAAGGCAGCTTAAACATTGAGCCTCTTATGAAGCTAACATTTTCGCCATCCTTAAGTTGTTAGGAGACAGATCTAAGGCTACGACATTATCAGCCGCTTTAGAAAGCCGTTGGGTATGCCCGCCATCTTCACACGCTAAATCTAGAATCAGATTCCTTCCTTCTAAGGCTCTAAGAAAATCGTTGAAATATTTCGCTTCAAACTCGTTTTCAAATTCTCCGACGATCTGTTCCTCGTATGGAAAGAGGATGCTTTCTGTTATTTCTGAAAGAAACTGTTCTCTTCTCATCTTTCCACCAAACTCTTTTCAAGAAGAACATTCAGAAAAATCAATTTAAAGTTTAAGATGGGAAATCAAGCTAGTAGACTCAAATATTCCCCACAAAAACTAAATATTCTGACGCGATGTAATTAACCTAAGCAGGATTTAAAATGAAGATAGCCGGCTTATCGTGCAGCGCCAGGAAAAACGGGAACACTGCAAACGCTATAGGCATAGCCCTAAACTATTTATCTGGTAAAGGCGTTGAAACAAGGCTGGTTCATTTAACGGATTATTCGATCAAACCTGTAGAAACTGCAGCATGGAGTACTACTACAATAAGGAGTGTCCAACTCCAGACGATTCCAAAAGGCTTGCTGAGCTTCTTGAGGAATATGAAGGACTAATTGTTGGCTCGCCTCTTTATAACGGAACAATACCGGCCCTGCTGTCAGCCTTCTTAGAAAGAAACCCCTATCCGTATGATGAAGTCTTGAAAGACAAGGCTACAGCAGCCATAATTATCGGAAGCATAGGGGAAACCGTTGCAGCCTTGATACTAACATCGTGGCTCGCCCCTGGAAAGCATTTTGTCGGATGAATTGAACTAGACCCGAGGAGCATAGCAGGTAGGAATGAAAAAATGAAAGATTGTTGGCTTAAGGGTAACATGATGGAGGATGAGCAGAATCGAAAAAGGGTAATAGAGTTGGCAAACAAAGTCTATGAAAAAATTCTGGAACGGGAGAAGTCGCTACTTAGAGAATAAATTTCTTTCAATCAAGGTGGAAGACGGCCCCTCTGTTTTCAGCGGAATTCTTGCCCAGGACCAGCGTCTTGATTATTTCAAGCGTCTCCTCCGGTGGAAACGGTGGCTGCCCGTTTTCAACCATTTTAAGGAATGCGCGGAGCATGTTTGAGTAGAAATAGTCGCTGTCCTTAACCCTGACCTCCCTCCAGCCCCTTGTCCCGTAGAGGCTCATATGGAAGAGGTAATAGATATCCTTGTAGACTGTTAACACGAACCTTCTCCCGTCTCTCATCGTTATTATCACTATGTCCCTCCCCTCTTCGCCAACGTTCCTCACGCTTTCCACACCTCCTCCCACGCAGACGTAAAGTTGCTCCAAGGCGTGTACACCGTAGAAAACAAGGTCCCCGCTGCAGACGCTGCTGCCCGTGAGTATTTCTCCGATCGTCTCTTTCTCAGCGAGAAACTCCTCAACCTCCCTCGCGTAGCGGAGGGCGGAGCAAGACATGAAGGGAGCATTATGCTTCCTCGCCGTCTCAACGATCAGCTGAGCCTCCTCTATCGAGGGGGAGAGGGGCTTGTCGACGAAAGTAGGTAGGCCTGCTTTAAGAAACGGGAAGGCTCTTTTCTGGTGTTGCATCGTAGTGTCGTCGGAGATTATGACGCCGTCAACCCTGTCAATCATTTCCTCCATGTTTTGAAGAACATTGTCTATAAGGCATGTTTTCGCAACTAGCTCCGCCTGCTCCACCTCAGGATCCCAGATGTGCGTCACCCTTGCTCCCTCAAGCCTCCTCCTGTAAAGTGGGAAACGATTGATCCTCGCCAGGTCCTCGTCGTAGCCGTTCAATATTTCAGAGAAGCTTCTAGTATGCCAATGCTGGGCGCCTCCGACAATGCCTATTTTAAGCACCCCGCCCGCCTCCTTAATGTATTAGCACAGGCTTACCCTGGGTTGCGCTGTCCCAGACTGCCTCGGATACTTGAAGGTCTTTAGCGCCATCCCAAAGCGTGCTCTCAGGTTTCTCCTCCCCCAGGCAGGCTTTCGCGAAGGATTCAATCTCGCCCCTATAGCCGAAGGCTCCTTCAGCCTTAGTAGCCATTAGCTCAGTCCACTCGGGGCTCCAGCTTATGGTCTGCGTCCTACCGCCTACTTTAAACTCCTGCAGGGGAAGACTCCTGGGATGGTAGTTTAGGCAAAGCATGTCTTCAACCTCAAGCCAGCAGCCGTCTCCAGATAGGGCGAGCCTCTCGCTTATCTTCCAGTCTCCAGCCTCCAGAGAATTCAGGTTCATGACGAAGGGGACTTTGCTCTCAAACTCGCCGGCGATAGTGTAGGCAAACATGTTCGGGTTAAGACGGTGTAGCTTAGCATAGACCTCCCCTATCTCCCCGCAGAAGAACCTGGCCAAGTTGAAAATATGGACAACCTGCCCTATTAGGAATGCTTTAGCCGGGTCCTCTATGCCCCAGATCGCCGGGTAGGGGCCGTTTGAAAACCTTGCCTCAAGACAGTGAATACCCCCGAAATCCTGGCTGAAGGCTATTTTCCTTGCCATCCTGTAGCACACGGCGTAGCGCTTCATGTAGGCGACAGCACCCCATAGTCCAGCGTCCTCAGCATGCTGCGCTAGCTCAACAGCCTCCCTGTGGGAAACGGCGGAAGGCTTCTCAACGAGGATCGGTAGGCCAGCGTCGAGGCAGAGCTTCCCGAGGTCGCAGTGCATCTGTGGAGGGCCGACGATTATGGCGCCGTCCAGCTCCTCCCTCCTAAGCATCTCCCTAACATCAGTATACCAGCGCAGGGCTCCGAATCTTATAGCATTCCTCCTCGCAAGCTCCTCCTTCAGGTCGCAAACAGCAGCAAGCTCAATCTGCGGAATAGTGTGAATAGCAGGATAGAGAGAGGATGAGGCGTGACTGCCGCAGCCTATGAAACCGATTCGTGCCTTTCTAACGCTCATGGCCTACCCTGAGTCAAGAGTTTTTTAAACATTTCCGCTTCTAAATGCGTGCGCAGGAGGAAAGAGGCAGTGATACATTCAACGATGGTGCACAGGCAGAATAGCCGAAAAGGCATAGGCTCAACGCTTGTCCAGAAATTTTTAGAACAGGCTTTTGAACAGGACGCGGAACTCATATTCACCAAAGTAGAGAGGGGATCGGCAAATTCTATTGAAAAATGCGGGTTCAAAAATACAATTTTATGGTGTTCAATGGTCCGAGAAAGGGTCCTTAAAGGAATGAAAACAGTTTCAACGCATTTTACATGCGTGATCCCTAAGTCACGACGTTTTTTAGAGTATTTTCAAACTGCAGTAGGCTGACCCACCTGTAATAATAGCTGCCGCAGCGCCCCCTAGTCATCGGTCATCAGAACCCCATTGTCTCCGTCCCGCGGCTCGATGACAACCCTCCGCCCGTGAAGCTGCTTACCCATCTCAAGCCTCGTACCCATTAACGCTGGGATTGAAAACTCCCGGCTGACTATGGCTAAGTGGGAGCCGAGGCCTCCGGAAAGGCATACTACTCCAGCCAGCTTTGAAAGCACTGGCCCAAGCAGCGTCACCCCCGCGTCGTCAACCATCACTATCTTACCCGCAGCCCCCTCTTTCAAGAGGGCCAGCACATCCCTCACATTTTTAACGTAGCGCAGCTCCCCCTCCGCCCTCGTCTTTATCGTGATCAGGCCGCGGCCCACTATTTTCAAGCCCGCTCTCCTCCTCCCGGCAGCGGCTTTAAATAGCCAGACAGTTCTATATGTCTTGCTTTAAAAACTTATTAGCCTAATTACAACCATCTTCTCATGCCTATGCGGGTGTCTGAGATAAATGAGCAGATAGCCCACCTCAGCAATGTTTTCCTGAACATCGTGACTCAGAGAACCCTTCTGGAGTCCAAGCTTTTCCCGGTTAACGCGTATATTTGCGTCGGCTTCTACCAGACTTATCACCATCTCTACGACGTTATGAAGAGGGTTTGGAGCAGAATAACCCCAGAGGAACTGGCTGCTAGAAGCAAGTTCCTACTCTCCCCCATACAGGCCCTTTCAGTCTCCTACCTCTGGCTCTACTATTCTCTAGCTAGAATGGGAACAATATACAACAAGTATGGGGGAGACCCTTCCAAGGAGCCTCCTGAGAAAAGAGAGCAGTGGAGATGGATGCTCGAACACTGGTATCGCCTGGCAACGAACTACTTCAACACTGGAAAGCCGACTGTCGCCGCATCCGGAGGAGTGAACCTCGCACTCAACGAAGATGCTTTAATCTGGGTGAAGGAGAACCTTCAGCCCGTTGGCGAAAACCAGGTTGTCAAGGCGCGGCGGGCAATAGGCTCCGTAGACCTTTACGCTTTCATAGACGAGTGTGAGGCCCGCGCGAAAATAGTTAACCATGGCCCATACCCATTCGGGGAGAAAGAGATACTCGTCATCTCAGAGTATACGAATCTCTACGACGGCAGGCGGCCCTGGCATCCTTGGTCTGCGACGGAAGCCAAGCTCCCCAGCTCAACCCTCGGAGTTGCGATGACCATCCGCGGGGCTAGAGCAACCTTCAACGACATTGGCACAATGATCGTGGAGCCCGGGGACTACAGCAGGCTGGTTACGAGGATAGCAGCCTACACTAGGAGGAACGACACCATCGTGCCGCTGCAGCTCGACGAGCTCTCCGCCTATGGTGAGGCCGCTGAAGCTGCTCAGATGGAGCTCTACATGAGGTTCGCGGAAATGGATAGGAGGCAGCTGCTTCTCGCCGGGGCTGAAGCATACTGGAGGTGTTTCGTAAGGTATACAGACATAGTTGGGGTTACGGGCGAGATAGACTGGGAAATATCCCGGGAGGTGCAGGAGGAGTACCTGCCCTACTTCATGACACACGACGAAGACCCGGCGTTCACCCGCATAAAGATGAAGGCGGTAAAGATGAAGGTTCTTCCCTTCCTGGGGGAAAGGGACCCGGTGCTCTACTATCTTCCGGAGTAAATGCTGAAATGATGGGCACTCCTCATCCTAGGGACGAGCAGAACCATAAGCCCTCCGAGAGAAAAGACTGGAGGGAAAGCTACTATTTCAACTTCGTAGACCTTGAAAACATGGTTTCAGGTTTCGCAACAATAGGCCTCTACCCAAACTTGTCCAGGAGGGAATTCGTCTTCGCCGTCTTCCACGAGGGTGAGAGGCATCTCTACCACCAGGAGCATGACTCGCCTTTCAGCCTTGAAACCCTCGAGTGCCTAGACGACGGGCATCTATGCTTCCAGCTGGTTGAAGCCTTGAAAAGCTGGCGCATAGTTTTCTCAGGCCTTGAACTTGAGGCGGAGATCCTTTGGACAGGAAGGTTCCCCGCGTTCAGCTTCGGCCGGGGGAGCGGAACATCCTGGGAGGGTCACTTCGAACAGTCTGGCAAAGTATCCGGAGTAATGAGAATCAGAGGGTTTGAGAAGAATATTCAGGGTTACGGGCAGAGGGATAAGAGCTGGGGCCCAAGACAGTGGCACATAGACTATTGGTATGCTTTCCACGCCCAGTTCAGAGACTTCTCCATAGGGCTTAGAATGGATAGTGTCAAGGGTGTTAAAACAGTCTCAGGCGGGGTTTCAACAGCCTGGGGGAGCACCCCTGTTTCCAGCGTTAGGGTTGAGACTGAGTACGGCGGGGAACCGGGGACACCCACCGGCGCGGCAACCAGAGTAATTTGTCAAGACGGAAAGGAATACGTTGTCCGCTCGAAACTATTGTCGCCGTCGAGCTTCGTCAAGTTCACCCGCCGGTTCCCAGGGGGCACGACGGAGCTTTTTGAAGCCATGGCTGTCCACCGTCTTGAGGAAAGCGGGGAAACAGGCAGCGGGCTCCTCGAATGGCTGTTCACAAGCTTCTCTTGACAACGGCTTGGGGAACCCTATTTTCTCGGCTTCCTCCTAAGCGTCTCGAAACTACCGTAGCCACCCTCTACACCGTCCAGCTTAAAGCTGCCGAAGGACTGCGCCAGTATTGAAACATTCTTCTCGCTGTCAGTGAAGGGCACCGGGATCACTGGGACTGCTCTAGCCTCCAGCACGTGCCTTCTGCCGAGGCCGTCGACCAGCTCAAGCCTGGAGCACACGGGTAGAACCTCGTCTCGAAACTCCTGCTCAAGAACATGGATTCTCTCAATCGGAATATTCCTTCCCTTTTCGAAAAGGAAGCCTCCTGTGGAAACCCTGCCGTCACCCATTATTATTGCAGCAGGATTGACAGCAAGCTCCCTTGAAAACCAGACAACGTAGTAAAGCCAGTAGTCTATGCTGGTCCACTCGCGGACCCCGTGAGTCTGGTCGCGCTGACCCATAGACTGTTCAACTCCGTATGTCTCCCCACCTAAGTGAACCTCCCCGTTGACGATGCCGATCTGCTCCCAGTGCTCGTCCCCAGACTTTTCCCCAAGCATCCTGGACTCAGGAGTCATGTGCGCACTATATTCGTAGACCTCGCTAATCGGCGTGAGGGAAAGCTCAACCCTAGCAGGGAAAACGCCTGAAGCTAGAGAAGGATTCCCCCTTGTCCTAGGAAGGTCTTCAGGATTCCTCACTGCAATCATGTCCCCCTCAAAAAATATTTCCAAACACCTTCGGGAAGAGGCTTGTGAACAACCTTGCCGACGCGCAGACCCTGAAGCCCATAGTCCCCAGTCTCCTCCACAGCCTGGTATCCCGCGGCGGAGCCGTCCGGCAGGAAGAGGAAGAGGAAAGTCATGGCCTCCTTCTTGTTCGGCTTGAAGCCCAGCCTAGTCATTCCGCCGAGCCCCTGCTTCAAGTCGTAGAAAACAAAATAGTAGGACTCGTTCCACTCAACATGGTTCTTAGGCCTATACTTTAACGGCTCCATTCACGCCGCCCCCTCAACCCTAACGAGGCCATTGTTCCCGTCTATGGTTACCGTCTGGCCCGTCTTAAAAACCCTGCAGGCGTTTGGAACGTTTGTGACAGCCGGAATCCCGTATTCCCTGGATACTACGGCACCGTGGGAAAGCATTCCGCCTGTCTCCGTTATCAGGCCGCCGATCTTGCTGAAAACCGGTGTCCAACCCGGGTCTGTACGCGGCACCACCAGAATCTCTCCCGGGCGCACCTGCCAAATATTCTCAACACTCTTCAGAACCCTCACTGGAGCTGTGAGAACACCTTGGCTCGCAGGGATCCCTTTGAATACTACCTCGGACTCCGGTGGGGAATCGTTGAACTCCCTCGGACCCTGTAGGAACTTAGCCGGGGTAGTGTACTCGTACTTCAGGAAATCCTGCTTACGATTGTTGACGAGCAGGTGGACTTCGGCAAGTTCATCCGGAGAAACCTGCTCTAAGCCTCTTAATCTCCCTCTTAGTGAGGAAGAATACTTCCTGCGGGTCTTGCAGAACCCCCTGGCTCTGAAGAATCCTCAAGAATAATCCTCTTAAGCTCGGGCGAGGAGCTTGCGATGGGGGCAAGGATGCTGATCCTCTCGTTCATCTCACTCGTCTTATGCTTCAAGCCGGATATTAGAACAGGATAGGTTTTCAAAGCCTCCTCCTCGCCTATGAAACACTTCAACAAGTATTGGGCGAGCAGGTTCATGCTGATGTTGTGAACCGGAATACCATACCTAACCAGCCGGAAGTGGCCGGTCATCAGCTCATCCAGCTCCTCAGCCAGATCAACATAGTTCCTGATGCTCGCCCCACCCTCATCCTGCCTATCCTCGACTCAAACTGCTCCCAGAAAGGGTTAAACACTCTACGGGTCCACTCCTCGTAGGCTGATGCTGTCCTAGTCACGGAGCCATTAGGATCGTGAAGCATTACGCGGAGCTCAGCCATTATCCGTTTCCTAAGCCTGAAAGGCAGTTTCTTCACGGTCTCCTTGCCGTACGTCCCGCTTCCATCAGGGAAATAGTTCAAAATATCCTCGTTGCGCAGGAACGGGGGAATCTCATACTCAACCTTCCGCTTCAACACCTCAAGGTTGAAGTAGGCGTGCGCGTGGTGAAGCTTCAGCAGCTGGTCCGTCTTCCTGGAGCCGGGTTGAAAGTAGCCCATGATCTTGTTAAGCTCAATGTTCACAATGTTCGTAAGCTGGTCGCCCAGGAGCTCAAAGAACAAGGGTGTAACTGGGTCGTTCCAGTAGTCGTCCGAGTAGCCCCTGCTCCAGACAACCTCGTCCTCAGAAGCCTGCCTGGGGAGCGGGGTCACCGGCCTAGACTGGAGTATCAGAATACTGTTATCCGCGTCGACAGCCCACTCCACGTCCTGCGGGCACTTGAAAACCTTCTCGATGACGAGGCCGATTTCAGCAAGCCTGAGAACATGCTCATCGCTGATCGAGGGCTGGAGGCACTCCTCCGGGGGAACCTCAACGTGCTCAACACCCATCTCCCCGGAGACAGGCTTGGCAACATAGTTTTTAGCCCCGATCTCCCTGCTCACTATTTTCAACGTTCTCCCTCCTTCCCCCCGGGCCTGAGGATGACGAACCCGTCGGGCATAGCCCGGCCTGAAACAACTGACTCCCCGAGGCCGAAGTTGGGTTCAACCACCATGTGCGAGCCCTCTGAGTAAACAGGGTCCACTGTGAAAAGCACGCCGGCGCTCTCAGCCGGAACCATTGTTTGAACAATCACAACCATCTTGAGCCGCGGTGCGGAACCCTGTTCCTCTCCCTGTACGTGACAGCCCTGCTTCCCCAGAGGGAGGCGTAGCACTGGATAACGCTCCTCTCAACATTCTCGAAACCCTTAACGTTGAGAAATGTTTCCAACTGGCCTGCGAAAGACTCCTGGGGCAAATCTCCACGGTGGCTGACGAGCGGACTGCAACACTCTTAACAGGCAGTTCCCAATAGGCTCTCCTCAAATCCTCAGCTAACGCCGGAGACAGGCTGGAAAGCTCAAACGCCTTCCTGATTCTCCTCGAACACTCTTCCATCGAACATGGGTCAGAAGGGTTAACCATGGCGAGTGAAGACTCGACGACTGCCCCAAGACCGTTGAACGAAAGAAAATCCTCGTAAGCATCCGTGGTCACTACGAAGCCGTCGGGAACAGGGAAGCCCAGGCGCTTAAGCTCACCGAGGTTAGCAGCTTGCCACCTGCTTTCTCCCAGTCTCTCCTGCTAACGTTCTTCAAATCCACAACGTAGCTCCTCGAAGACAATACGGCCCTGTTTTCAAAACAACTTGAACGATTTAAATATTAACAGCGTGAGCTGAGAAGACTTAAATAGTAATCAGCAGTATTTTAAAGAGTTCAACCATGTGCAACTGGTGCATGAAGCATGGCGCCGGTGGAAAATGGTATTTGAACGCTAGGAACTATTCATACGAGCTGGCGGAAGCCATGAATCTTCAAGCATACTTGGAGGAACAGTGGAAAAACTTCGAGCAGGTCTATATTAGGAAGATAATGGGTGTTTCCTCTATAGGGTTGGGCTATAAGCTTAGAATGCCAATCATAGGCAGGGTGATCCGGCGGGCAGTCGAGGGAATGATTCACTCTGAAAGCAAGAACAGGAACCCCGTTAGGGCAGACGGACACTTCGGCCAAGTAATACCTATTGAGGAGGCGAAGCTGATAATGCTCAACCTTGCCGCTGAACCCATTATTCAGAACTACTGCATGTGCCGCTTGATGCAGAAGGGTATTAAAGACGTGTGCTGCATCAACTTCGGCGTCCTCTCAACAGTAATAGAGAAACTACCCAGGTTCATTCCTGAAAACACTAAGGTGCGTTTAAGCCGCGATGAAGCAGCAGCGGCTCTGGAGGAGCAGAACAGGAAGGGGCGAGTAGCCACAGTCTGGTTCCAGCCCGTGCCCTACATATGCGCCATATGCTCGTGTGAGACACCGCAGTGCGGCGGCCTACGTTTGAGAATGGACTTCGGCCTCCACACTGTTTACAAGGCGGAGTACTATGCGGAAGTAAACCCTGACCTTTGCCAGGGCTGCAAGACGTGTGTTGCAAGCTGCCAGTTCGGCGCAATAAGGTTCAGCCCCACTCTCAAAAGAGTACTGATAGACCCTACTAAGTGCTTCGGATGCGGGCTCTGCAGGGACAGGTGTCCACACGACGCGATAAGGCTGCTGCCAAGGGATGAGAACCCTCTCCTACGCGGCAAGTATTAACGCAGGGGTGAACACGCGTGGTGAAGACGAAGATAGTAATCGACTACTCTAAATGTGGAAACGCAACCGGTGGAATAGATCCTAGGCAGTGCGGCAAGTGCCTGCAGGTCTGCGACCCAGCTGTCTTCATACGCCACATGGCTTTCAACGTGAAAGAGGATAATCCCTACGACCCGCAGTACTGGCAGATAACACCAGTGTGGCTCTCACTCTGCACGCATTGCGGCAAATGCGTGAAAGCCTGTCCACAGAAGGCGATAACGGTTTCATTCTAGACCGCATGCATGAGGAAGCTCGACCGGGTGAAGAATATTATTTCAGATAGGCGTCTGGGCCCGTCTTCCATCATCAGCATCAGGTTTTCCTAAAAATTTAAATATTAGCTTAAGTAGTTTTCATGCAGGCATGGTTTCATCCGGCTTGCTTGGCCCTTTAAAGACTCATCCAGCTAATCCGCGATATTTCTGCGACTCGACAGGTAAAGCAGTTTATCTAACGGGCTCCCACACTTGAAGCAACCTGCAAGAATATGAGAGTGATTCTCCGTTTGACTATGAAGCTCACCTTGATTTCATGAGAAAGCACAACCATAACTTCATGCGGATGTGGGCATGGGAATGCGGGGCTGGAGGGGAATGGCTTCATGGATGGAGCGAGGATAAGCGGCTGGTTCATCCTCTACCCTACAGGCGGGCATCCTCCGGAAAGTTTAACCTGACGGAGTTTGACGAGGAGTATTTTGAGAGGCTGCGGAGTAGGGTTGTCGCAGCCGGGAGACAGGGTATTTATGTTTCAATAATGCTTTTCCAAGGATGGGATGTTGAGAGCAAGGGTAGGGAGACAAACCCGTTCACCCAGCACCCGTTTAACAGAAACAACAATATTAACGATGTAGACGGTGACCCCTATGGGACGAGGGAGGGAGACTAGTCCACACGCTTAAGGTTCCCGAGGTCACTTCCTTGCAGAAGGCTTATGTTAAGAAGGTTGTTGAAACGGTTAACGACTTGGATAACGTGCTTTACGAGATATCGAATGAAAGCAGCAATGAATCCGTGGAGTGGCAGTACCATATGATTAGCTTCATACACGATCTTGAGAAAAAATTGGGGAAACAGCATCCTGTTGGAATGACTGTCCCATGGTCACCCGGAAGCCCGGGCGATAATAAGGATCTTTTCAGAAGCCCGGCGGAATGGGTTTCGCCGAACGCAGCCGCTAGAAACGGCTACAGCTACAGGTATGATCCGCCTCCGGCTGACGGTGTGAAGGTTGTCCTCTTGGATACAGATCACCTTTGGGGAATTGGTGGAGACGCAAGCTGGGTTTGGAAGTCCTTCACCAGAGGTTATAACCCCATTTTCATGGATCCGTATGATAGCGGCTACACTGCAGGCGGGCTTACTGGCTTAGGGCTTAAGGACGTGGGGAGGGTTGACACCAGGTGGGAGCCAATTAGGAGAGCAATGGGCTGTACTCGCATGCTGGCGGAGAAACTGAACCTCGCAGAGCTCATCCCCCGCCCGGAGCTTGCTCAAACAGGCTACTGTTTGGCAAACCCTAGGGCTGAATACGTTGTATACGTTCCGAGAGAATACCCGTTGACCATATGGGTTGATCTTTCAGGAGCGAGAGGAAGCCTTAGGGCTGAATGGCTCAACCCAGTCACAGGCGAAGCAGCCGGCGAGGAGAAAGCAGAAGGCGGGGAGAAAAGATTATTCACAGCACCGTTTAGCGAGGATGCTGTTCTAATAGTGGGAACCGTTTAGAATTATTCTGAACGTTTTACTGCGACTCAGAGTCTTTTCAAAAGCTCGGGCTCGAAAAGCTCCTCGTCACTAGCATCCGCGACTTCAAAAGCATCCTGCTCACACCCCTCCCAGGGTGTGCCAGCGTATTTCACAGCGTATTTCTCAACTATGCTCGCCCTGACCCGTAGAACAAGCTGGCTTCCGCTTGCACTTCTAAACCAGGCGGATAAGCTTTCCCCATTCTTCACAGAAATGCTTCCATCCAAAACAGTCTTCAGCCCGTCGACACAGCATAAGTAGGGCTTCTCCCCGGGAGCAGTGACTTCGCACGCAACAGGCCTGCCCACAGTGTTCCACGCTTTTAAACCCATTTTCAAACCTATGACTAGAAATGGGCCGAGATGCCCGTGGAGGCTGACAGCCTTCTCTAAAAGCTCTCGTGGAACACGTGTCAACATCTAGATGCTCATCCCCTGCTTGCGCAGTCCCCTAGCCTCCAGGCTTAAAAAAAGCGCTACGCCGATGACCCATCCCACTGCTCCGCCAGCCATGTGGAGCAGAACCCAGCCGAACACCCCTCCCCATCTGATTAGCTGTGGGGCAGCCATGAAGAACGCTCCTATTATGAAGCCTGCTACCGCGGCTGAAGCCGTTGAAGCAACCAGTAGAAACAATGCGCCGACGATTCTCCTTCCGAAACAGTTCTCGTAACGGAACACCCAGGCTAAAGCGTCGAACACAACGCTGGCCGCCGTAAAGCCCAAGAAGTGTGTCCCAGTAGGTCTTAAAATGAAATTTATGATTGTTGCAACGAAGCCTACCGCGCTTGCTACTCCAAGTTTCCTAACCCACCAGACAGCTAGAATTAGAGAGGCGAAGCCAACCATGTCGCAGAAAACAGGAATGCCGAACATGGTGAATATTATCGGTGCAACAGTAGCGTTTAATACTCCCCAGAGCGCTGCGAAAAGCGCTATTGCAGCAATATCACGGACAGTGAAGTGCGCCATCCCGCATCACTCCAGTATTACTTTCATCTGCTTTAGTAATACCTATATAAAGCTTTGCCGACAGCATTTTTTCCCGACTACAGGGGTCGATCGTTATTGACAAGGTTTGTTCATAGGAATCTCCAACATTTTAGCATTATCATTTTACCTTCAATGACAAACGATTCTGCAATTATTCTACTTTCAATACTTTGCGAGCCTCTTGACAGATGGCTGGCTGTTCTTGCTAGGGCTTCCGGATTCTAAGGGAAAGGTTTAAAAATTACGAGTAGTCGTAATTTTAAAACCGCGTTGCCAGTGAAGTCAAGCGAAGAAGTAACTCCGGTCGTCGAAGAATACTTGGAATGCATATACAGGCTTCAGGAGAAGGAGGGAGTGGCTAGAACCAGCAGCATCGTTAAAAGCCTTAGAGTAGCCCCGGGCACGGTTACGAACACGGTTGAAAAGCTTGAGGAAGAAGGCCTTGTAACACATGTCTCCTACAGGGGAGTTAAGCTTACTGAGAAGGGCCGCAGAATAGCACTGCAAGTCGTCAGGAGACATAGATTATCGGAGAGGCTTCTGGTTGATATTCTGAAAATGGACTGGGAGAGAGTTCACGAGACGGCTTGCAGGCTGGAGCACAGCCTAACCGACGAGGTTGTAAAGCACTTGGAGAAAGCCCTCAACTATCCTAGGACCTGCCCGCATGGGAACCCTGTTCCAAACGAGCAGGGTAAGGTTTTCGAGGAGGAAACACAGCCCCTTTCGGAGCTAGCCGAGGGCGAGCTGGGAGTAATCGTTAAGGTGGTTGAGGAGAAACCTGAGCTCCTAATCAGCCTGAAGAAGCATGGGCTGGTTCCGGGAGCCGTGGTGAGGGTTCTTAAGTCGGTGTCGGATGAGCGGGTCGGGTTTGAGGTAGACGGGGAGAAAGGGGTGTTAAGCCTCAGCCTAGCTTCGCTGATACGCGTTAAAGGGGTGGAGCAATGAGCAGCACCGCCGACACGGGGGTAAGCGAAGTACCCTTGGCGATGCTTAGGGACGGGGAGACAGGGGTCGTTGTTTCAGTCAAATCAGGATACGGGAAGGCGTGGGGGCTTAAGAAGAGGCTTATGGACATGGGTATAACGCCGGGTACGAGGATCACTGTTGTGAAGTCAGCCCCCTTCCATGGTCCCATGGAGATTCTTGTCAGAGGATACAGGCTGGCCATCGGCAGGGGGATGGCCGAGAGAATCTTCGTGCGGGTGGAGGAGACGCGGGCTGGTTGCGCGGAGAAATAACTGGGGAAACGGGTTTGAGCGGGAAGAAACTGGTTATTGCTCTTGCGGGTAATGCGAACGTCGGAAAATCAGTAATATTCAACTATTTAACCAAGCTCCACCAGCATATTGGCAACTGGCCTGGGAAGACTGTTGAAAAGGCTGAGGGGACGCTTCACTTTAAAGGATACACTGTAGACGTCGTCGACCTCCCCGGCATATACTCGCTCTCAACCTACTCCATAGAGGAGTCTATCTCGAGAAGGTTCATCGCCGTCGAGAAGCCTGACGTAGTGATAAACGTCATCGACGCGTCTGTTCTTGAAAGAAACCTGTTCTTCACCCTGCAGCTCATGGAGCTGGAAACACCCATAGTCATTGCCCTGAATCAGGTGGATGTTGCGAGCAAGAAAGGCATTCAGATAGATTTTGAGAAGCTTGAGAAAATCCTTGGTGTACCGGTGGTTCCAACGATCGCGGTAAAGGGAGTAGGTATCTTCAAACTCTTGGAGAAGGCTGTCGAAATATTCGAGGGGAAGCTTGAGGCGAAACCAAGGCAGGTGAAATACGGGGAGGAGGTTGAGGAAAGAATAGAGAAGCTTGCTGAAGCCGTTAGGGACAGCGGCCTTCCTTATCCGGCGAGATACGTTGCGATAAAGCTCCTAGAGGGCGATAGGGAGATTCAGGAAGAGGTTGAAAAATCGAAGCCCCAGGCGGCGGCTCTTGCAAGAAGCCTCGGAGAGGAGCTTGAAAGGCTCCACGGCCACTCCTGCCCAACCCTGATAACCTCTGAACGCTACCAGGCTGCTAACTGCATAGCAAGGGAGGTGCAGAAGCTTGTTCCACCGGTAAAACCAACCCTAGGGGAGAAGCTCCACAATGTTACAACACACAGGGTTGCAGGATACTTCATAATGGCAGCTTCATTGCTCTCTCTATTCTTCTTCGTCTTCGCCGTGGGGAACGTTTTCTCAGATATTTTAACCAGCCTGCTATACGGGTTTAAGCCTTTTTTCGAAAGGGTTCTTGGAACAGGGTTTTTTGAGGAGCTTGTTTGGGAAGGGGTTGTTGAAGGACTGATAGCCGGAGCCTCTGTAGCACTGCCCTACATCATCCCATTCTACTTAGCCCTATACTTCCTGGAGGACTCCGGCTACCTCAGCCGGATTGCTTTCCTCATGGACAGCATAATGCATAAAATGGGGCTTCACGGCAAGGCCTTCATACCTTTGATACTCGGCTACGGCTGCAATGTTCCAGCCTGCTTAGGCTGCAGAATAATGGAAACTCAGAGGGAGAGGCTTATCGCAGCCTTCGTCACAACCCTGGTGCCTTGTGCTGCCAGAACAGTCATCATACTCGGCCTAGTTGGAAGGTTCGCAGGAATCCAGTGGGCCCTAATGCTCTATGCTTTTGACCTACTCGTCGTCTTCCTCCTGGGAAGAATTGCATTCAGAATCCTGCCGGGCGAGCCAACGGGGCTGATAATGGAGATGCCCGACTACAGGCTGCCACACCTTAAAACTGTTTTAAGCCAAACATGGTTCAGGCTTCTCGAATTCATGAAAATAGCCTTCCCGCTGATAATTGTCTCAACATTCACGGTTAAGCTCCTGGAGACCACCGGCATCCTGAGAGTCTTCACAAGCCTGCTGGCTCCCGTCACTGTAGCGTGGCTCGGCCTCCCTGTGGAAACAGGCATAACGCTGTTGTTCGGTGTTTTAAGGAAGGAGCTTGCACTCATAATGCTTGCCACTCTACTTGGAGCGGCAGACCTGTCTAAAGCATTAACACCTGTTCAAATGACGGTTTTCACAATAGTCTCAATGTTCTACATACCGTGTGTAGCGACGATCGCAACCTTAGTGATGGAGTTCGGATGGAGGAAAGCCCTGGTCATAACTCTCTCAGAGATTGTTCTCGCCCTCATCCTTGGCGGGCTTGCATTCAGAATACTAATACTTGCAGGATTAACTTAGGAGGAAAGCGTGTAACAAGCTTTAGCCCCGAATTACCCGGGGAAAGCTTTATTCCCTGCCTATTCCTTTTTACTAAGCGTGAAGCCCCAGCCCGGAAAGTATGATTACCCTGAACACACGTCCGACGTATACGTTCAGGCCTACGGGAGAAGCCTGGAGGAGGCTTTCGAGAACGTTGCACTCGGCCTGACAGGAGTGGTGACAGACGTTTCAAGAATAAATCCTGAGCTGGCTGTTGAGGAAACAGTTGAGGCTGAGGATCTTCAAATGCTTCTCTACAAGTGGCTGGAAGCAATACTGGTCAGGCTTGACGCTGAACAGATGGTTTTCTCAGTCTTCAACGTGAAAATAGAGAAGGGTGGCGGCAAGTATTTTCTCAAAGCCGTTATGAAGGGTGAGAGATTCAAGCCTGGGTGGCACACCAGCGGCACGTATGTTAAGGCAGTAACCCTGCACGATATGGAGATATATGAATCAGCCTGCGGCGCAAGGGTTAAGGTTCTTCTAGACATATAGCTTGATTCCATTGTTTAGGAGTTTATACGTTAGAGTTTAAAGGGAAAGGAATCATCCCAGTAATTCTTAAGTATTCTCGCCTTCTAAAATGCACTATGGTTGAGAGAAGCGCGGACTGGATTGACCAAGCTGAGGGTGATTTGGAGCATGCGAAGCACGATTTGAAATCCGGTTTTTACGACTGGGCTTGTTTCTCTGCGCAGCAGTCAGCAGAGAAGGCTGTTAAAGCAGCCCTTCAAAAGCTGGGTGCTGAAGCATGGGGGCACTCAGTCTACGATCTTCTAATACATCTTAAGGAGAAAGAGCCTGTCAGCACTATGCTGTTAGAGTATTCTCTAGAACTCGATAAAGCCTATATTCCTACGAGGTATCCTAATGCCCACCCTTCCTCCTCGCCGAGGAGGCGGTATACTAGAGGAGAGGCGGAGAGGCTGATTAAGTATGCAGAAGAAATACTCGAGTTCTGTAAAAGTATTCTTTCCAAAGTTTAGCCTTGAGGAGGTTATAATAGAGGTAGGCAGAATAGTCTCGCTTTTATCTGAAAGCCTAGCTTTGAAAAAGGTTGTAATATTCGGCTCATACGCTAAAAAGCGTTACACCGCAGGAAGCGATATAGACCTTTTTGTGGTTTTCGACGACACGCGATGCGCGAAGGACAACGTGTATAAGACTCTGATGAAGAACATTAAGCTGCCAAGACTAGAGCTGCACATCCTGTCATTAAAAGAGTATCAGGAAATAAATGGTTCAAAATGGATTAAAACAATAGATGAAGAAGGTATCAGAATCCTGTGACAAGGTGGACAAGCAGGGTGCTGGTTTAAACCATATCCCCCTTACTCTTTTCGTAAAGATACATGAATGCTCGCCAACCGAGCCCAGATTTAAATGTCAAGAACAGTCTCGTTGTACGCTTACAGAATCTTTTCAAACATGACTGCATCCCTTTGCATAGAAATAGAGTATCAAGTCTCTTGAAGAAAACCTGGGCACCATGGTTTTCATTGCTTACGATCAAAGTCACCCCGCGAGCTCCCGTCGCAGCAAGACCGGCTTCGGCGGCTTTCACAAGCCTGCTGCCTATCCCTCTCCTTTAAAAGCCGGGGTGAAAGATTATGTCAGAGATGTACCTTATCCTAGTGCTTCTATGGAACTCCCTCTTAAAGACTTCCAGGGGCCATACGTATCCCGAGCAGTAGAAGATGAAACCGACGAGCCCTATGATCAGCTTATCGCGAGGCTCCACTTAAAACCCGGTGATCTGAAAAAGTATTCGCCCTTCCACAATATCAGCTAAGTCGGGGTGAAAATTGCTGGTAGAAGACTTATATATTCTTGGCTCATGCGGGCGTGACCCGCGATCCTTAGCTGCTTTATTCAACCCTCAAAGGATCCGGCAACCTATGTTATATACAACTTAGACGCTTCATGACGCGTTAAGGATAATGTTTGTTTGGTTCTTAGAGAATAGGATAACTGTTGAGCCTCCTGACGGGGATCAGCACACCTATCGTCTACGCTTAGCTCAACCACTGGGAATCTGGGACATGTATCTTTTAGCGGCCATCCTAACGTCTTCGGCTCTGACAGTTTTGCGCTTGGCGAAAACTGCAAGCTGCGCCGCGTCTCTTGCTATCCTTGTCCCTATTTCCTCAAGTATTCTCGAAAGCTCCTCAGCTGCTTCCTCACTCACTCTTTCTCCGCCCGATTTCCTAAGGATACGGTACATGGCCGCTAGGGACAGTTCCTCCGACATTTAAATTACCGTTCTTTGAGGTAAATTAACGGATTAATAAGTCTTTTTGGGGGGGAAAGGTTAATTTTTTTGACTAAAACCGATAAAGTCTTAGGAATCAACCTAATCCCTGCTGAAAAACGGGTTTGAGGTGGTTTAAACGTGCTTCCGACGCTTTAAGAAACATAGAGGATTAAGAGGGCTCAGCGCTTAATAGTTTCACCCCGCTTAAGCGGCTTAAACCGTTTTTCCAGCGTAAGAAAGCATGGACCCTGGTTGTCAACCTCCACCCTATGGGTTGGTTTCCCGTGGGCGAGCCAAACACGCTCCTAGGTAAACGTTGCCTGTGTTTAAAAACACGCGGAATGCTTCGCTTAAATGAAACATAAGGTTTTTATGTTATCTGCCGTGAGCATGGCTGAAGATGGCGGCTTGTTGAAGGCTCTTGAAAGAGTAGCGCTCGCAGCTACTTTTTCTGTGGAAGAATACTTTTTAAGTAAGAAATGAATGAACTCCGTTTACGAAGGTAGTGGAAAATGCTCCAGGACGAGTTTGCAAAACTGTTCGACGGCGAGTATGAGATGCAGTTACTTGAGAACAAAGTTTTGGAATTCTGGGAGGAGAACAAGATACCTGAGAAACTTAGAAAGCTGAGATTGGAGAGAAATATAGGAAAACTTGGATACGTTGAAGGACCGCCGACATTGAACGGTCGTTGTCACGTAGGTCACACGTGGGGTCGGGCGATAAAGGACCTGTGGTACAGGTGGAGGTCGATGCAGGGTTACTACGTTCTTTTCAGGGCGGGCTGGGATACGCAGGGCTTGCCTGTTGAGATCGAGGCTGAGAAGGAGCTCGGCTTTTCAAACAAGAAGGAGGCTCTTGAAAGGCTTGGCGAGGAAAGATTCGTTGCAGAGATAAAGAAGATTCTGAACAAGTATCACGAGGACTGGAGGAGGGTTGACAGGAGATTCGGCATGTTCATGGACTATGAGAAGGAGTACTTGACGTATAGGGACGAGTATATTGAGAGGGAGTGGAAGTATCTTGAGAAGGCTTATGAGCAGGGGCTTCTCGGAAAGGGCTACAGGGTTGTAGCATACTGTCCGAGCTGCCAGACTTCTCTGAGCAACGCTGAAGTCGGCCAGGAGTACAGCATGGTTGAAGATCCATCTGTATACTTCAAGGTTAGGCTTGAAACCGGGGACTATGTTCTAGTATGGACCACGATGCCCTTCACGATTGTTACTGACGAACTTCTCGCGGTGAACCCTGAGGCAGAGTACGTGAGGGTCAGGGTAGGCGGGGAAAGATGGATAATGGTTGGAAGCCTTGTTGAAACCCTAATGGATAAGCTGGGAATATCCGACTATAATGTTGAGGAAACCTTCTCAGGGGCTGAGCTTGAGGGCAAGAAGTACGTCTACCCCCTGCTGGAAGAGGTTCCGCACCAGAGGAGGCTTGAGCAGGAAGACGATAGGATACACAGGATAGTTACAGCAGACTTCGTTGACATCACCACTGGGACGGGTGTGGTCCACTTGGCACCTGCAAACGGTGAGGAGGACTTTGAAGTGGCGCAGAGGATGAAAATACCAGTGTTCTCGCCATTTGACGATGAGGCGAGGTTCACTGAGGAAGCAGGCTTCTTTAAAGGGCTTTTCTCAAGGGACGCAGATCAGGTTGTTCTAGATATTCTGAAAAAGAAAGGGCTCTTGGTTAAGTCGGAGAGAATCGTCCACGAGTACCCCTTGTGCTGGAGGTCTAAGCATAGGCTCATATGGCTGGCTAGAACGGAATACTTCTACTGGCTTGACAGGATCGTGGACAGGCTTCTGGAGGCAGCGTCTAAAGTGGAATACTTCTATAATCCTCCGAGAAACAGGTTCCTAGCCTTCATAAAAGAGGGGAAGCCGTGGTGCATATCGAGGGAGAGAGTTTGGGGGACGCCGCTACCAATATTCGTCTGCGAGAAGTGCGGCAGGGAGGAGCTTCTGGCCTCAAGGAGGAAAATTGTTGAACGCGCCATAAGCCTGCCTGACGGCGAGAGCTTCGAGCTCCACAAGCCTTGGATAGACAAGGTTAAGGTGAGATGCCAGTGTGGAGGAGCTATGCACAGGGTTCCATTCGTGCTAGACACGTGGCACAACAGTGGGGCTGCACCTTATGCAAGCATGACTGACGAGGAGTTTGAACAGTATGTACCGGTTGAGTTCCTGGTTGAATCCATAGATCAGACTCGAGGATGGGCCTTCACACTGCTCGTTGAAAACGTTATATTGAAGAACAGGGCTGAGGCACCGTATAAGGCGTTCCTGTTCTATGGGCAGGTTCTGGATGAGAAGGGGAATAAGATGAGCAAGAGCCTGGGCAACGTTATAAACACTGAGGACGTCATAACAAGGTACTCTGCGGACCTGTGCAGATTCTATCTTCTTTGGAAGACGAACCCGCTGGAGAACATTAACTTCAGCTTCAAGGAGATGATGGAAAGGCCGTTCCAGGTTTTAAACACGTTCTTCAACCTGGGGAAGTTGCTTAAGCAGAATGCGGAGTACGACGGGTTCAACTATGACGCATACAGCCTTGAATGGGCCTTGAAGAAAGGCTTCGTAAAGGACTCGGAGAAATGGCTTCTCTCATGCCTCCAAAGGGTTATAGAAATAGTGACGGATGGCTTTGAAAAAATGAGGATTCATGAGTCTGCAAGGGCGCTGGAGAAGTTCATCGTTGAAACGCTTAGCAGACGGTACGTGCCAATGGTTAGGAAGGATCTCTGGAGCGACGCGCCCGAGGACCTTGAGAGGAGAATGACCATATACGCTACACTCTTCAACGTTCTAAACACTGTTAACAGGCTTATGAATCCTTTAACGCCCTTCCTTGCTGAAGCCATGTACCAAGGGGTTGTTAAAAGGTTCAGCGGGAACAAGGCTGAGTCGGTGAACCTTGAACAGTGGCCAACCTCTGATAGGAGCCTTGTGGACGAGAAGCTTGAGAAAGACTTCGAAAGGATTGACGAGGTCGTGAGCATTGTGAACTGGGCAAGGATGAAAGCGGGTATTAAGAGAAGATGGCCGCTTAGGAAAGCTGTACTCGTGCTCAGCGAAGAGTACTCGGAGAGCGTTAAGAGAAACATGAATCTGCTCCGCGAAATGATTAACGTTAAGGAGGTTTCTTTGAAGGGCAGCCTGGAGGAGGCTGGTGTTAAGACAAGGGTAAGAATAAACTATTCTGCAGCAGGCCCAAAGTTCAGGGAGAAAGCTGGGAAAATAGCTAGCCTCGTTTCAGCAAGGTCCGAGGAAGCAAGGAGAAGCATTGAGAAAGATGGAAGATACGTGGTTGAAGCAGACGGGGAATCATTCGAGCTGACCGCTGAAGACCTTGTTTTCGACCACGAGCCGCCCGCGAACCACGTGTTGGCCACAGGTAAACCGGGCTGCGTCATACTGGACACTGAGAGAACTCCTGAGCTCGTCGCAGAAGGATACATGAGAGATGTAGCTAGAAGAATACAAGCGTACAGGAAGGAGCTCGGCCTAAACCCGACAGATATTTTGAGCAGCGTCACCGTCTATGGAGTTGGCGAAGAAGGTTATGAGAGGCTGACGCCGCTGCTGGCAGAGCTTTCAAGCCTGGTTAGATCCAGGAAAGTAGAGGTTGAAAAAGAACCGCCCGCCGACAGGAGCATGGTGAAAGAATACGATATTGAGGGAGAGAAAATCTACGTGAAAATAGTCAAATAGGAGAGAAGACTTAAAAAAGATTCTCCCGAAAAGATTTATTTCCCCCTTTTGGGGGAACCTCCACGGGCTCCGGTGGTGTAGCCCGGCAAGCATACCGGCCTTTCGAACATCTAGGTTGAAGACAGCCGGGGGTCCCGGGTTCAAATCCCGGCCGGAGCATAAAACTTAAATATTTTGATACTTTTTTTAACTTGCTTTATTATGAGCAGGAGGCGTGGAAAAAGCAGCTTATTTTTTGATAAGCTGGATTAGAATTTACTCCATGCTCAACATATTTACCTAAATCCTGGAAATGAGAACTTTTATTGAAAATGGGTAAATGCGGGTTTAATTGCAGAGAGTGTTCCTATTTCAAGAAGCCCTGTATTGGCTGCGTGATCGAAACTTGTTTAGTGGATAAGTGCATTAAGAGTACCTCTTATACGGGGATAACGCATCCGAGGAGTTTCTGCAAGCTCAGACAGTATTGTCCCATCGGAGGTAATAGTAGGCCTCTTCCAGTGTTAATTCAACCTATAGGGAATAGGCAGATGATAAAGGTGAAGTTCTCCAAGTTTATACCTGAGATAGATATCACTGATCAAAGGTCCTGGGTTTGGAAGGATGGTTTTCAAGTATCAGCGGTTTTCGTGTCTCTCTGGCAACTGCTTGCAAACGAAAGCATACTGTCCCAAGCTTCTAGTAAGGGTCTCCATGATTATCTCGGCTTCAACGGCAAAATACTACTCTCCACAGTTATGCCTGACGAGCTTATCGATAGTCTTGAGACCAAGGACTACTTCAAGCTGATCGAAGGACTGA
>JAFNIQ010000017.1 GCA_017601395.1 Candidatus Brockarchaeota archaeon
ATCATCAGGGTGAGCGCCCACTGCTAGCACAACCCTGTTTCTCAACCTGGGCGACTATAACTCCATGGAAACTTATAAGGTTGCCTGCATAGGCTGTTAGCGCCAAGGCTTAGCTTAGGGGAGAATGCATATAAGTCTAAACCGGTTATAATATACAAGCCGGATGGTGAACGAGTTTGGCCAGCAGGCTGAGCCAAAGGGAAATCGGCTTCATCGCCGCCGAGATAATTGAGGAAACCAGGCCTAGGATAAACCTTGGACTCAGAATAACTAGGGAGGAGTATGAGAAGAGATGGAGCATTCTTCAAAACAGGATGAGCTTGAAAGGCTACGACGTTGCGTACGCATGCGGCAGCGAGCTCGACAGGTCTGATATCGCTTGGCTCGCAGGCGTCTTCGACCCGATAATAGAGCGTTACGGTATTCTTATTCCCTCAGAAGGCAAACCGGTCGTACTGGCTGGCCCGGAGGGTGGGCATGTTATAGAGGAGGCTGTCGAGGAGTCGGGTGCAGACATCGTTTTCCTTAAAGAGTTCCAGATCTCCGACGAGGACTATAGGCACGCATGCTTCACTTCTTTTCGAGACGTTTTGAAACGCCTAGGGGTTTCAGAGGGAAGTCGCGCAGCAATTCTGTCAAGCCCTCAAGCAGTACCGTACGAGCAGGTTGCACTGCTCCAAAAGTTTTTCGGCGTTAACAAGGTGTTTTTCGACGAGGAGCTTCTGCAGCGCGTAAAGTATGAGAAGTCTGACAGGGAACTAGCCATATGCGAGATGGCTAACATTATTGCTGACGCTGCCTTCAGGGCTATGCTGGCTGTTTCAACACCGGGGATGAGGGAGCTGGAAGTCGCTGGAGTAGGAGACTACGTTATGAAGGAGCTGGGAGCAGGCAGAACAGGTTTCCCAACCATCGTGACGTCCGGCGAAAGGAATTACACGATAATAGGCCCGGCGACTAACAGGGTTATCCAGAAGGGCGACATGGTGTCTATGGGTGTCAGCCCTGCTTTCAACGGGTATCACGGTGTTATAAGGAGGACTTTCAGGGTTGGCGAGCCGATGACCAGGGGCCAGAGAGAGTTCCACGAGGCTGTCGAGGGGCTTTACAGGGTTGTGATGGAGGCGGTTCAGACAGCAGCCGGGGAAGACTTGCCCTCGAACTATATTGACCAGCAGGGGAAACAGTATCTCGAAAACCTGAAGCTCCGCGGCTTCAACGGGGTTTCAACCCCTATTGAGCCCTACACGTTTATTCATAACACTGGTTGCTCAGAGTGCCAGGAAGGATACGGGGCTGTAACGCCCTATACTACGCAGCCGCTGGGCAGTCAGGTTGCCCTTATGATCGACGTGGCACTGCTCGGCTTCAGGCAGAGGAAGAAGCCTCTTTTCGAAACCGTTTACGACGTTATCGAGGATGCTTTTTGGAAGAAGGGGAGGGAAGTCGGGGTCTTCAACCGGCTGCCGTTGAACGTTGAGACCCTGGTTGGAAACACTGAGCCCCTAGGCTCAAACATAAACCCGTATCACAAGAGGCTCGCCTCATGACCGTATACTATTAGTTTATAGGTAGACCTTAGCCCGTGAAGACGGTTTTCTTCCTTGCAACAATATGCAAGTGGCCCCCGTAGCCGACTATGGAGGGTTCTTCGCAAAGCATCAGCTCAAGCTCTAAGAGCTTCTCGGCCTTCTCTTCATCCTGGAGGAGATGCTCGGTTTCAGGCCTGGAGACGTAGGCCACGGTCTTGCCGACTATCTTAACGACCTCTAAGCCGTTCTTCTCGAAGAGGCTTCTCAGGTCGGATGGTGAAAAAGCCCAGCAGTGGAAACCCCAAGCTTCAGCGAAAAGCCTTTTCTCCCGAAGAACTTTAAGAGCCTCCTCCGGCCCCTTGCGAATAAGCATGGTTCTCGCAACGCTGAACAAGCTATCAACTCCTGCAGCCATGAAGCACCCGGGTTTAAGAACCCTGGCGAGCTCTCCGACTGCTCTATGAGGGTTGCTACAGTAAGATATTGGATCCCCCTCGGCTAGAACAAAGTCGAAGTGATTCTCAGGGAAGCCTATTTCACATATGTCACCCTCCTTGAAGACAACCATGTTTTCAAGGCGCTCTTCCATTATCTTGCGCCTAGCCACGTTCAGCATTTCTCTAGATATGTCGTAGAGAATCACTTTCAAGCCTTTTTCAACTATGGGGATTGTCCATTTTCCAGTGCCCCCGCCAGCGTCCAGCACGACGCCCGACTCTGGGAGATAAGGCTCAATATAACGCCAAGTAATCTTGTCATACAGCTTTTTAAAATAAGGTATATCATACTCCTTATCGTATTCTTCAGCAGCCTTCTCGTAGTAATTTATAACGCTACGCTCCTGCCCCTCGGCCACACCCATGGTGACTGTCAAGTACATTCTGAGTTCGCCAATATATGCCTTTACCGGATCTAGCTGCTCTGGGACGCTAGTCTTCTAAGGTCTTCCTCGCCTTCAGCATACCCGAAGGCTATTAAAACGTCTCCAGGGTCGATCTTTAAGTCTGGCTTAGGCCTTACGTATTTTTCCCCCCTCTTTACAGCGAGAACCCACATGCCGGTTTCCTCCGGGATCCTAGCCTCTCGAAGCGTCTTGCCTGCTAGTAACGAGCCTTCTGAAACATTCACGTACGTCACGGTTTCATCCGCCTCCTCTATTACGAGCCGCACTACTGGATGGGGCTCTATTCCTCTTAAGACGACTTCAGCTATTTCAGCAGCAGCGTCAGCTATTTCCTCCGTGACTACGCCCAGCCTTATCAGGCCGAGAATCCCTTTAGCCTCCTCCTCTCTAAACCGGCTTAACAGGACTGCCATCTCGTATTCCGTGTGCAGCCTGTCGACATACTCCTCAAGCCTCTGCACTTCTTCAGCTAACTCCCTGCTGTTCAGCAATAGTGCTGAATAAGCTAAATCGATCATCAGTTCCGAAGTGTTCTTAAGGTCGACGAATTTTTCAACGATCTCCTTAAAACTTTCATGGCTGCTTTGCTGCATCCCTGTCTCCAACCCTCCTTATTTTTCCCTCCGCAAGCTCTTTGAACCTGTGGATTCCCTTGGGGGCTCCCCGCACGATCAAGACGTCATCGTGAAGAATCTTCTCATCATCCCCAGGCTTCACTATCCACTCTCTACCCCTGCGGATAGCTATAATGTTAACGCCCATTCTCGCCTCAAGATTCAGTTTCCCGATTTTTTTACCGGTGATTGTAGACTTTTCCTCGACCTTAACCCGGGCTATGTGTTCCTCGACTTTCTCAAAGATCTCTGCTACAACGGGGTGCACACCTATGCCCTGCTTAACTATCACGGCGATGTCCCCTGCGGCATCAGATATTTTATCGGTTGCCCCTGCTACTTTTGCAACCCCTGCTAAGGCCTCAGCATCCTCAGCGTCTCTCGCAGCTATCATGATCGTCATGTCTAGAAGATAGGCGAGTGTATCAACTCTTCTTTCAAGCTCAAGAACCTCTTCCGCGAGATCCTTATCGTTGAAAAGAGCTGCGGAGTATGCTAGGTCTATCATCAATTCCGAAAGGTTTTTCATCTCCAAGAGTATTTCCCGGACTGATTTAGGCCTGTATTCTATCTTCTCAAACTCGGGCATTTTGGATTTATCTCTCGAATACATATGGCAGAGAATGTTTTAAATCTTATTCTTGAAAACCCGCCATTATAAGGAGGGAAACCAGTAGGGCTATTGACGTTAAGCTGTCAGCCATAGAGCTTTCAATCGGTATTTCGAAATTGTCAGGGTCAAAACCCATCTTATAAGTCAGGATCGCGACCGCATAAGCCACTAGTATTATGCTTGATGCAGCTATTAAATTGGCGATAAGCAGTAGAACGGTGAAACTGAGAAGATTCGGAGGTGTTAAAGCCCCTTGAATTATTAAAGACAGGAGGGAGTAAACGCAGTACATGATCATGGAAGCCAGCCATGCGCTGGAAATCTCTAAACCGTGGTCCCTTATTGAGGAGAAAGAGGGTTTAAGGACGCCTAGAGCGAGTTTAGTCGTGGCGGTGGAACCAACTACGGAGCCAACGTCGCCTATGGTATCGATTAGAGCCGGGTAAACAGTGTATATTTCTCTCCTCTCCTCCACGATTTCCGATATTTTACCGAATGTCGACCCAGCTATGTTTATTATTAGAGAGACCAGAATTATTGTGAGAAGGGACTCCTTTATTGTTTTCACGAACTCTCTCTCCCTAAAGTTTCTAATCGTGAAATACATGGCGAAGAAGACTAGTGTCAAACTTATTGAGGAGAGCAAATATTGTCCAGTAGAATTGTTGAAGGCAAAAATATTTAGCACCCCGACGTAGAGTAGGGTAATTAACAGGTCAGCTATCGTTGACTCCACCGGGTACAGGACAATGTCCGGGTTTAAACCATGCTTGAAAGAGAGGAATGAGGCTGTTATTGCGAGCGGTGAGATAACGACCAAGGCTAAAGCCATTGTCGACGTGATGACGGTTAGAATGCTGAAAAATTCCGGTTTCAACATGCTTTGAGAAAAGGAGAATAGGACGGCGGCAATAAGCCCCATTAGGATGCTGGCTTCAAGGGTTAATACGACGGTCGCGTGGAGCAGCAGGTAAAAGCTTTTAGTGTTCCTAGGAAAGCTTGGCTGGACTGTTCCAAGGTGTAGCCCGGTGCTCAGGCGGCCGCAGAAAAGCCCTCCTATGACTCCTCTCGCGCTTAAAATCGGAGGGTAGATGATGAAGGCCCATGGGAAGCTTCGGAAAACACCGAGATAGTGGGCAACGATCATTCCGGCAACGATTCCGAAGATGTTGAAAGCGTAGGCCATTAACGACTGTCTCAGGGCATTAGTAAACTCGTGTTTAAAACCCGTAGTCTTTTCAGCCTTACCGGCCAACATGTAGAAATCTGTCAGGGAACCGGCTGGGATGGGGACTATGGTGTTGCGAAGGCCTCGTGGAATGTTGGTGAGTCTCATCAGTCGCACCATCCGTTTCCTCTTTTTCACCCATGCTTCCCCTCACCGTGCTGCTCAAGTTGCAAACTTCAACTGTTTAAATACTTTTCCACTCCGCACGTTATTTAAAGCTGAACCTGTTGATTAAAACGAGTTGCTGCTCCCGAGGGTTGTAGCCGGCTAGGCTGCGGCGAGATCGATTAAAACCTTTTAACGTGGAAATGGCAATAAGGTTTTCCACCGGTCTTCCCGTAATAATCCTGGTGACGCTCTTCAGCCGGCCAAAAAACGCTGGCTCTCCTAAGCCGGGTTGCAACCCTGTATCCTTTTCCTTCAAGCTTGGAAATAAGGTTTTCAGCAATCTTCCTCTGGTCCTCGTCCAAATAGAAGATGGCGGATTGATATTGCTCACCCACATCCGGCCCCTGACGGTTAATCTGAGTAGGGTCGTGTATTTCGAAGAAAAGTTTGGCAAGTTCTTCAAAGCTTGTCTCCCGAGGGTCGTAGGCAACCTCCACCGTCTCCAAGTGGCCAGTTGCTCCGCTGCAGACCTCTTCATAAGTAGGGTTTTCCTTATGCCCGCCCATGTAGCCGACCCTTGTTGAAACCACTCCCCTCGCCCTCTTGAAGAAGTATTCGACGCCCCAGAAGCATCCTCCGGCAAAGTAGGCTTTCTTCATCGCAGCCGTTTGAAACCCTGAGCCTGTTCGCTTTAAAGTTTTCCCACCGGCATGTTTCCGGATTCGTAGCATGGTGTTCATCGGGGCTTGCTCCACGGCGCCAGCATAGTATTAGCGGGTGCCGCCTTACCATTGTACAATATTCTTTTTCAACAGGTTTTTAAAGCGTAAACGTCAGCGTCCCGCATCCTTAAGCGTAGGCGAACAACCTGGCCTGACAGCCTGCTTATGTCTGAGCCGTTTCTCCACCGGGCTTCGGCCTCAACCTCGTCTCCGTAAAGCTCCACGCCCTCCTCCATCGTGAAGCCTTGAATAGGCTTACGATCCTCATCCAGGATTTCCACCATTACTCCCCCTGCGGCTGACGTGGAATAGTTTAGCAACAGTCTTTCACCCTCGAATACGAGGGGATGTGTTACGAGCTCGCCTCCAGAAAAAGGAGCGTGCAAGGAGACAAAGCCGTCCATTCGCAGCGTGAAGCGGCGTAGACGGTTGCCAGAAGTATAGTATCCCTCGCTCGAGTATAGTGAAAGCTCTTCCGCAGCATTGGTAAGCCTGGATTTCGTAACCAGCATTCCCCACGCAGTCATGTTGTTACGGTTGATCCACCGCTCAGGCATGGGTCCAGGCCGGATGAAGGCCTCTGTCCACCGCCGCCAATGCAGACCGTCGCGGCTGCTCATCAGCACGGTGTCGGAAACCCCCTTGTAGCGATGGGGCGTCTTCACCCTCTCCGGGATGAACCGCATCGGGAACCCTAGGAAAACATGCGGCGCCCGGAAGTAGGGCATTACCGCGTTAGTGTAAAGATGCTCCTGGGGCGCGTCACCGTAGTCCAGCCATTCAGGCTCAGTCCAGTTTACGAAGTCTCCTGAGAAGCACGTCAGGATGTCGCGCACCCCGTTGCGCCAGCCGCGGAAGAAAGCAACATAACGTTTTCGAACATTATCCCAGAAAGCCAGGTTCTGCGAGTCGAAGGCACCCTTCGTTATGACCGGCCGGCTGGACATTAGCTGCCAGCGAACTCCGTCTGAAGACTTGAAAGCGTAGAGCCCGCCGTCGCCAACCCCAAGAGCCTTGTAAGACTCTTCGCGCGGGCAGTTTGGATTAGTGTCTCTGAAGGGCGTGAAGTTATGCGTTCCAACCCCGCTCCAAACAATGTTGTTTCGCTTCGACCCGTTGAACTCGAACAGGCTCAGCTGGGGCCTAACCCAGTTAACGCCGTCTGTGCTTTCAGCGTAGCACGTGAACACCGGGTGGGTCGCCTCCCCGGTTTCCAAATCATGGTTTGAGCCCCGGTAGTACATTCTGAAGCAAGCGTCGTCTTTAAAAACCGTCACGTAGCCTGAGGAGTTCCCCTCCCAAGGCTGGTTGAAGACGATGGAAACCTCCTGTGGAACAGGGTTGTGCAGCCTCAGCTCAACGTTCCTCGTCTCAGCTATGAGCCAGCCGTCGGTGAAAAGCTCCAGCCGGGAGCCTATGTTCCGCACAGTGTTTTCAACGTCTTCTCGAGGAGACCCCGCCATAATGCTCATGAGTAGGCTACGCCTTCTAAATTTTAAACATTTGTTTAAGGCTGTCTGAGAAATTTTCAGCGGGTTTAAGAATGTGCATGCTTACACCTGGGCGTTTCAATAAAACCGTTGAGAAAAATTAGTAGTGCTCTACGAAAGTGGCAGACCTAAGACTACTGTTGGTCTAGCAGAAAGACCTCTACACTACGGGGTTGTGCAGACGAAGTTCAAATTGTTGTTCGCAGCGTCCAGCGCCATGCTGATCAGCTCCTGGTACGCTCTGTTAGGGTCTCCACTCGGAGTATAGCCATCCAGCCCAAGCTGAAGGTTAGCTTCATTTATTAGTTCGCTGATTGTTAGGAAGCCTGTTCCATCCTTTACGCCGGGTGCGTAGACGATCGCATCCGCCTTGACGAAGCCTGCTTCAACGTTCAGAACCATGGCGGCTAGCTTAGTTGAAAGCATGTAAGCCATGTTCGTCGCGTCAGCGCTAATAAGCCAGTTTCTGAGTTCAGAATACGATTTAGGTTCGAAGAATCCTCCATCCCTAGTCCTCAAGTTAAAGCCAGACAGTAGTGAAAGCTCCATGTATTCCCCACCGGGATTATCTTTAATCTGGTCTTCGCCGTTCTTGCTGCTCCAGAACCCGACGGTGTGGCCCCCGCCGTAGCACCCTATTCGGACGATGCCGAAGTCGTTAATAATCGTCTCCCCCTGCTCTACCGTCAACGTTACAGCCTGGGGAGTTGTGCTAGCCCAGTTCTCCGCTAAACCCACTTTAACAGTATACTCGCCCCAAACATTGTAGAAACTGTAGGTTAAGCCGGTTAACGTATACGCGGCCCTGTCCTCCCCGACCCAGAGCTCCACAAGGATTCCGCTTAACAAGGATTCCCCCGCATCCCTCTTACCGTTCACATTAGAATCGTAGAACACGCATCCGGTGATCCCTGGTGTAACCTGTTCCTGACCAGTCGGCTGCCACGGCTCATCCACCCAGATGTAAGCGTAGGTCGGGTTGGAGACTAATACTACCATAGCCGTTAACGCTGCCAGCACGATTACCGTGTGTTTCCTCATCTCGACATTTAGCATTTCGCTAAACGTATATAACGTCTTTTTTGTAAAACGGCGACACAACCATATTTAAAGGCCAATCTGTACGATCGTTTACTTACTGATTAATCTTTCGCAACACCGCCTGCTTACGCTGAAGCCGGCACCATACTGTTGAATATCTCATCCAGACTATCGCCTCGTAGCGTCGCTCAGGGTTACCGTAGCGTTTCACCGGCATGCTCTTCATACATATTATATTCTCGGCGCTAGAAGGTGGTACGTCTTGCTATCGTCCGCGTGGAGAAACTCTTCTGGAGGAAAGCTTTTTCAAGCAGGCTTTAGCGTATAACTCGGCTGTTTTATAAGGCAAGCAGTACGTTAATACCGATGAGAAAACCTTGATAAATGCTCTTAATGTCGCTAAGGATGGCTTGCAGAAGTATGCTCGGAAGGTTCTACGAGACTATTAAGACGGTATTGCGTGGAGTCCGGCTATGATGAGGCAGTGTCTTGGAAAAGGTTACTCGAGCCTGAACTCTTCAAGCTTCTCAGGCTCATGCTAATATTCAGCTCTTTAAACCAGTACTCTGGCAGGCACCATCTGACGTCGTCCCTGCTCACGCGCGCTAAACACCGTTTAGGAAAAACTAAAAAGAAAGGGCTGCACAGCTAAACACTGTTCAAATGAGTAGTCAATCAACGCGGCTACTGCTCGCCTCCGCTTTCGCACTGTTCCTGCTCAACCAGGCTGGTTTAAACAGGGTTTGCGCTCAGGTTCAGGATGCTGCAGACCGTGGGGTTTTAGGCGATGTTTTAGACGCTGCTGGGCTGCACGCTCTTGTTGAAAACCTGTACTTCTTCAGAGATGCTGCTGTGAGCGGGGGTGGGCTGGACGCGGAGTTTCTCAGATGGCTTACTCCCTCATACGCTGGGCTTTCGAGAAGCCTGACTAGCATACCCGGATGGTCTTTCCTCAGGTTTCTTCTACTCCCTGCGGCCATAGCGGTTTCAACATGTTTCTCCCTCTATATTCAAATAGGCTTGGTCGGAGCCGTTTTAACGGCCAGCCTCCTAATCGGATTAATTTATGCTTTCCCGATCTTCCTGGTTTTAGAAGCCTTCTCTAAAACAGGCTTAGTGGCTGTGCACAGCAGGAGGATGTTGGCTGTTCTCATCCTGCTTATGGTTGCTTCAATGTTGACGCTGCTCTTCGCATATGCTTACCGCAATATTCCAATGATTTTCTACTCCTTCGCCGTACTGTTTTTCACAGCCTGCTTCGCCTGGTTTCTACCGATACTTTTATACTACTGGGGCTGATTAACGGTTCCCCCGAGCAAAGTTTAAACACCAGCATCATTATAAACCTTGAGGGTTGAACTCTGAGAGGATACTGTTCATAGTGCTGGACGGACTCGGCGACCATGCTTACAGGGAGCTAGACGGTTTAACACCGCTTGAAAAGGCTAACTCCACCGGTTTCAAAAAGCTTAAGGAAAACGGTTGTCAAGGACTTATGGATGTTATCGCTCCAGGTGTTCCACCTAGCAGCGATGTTTCACACCTAGTCATGTTCGGATACGATATTGATAAGGAGTATTTCGGGAGGGGCCCTATTGAAGCCTTGGGCGAGGGTGTTGAGCTGAAGGAGGGCGAGATAGCCTTCAGGGGTAATCTTGCGACGGTCAGGGTTGATAACGGATACCCGGTTGTTGTAGACAGGCGGGCTGGGAGAATAGGCAGCGAGCAGACGAGGGAGCTTACCGGCTTTCTCAACGATGAGCTGGGCGACTTCCAGGGATTCAGAGTAAGGTTCCAGCCTCTTTCAGAGCACAGGTTCGTCATGGTTGTTTCAGGAGAAGGATTGTCCCACGAGGTTACTGATAATGATCCCCACTCCGAGGGCAAGCCGGTTCTACTCTGCCAGCCTGTTGAGGAGGCGAGGGACATGGATGGTGCGAGGAGGCTCGCCAACCTGGTTAACAGCATAACCATAGAGGCGATTAGAAGGCTGAGTAGACACGAGTTGAACAGGATTAGGGTTGAGAAGGGTCTTTACGAGGCTAACGCTATTCTGGTGAGAAGCCCCGGGGTTAAGAGAAGAATGGTCAGCTTCAGGGAGAAATGGGATCTTAACGCTGCCTGTGTCGCAGCAGGATTGCTATACAAGGGGATAGGCCGGGCCACGGGCATGGATATCTACAGGGTTGAGGGTGCTAACGGTCTTCTCAACACTAACATCACTGGAAAGTTGAGCAAGGCGCTGGAACTGCTGGGCAAGTATGACTTCGTATATCTTCATTTGAAGGGCACGGATGTTGCAAGCCATAGTCGGAACCCCGTCGCCAAATACGAGTTTATACAGCGGTTCGAGGAGAACCTGAGGATGATAGATGAATCGGTTTTAGCTGGAACCACGATAGTTGTAACCGGCGACCATACTACGCCTTGCGACAGAGGGATGCACTCGGGGGAGCCTGTTCCAATACTCGTGTCCTCCAACGGTTTAAGGAAGGACGATACGAGAGTCTTCTCGGAAAGAGAGGCTGTGGGCGGCGGGCTCGGCAGGATAAGGGGATGCGAATTGATGCAGGTTCTTCTCGACACGATAGGTAGGACTGTTGAATACGGCACCAGGCCCTCCCCTAGGAGGATCAACTACATGCCTAAGCAGCTTAATTACTTGAAGCTTAAAGAAGCCTAGGCTTACCTGCACACGTCCTATTCACTTATCAATTATCAACATTCCTTTGGTAAGAATTAGGCTAGACTATTTGCAAAAACCCGTCAACCTGCCCTGGCTGTAGAAGCCCTCGATCTCCCCGTAGACGCCATCGTAGCCGGGCCTTATCCTAACCCTGTCCTTTCTAACCATCTCGATCGCTTGCGCCAGCTTCCTGTCGCGCTTCGCTATTTCTTCGACAGGCGTTTCAATCAGCAGGCGGTACTCGCTTCCAAACTCTCTTATCAGACTGTAATAGATGCTCCAAGCCTTCTTAGAGCTAGGGCCTGTAGAGTAAACGTAGCCTATTATTTCGGATAACGGTATTAGGTGAACATAGTCTGCAGCGTCTCTAGGCTTAACCCCTTTAGGGCGGTCGGCGAGCTCCTCTATATGGCTCTCTACGCCTGGAGTAAGTCTCCTACCGCACACTGGGCAGGTTCCCTTAAGCCTGAAATATTTCTCAGGGTCGACTGAAACCGAGCACCCCCTGTGGCCAGGGTAATGGTATTTCCCGTATTCGGGATAGGTTTCGACTGTCAGAACTATTCTGGAACGCCCCTGTTTACGGATCGCGTTCAAAATGCTTCTGTAGCTCAACTCTTCGAGAAGCATCAGGTTGGCCTCTCTCCCAAGCCTCCAAGGATAGTGCGAGTGGGAATCACTGTTTGACACAAGAGTGTAAAAGTCGTTTCTTGAAACCCTCCAATTCATCGGGGGATCGGAATTACCACACCATAAAGGGATCCCATTTCTCCTCACATAAATTACTCTATTAGGAACCGAAACGCAATACACTCTTCCTTTAAAATCTACCCATTTTTCTACATAGTTATTTTTCTTTATAGATGAAGGGATAACAGTGTATGTGTTTTTTCTAATGAAGTAAACCGTCCAGGAATCATGGTTTTGTCTATAAATTTTTCCTGAAGAGGGGTCTCGCAAAGGAGTGCCCTTTTTCTTATCAAACTTAAAATAGGCGGACATTCCGACTTTTAAAGCTATTTCCTGTAAGTCATCCCTGAGCCTTATGGAGGTTGTAGTTGCCGATAATCCCTTATTGGTTCTCCCATAAACATGGCCATCACCTTTAAGGTAATAGTTAAGCAATATGGTGAGAAGGTCTTTTGAAAGCGATTTCACATCTTTCGGGACGAATTTCTCGTGACATTTACCGAATTGCTTAAGGTATGTGAACAACTGATAGCTTTTAACTCTAAGCACATGGGTTTTCCTACTATAAAAGGGCCTATATCCAAAGCTTCGAAGCAATCTTTTCATTTGAGAAATTAGCTTCTCATTATTGCAAGAAATGCAAACATTGTAGTCTCCATCTTTCCCCTTGGTTGTCCAGCCTTCAGCCAGCCAAAATCCAAAGAATTTTAACCAATCTTTCATCGGTATCTTTTTCTCAGGCTCCCTCCTTAGGCCAGAATAGTACCTGTTTCCATGTCTAACCTCTACGGAGGGAAGGATAAAATATTCTTCCTTTTTACCGTTCCATTTACCATCCTTCTTAAAACGCTTAGACTTTCCAAATACTTCTCTTGCCTGCTTCAAGAAGAATGGTTTCGGATTTCTGAAATCACACGTGGCGATGAAGAGATTATGATTCGGCGTGACAAGCAAATCAACTCGTCGAGTTTTCAACCTGTACATTTTACCTTCATACATATAGGAGAATATTCCCCTGGGATATTGAAGTTCGATTTCACCCGTTTCAGGATTGAGAGTGTATATTTTATTGCTTGGTCGTATTTCAGGAAATTTTTTCCATCCATCCTCTGTTAAGACTTCCGTCTCTTCATCATAGCAAGAGAGCCCTGTTTCCAAAGCATGTATCTCCCAAGTCTTATCCCTATAGCACTCCCTAACGCTGATGTAGCCGTGGATGCCGAAGATGCTGAAATGCGGGGTCCACACGTGGGCGGGGAAAACCTCAACGTTTTTCGAAACGCTTTTAAGATTTTCCACGAGTTCCGGCGAGCTGCATTTCAGCAGGGGCCTGCCGTCAGCGCTCAGGTCGCCAAAATGTTTCAAAACGTCACAGGCCTGTTTAACAGTGTCGAAATCAGGGAAGAGAACCACGTGGTGAATTCTCTTAACCATATCTCCTTCCTGATAAACAGTGTTGACCTCACCCTGTATTAGGAAAAGCGTAGCGTTCTCAGGATTCTTTTCACTCCTAAGCCTGTAGAGCCCAGGGTTCTCCTCCACAAGGCTCTTCTCAAGTTCTTTTAGCCACCTGGGGTGAGTGCAGTCACCTGTGCCGACGATGTTAAGGCCCTTCAACCTGGCGGAGAAAGCAATGTTCTCCAGAGTCATGTCTAAGCTAGTAGCCCTGCTATACTTTGAATGAATATGCATGTCAACGTAGTAGGAGGGCTTATCCTTTAGGTCTCTGAGAAGCTGTTCAACTCTCGTGAGGGTTAAAAGAGCTTCCGAATGCTTAACCGGCTGGCTGTTCATCTCAGGGTTCGAAAGCACTAGCTTGTTTCACACAGTCCCTTTAATAAGGCTTGCCTTCTTCTCCGAGCGTGCTTTACTGCATCCGGCTTTGGGCCCAGGCTAGTAGGCTCATCCCCCCAATCCGCTTTTCAACAAGCCTGGGGAGGATGCTTTTACTCCGCAACACCTTGGGAAGGCTGCTTCAACCTCTCCACGGGTTTCGAGCCCAATCCCCATGGTCAAGGCGGCTTGTACCCTCCTCAAGATGTTGAGGCCTGCTTCAGGGTTTCCCGCTTGGCAGGAGCCTGGTCTACCCTGTTCATACCTTTTTCAAGACGGTATTAAGCGTTACGTATCCGACGGCTTAGGTCTTTTCTCATATGAACCGGTTACAGAAGGGTTGCTCGGCCTCTTGAGCGAAAAATAGAGTACTCCTGTGAAGACTACTAGTAGGCTGACCGACATTATTCTTGCAACATTAATATCCACCCCGAGGTCTTCCAGAAGCAAGTGTATCATCGGCGCTGAAAACACTATTATCACTGAGACGAATAGAAGTATTTCCCTGACAGGGGGCGAGGCGATTCTCCCGGTTCTCGAAAGAAGATATGCCGCTATGCCGGATAATCCTAATGCTAGCGACGCTAGAATCGGAACCGTGGAGGCAAATCCCCTCACTATTGTCTGAGCCAGAAGCAGTATTGACATTATGAAGCTTGACGTGAAGCATCTTAGCCCAATGCTCCTCATTCTGCGCTGGGCGTCCATCTCTTTAAGCAGGAATGGGAGCACCGAGCCTAGGAATATGAGGATGGAGCTGAAAAGGTTGATGCCTGTTCTTAGAAAGCCGGTGACTTGGAGGCTGGTGACGAATGTGAATACTGAAAGAACAACTAAACCTATCAGCGCCAACAGGTTTCCAGCCGAGTAAACTGTATTCTTCTTCTCCAATCCGACGCTACTCTCTCCGTGTTCTTTTTAAACGTTTTCTCTTGAAACCTTAACGCCAATCATAAGGTAGGCGGTGTGCCCAGTCATAAGAGACTCGGGCCTAATCCTCCCTTGGAATGGTCTCATCCTCCTGAGAAATATTTCCACTGTTTCAAGATGCGCCATCCCCGAAGCTACCAGTGCCGAGTAAGCCTTCTCCAGCTGGTTCATAGTGGGCAGTACGATGCATATTCTGGCTGAAGGCTTAAGGAACCTTGAAACATTACCAAGGGCTTCCCAAGGGTCTGGAAGATCCATCAAAGCAGCGTCGAAAAACTCTTTGAAAACAGCTGTCTTAACGTCTTCATGCACTAGTTCAACATACTCAAGGAGGCCGACCCTTTCAAGGTTCCTCCTGGCAACCGCTATGGATTCCTCGTCCACATCGTAGGAGAAGACTTTCCCATTCGGCTTTACGAGGCTCGCCATAACCATGGCGGCAGCCCCGCTTCCGGTGCCCGCATCCAGAACCTTGAAGCCCGGCGATACTCCTAGGCTTAAAACCATGTAGCCTAGGTCCTTAGGATACATCACCTGCGTCCTCCTAGCCAGCTTAGGAATATAGTCTGCAACCAGGGGTTTAAGGGCAAGAAACTCGTCTCCCGTGTGTGTTCTAACCACTATTCCAGGCTGGTTGCCAACGATGTCTCCAACCTGAATATATCCTTTATGAGTGTGAATCCGGTCTCCCTGTATTTTCACGACTCTTTTCTTCCCTTTAGATGAGAGTAGGAGAACGTCCTCGCCTTCTTTAAAAGCATCGTTCAACCTTAGGCTCAAACCCGTTTAACAACTCTATTGAATTTATTATGTCTTCCTCTCTCGCTCCGAAGCTGATCCTAACGTGGTTTTCACCCGACGGCCCAAACCCTTGACCCGGGGCCATTACGACCCCCGTCTCCCTAGCCAGCTCGAGACAGAACTCGAAGGATTTGAACGGCACGTATGGGAATATGTAGAGCGACCCCTGGGGCTCGTAGACCTTCAGCAGATCGCTTCTCTTAAAGCCCTGTATGAACATTCTTAGGCGTTTCTCAACGTTCATCCTTACATACCCGGATATCTCGTTTATGAGGGGAAGCGTTTTCAAAACTACGCGCTGCCCCAGCGTGTTTGAAGTTAGCGAAGTAGCGTACCTGACCATGCTTGCCCTGTCGATCATGCTTTTTTCAGAAGCTATGAAACCCACTCTCAAGCCGGTTATCCCCATGTTCTTAGAGAAGCTTCCTATGATGATGGTGTTTTCAAGGCCGGTGTCGAAGCTTCCTGGGCTCACGGGCTTGTTTCCATCGAAAAATATTTCTAAATAAGTCTCGTCGGAAACAATCGTGGAACCGTTTTCTCGAGCATGCTCGACAAGCGTCTCCATATCTTTTGTCGAAATAATCTTCCCAGTCGGGTTGTTTGGAGAGCAAACCAGTATGAGGCTACGCCCGTCTTTTCCTCCACTAACCTGATTGCTAACATCTGAATCCTGACTATAATAGTCTATCATGATGCTGTCGAAAAGGTTCGCCGCCAGAGTGTGCTGAGGGTAAGTTGGGTCTGGGAGAATAATCCTGTCCCCAGGGTCAAGCACAGTCATTAATGCTACGAGAAACGCTTCCGAAGCCCCTGCTGTCACCAGAATGTTCTCAGCCTTCACGTCTAAACTCCTGCTCTCCACCAAGTATTCAGCTATCAGGCTTCTAAGCTCGCTGAACCCTTCCACCGGGGGGTATGTGAGGCTGCTTTCCTCAGAGGCTTTCCTAACGGCATCCTTAACTAACGGGTGGGGCTCTATGAAAATATCCCCCACGCTAAGGTTCATCACAACGCTCCTTCTAGACAAGGCTTCCTTCAAAATCCTTCTGTGAGGCGGCTCGACAATCCTGCTTATTCTAGCGGCTATTTTCAACCCGGTTTTTTCCTAAATGCGTCCTCCTTTTTAAGCATTAATCCTTTTAGACTAGACGTGAGGATCTCTATTTCCCTTGCCCCGGAGGAATGGGCGGCATGTAGCGGACTTCACAGCGTCTTCCTGGAATAATGCTTCGAATCCTCTCAAGCAGCTCTGGCAATGCTTCACTGGGAAGAGACATGTCTTTAAGAAACTTCTTTGCAAGTAAAGCTGCTTCATGATTCTTATCCTTGTTCCCAGGAAGGATTACTGCATACTTTCTACACCTTGCCTTTACCTTGCTTAGACTCCCGTAGGCCACTTCGCCATTATCTGAAACTCCGATCCAAAGCTTAAGCTCAACATTTCTAATGAAGTTCTTCTCCCCCCTTATCATGAACGCTCCCTTGGGTAGGTACTGGCCTGAGGGAGCCTGCTTGCCGACCTGGCTTCCCCTGACCCAGTAGACGTCTAGGGAAGCATACTTGTTCTCCCAGGCTCTTGTCGTGTAGCATGCTGCCATGAGCGCGGCCTCCTCAAGCTCCTCCTCCGAAGGGTTTTCAACATTATGTATGGTTACGAACGGTGCTCCTATGAAGTCCGCGTGAAACACTACGCTTCTGTCTGAAACATACTTCTTGAAGAGAAGCTCGTTTGTCCCAGCGTCTTTACCGGCCAGAATCAGGTTTCCGTTAACCGATACGTTCCATCGGAACTTTTCAAACCATTTTCTTTCAACCCTCTTTCCAGGAACCATTCTCCTGCTTTCGGCAGAAGCCTTCTCTTTAAGCAGAAGAATCTTGCCATCAATCTCGGAAAGATGCTTCTCGATTTTCTTAGCCTCCTCAAACATGCTGGAGGCATTTGACGCGGCCGAGGAATCCAGGCTAAGCTTAAACTCTGAATCGTTGAACAATACTTTAACAGTTCTCATCCCGTAGTCGGTTTCAAGAACCTTGAAACCGGCAGGTGCTTCCACCCTACTCCTTACAGCGTCTAAAACTGCCTGAAAGACCGCAAGGTTCTCCATGATCATCCTAGCCTTATTCCTCAACGCCTCTACTTCGGAAGCAAGGTTCTCCCTTATTCTAACCAGTCTGCTCAGCTCTAATGATGACTTTTTATCCTCGGCAGCAGCCTCAAACCCGAGTGTAGCATAGTATTCATCCAAAGCCTCTGAAACGGTTTCAACCTCCTTCTGCTCCATGTTCTCCAATGAGAGAAGCCTTATCGCAGACACATCCACCGGTCGTCCCTCGCGATAGTAGATCCGCGGCTTCGGAGACTCTTCAGCCTCCTTGATGAGCATACGTATGGTCTCTATTACGAGAGGGATCTTTCCTTCAACGCTTGAGTCGGGATCAAGCCCTATCCTTCTGCATATCTCACTCATTGTTTTAGACCCGAAGCCAAGCCTACCAGCTATCAGCCTGCCAAGCTTTTCCGAGGAATACTTCTGCAGAGCTTCCAGGTTTCCCGGGGTGCACATGGGGTCGAAAATGTTGGACGGTGGGAAAACGTATTTCTCCCCCTCTCTGAGCGATCTGGCTCCCATCTCGATTCTTTGAGAAGTGAAAAGGATACGCCAGTCTTCAGATACAAGGGCGATGACGCCTCGTTTCAATCCCTCCACGATAAGCCTGGCTTTAAACCCTCCTCTGGAAAGACTCATGATTATAATCCTGTCAAAGTCATGCTGCTCCACGCTTTCAACCCTAAGGTTGCAGACTATTCTCCTCAGCTGCAATACGCTGCCCTCAGGAGTACTCGGAACAGGATAATCGCGGCGAGTTAGAAACAATGATTCCCCAGGTATTATGACTAGCTTCTTGACAATCCCACTGCTTCTGAAAACCATCAGATAGTATCCGTAATCAGGATGTTTGTACACGTTGTCAACCCATGCTCCCTGCAGCTCTTTAGAAAGCTCCTTGGAGAGCACCCGGTAGTCGATGCTGGAAAGACTTATTTTCGGGGCTTTCAAGCTCAAGATGAATGGGCGAGTACAGATTTAAACCTGAAAGCCTCATTTACTGGACGAGGGTTGCTCTAGGGGCCATTCTGGGTGCTTTACACGCCTTCTTCTGGCGTTCCCCTTCCCCAATAATAAGCGCCTTCTTAAACATGGTTCTAGCATACTTTTTAACCTACTATTTTTTCAAAAGAATATATAGGGGTAGGCTTAAGGATGAGAGCACAACTTGGAAAGAAGGCGTGGGAAGCTTCTTCCTAGCTTGGCTCTTCACATGGTTCCTAGTGTATAATATTCTATTCCCCTCCGGATAGTTTCCCAAGAAAGTCCACCCAGGCTGCGAAAAACCCCTCCTCCTCCTGACTTAAGTAATGTGTTTCAACCGTTTCCATGAGGCTTTTCACATGCTTATCCAATTCCTCTGCAGGCTCTCCCATAATGCTTCCTTCGACAGGCCTCCTAAGCGTTTGAAGAATGCCTCTTAAGCCTCTAAGGTAGCCAGCCTCGTATCCTCCGCTGGGCTTAAAAGCATCCAGCTGCTTCTCAGCCTCTTCAAGCCTTTTCCTAGCGAGCATCTCAAGTATTTTATCCAACTGTTCCGTCTTCCTCTTCAACCCGGTTTTTTCAAATGCGTAAGCCTAATAAGTTTATTCAACATGCTCGAAAATCTTAAAACTTTTCTAATAGTTGGAGAGGAGGCTTGAAGTACCTGGTAATAGTTGGAGACGGAATGGCGGACTACCCGGTTGAGGAGGTGAACGGTAAAACCCCTCTTCAAGTGGCGGAGAAGCCAAACATGGATGAAATAGCTAGAAGAGGGAGAATGGGTATGCTTCGAACACTCCGGCCGAGCCTGCCTCGTGGAAGCGATGTTGCAAACCTCATCATGCTTGGGTATGACCCTTGCTCTTGCTACACTGGGAGAGGCCCGTTGGAGGCTGCGGCCAGAGGCATAAGGGCCGGGGATGACGAGGTTGTTTTCAGGTGTAATCTCATAACTGTTGAAGAAAACAGGGTTGCGGACTACTCGGGGGGCCATATTACTACGGGCGAGGCTGAAGTTTTGATATCGGAGTTGAACAAGAGGTTCAGCAATATCGGAAGGTTTTACACGGGTGTCAGCTACAGGAATATTTTCGTCTCCAAGCGGGGGCAGGGGTTGAAGGCTACTCCGCCGCACGATATTGTCGGCGAGGAATACGGTAAGCACTTGTTGAAGCCAGATAACGAGGACTCTAGGCTGCTCAACAGGATGATGGTTGAGTCGATCAGTGTTCTGTCTGAAAACCAGGTGAACATCCGTAGGCGAAATAAGGGAGAGAAGCCTGCGAACATGGCCTGGATATGGGGGCAGGGTAGAATGCCCAATCTGGAGCCTTTCGCCTTGAAACACGGCTTAAGAGGTGCGGTTATAGCTGCAGTAGACTTGATAAAGGGGATTGGTAGGCTCGCCCAGATGCATGTTCCTGACGTACCTGGTGCAACCGGCTACTACGATACTAGCTACGAGAACAAGGCGGTTTACGCGGTTAAATCTCTCGAGGAATCCGACTTCGTATATCTGCATGTTGAGTCTCCCGACGAGGCGGGTCACGAGGGATCTTTCGAAACCAAGGTGAAGGTTATTGAAGAGATGGATAAGAGGCTTTTCAGGAAAATACTTGACAGCGTTGATGAAAACGTTTCGATAAGCATCCTTGTGGACCATCCTACACCAGTGTCTGTTAGAAACCATACGTTAGACCCGACTCCTTTCGCAGTGATGAAACCAGGGTTGAACGGAGACGGGCTTCCTTTCGACGAGGATTCTGGGCTTAGAGGGTCGTTTGGGCTCGTCGACGGGATGGAAATCGTTAAATTGATTAAAAGGGTTTAGGTCGCGCCCCATGGCCCCCCCTAGGAGGAAAGGCTATCTTGCTGAGCGTAAGATCAGAATGTTTCTCCACAAGTACGGCTGGACGACCGTTAGGTCGGGAGGAAGCCTTGGGCCGGTAGACCTGGTTTGCCTCAGGAGGGGCAAGTGTATTCTGATGCAGGTTAAGTCCACTAGTAAACGCTTGTTATACGTGCATGGGTCGATTCCCCGTGAAATCGAAGGGTTTCCACTCTACGTCGTGGTGGACTTCGGATATGGTGACATAAGAGTTTTCACACCCGGTGAAAAGATTAGTAGGCAAGGAGGCATCCGGCTGAGAGAGTTCATGAAAAAATGTTGAACAAGCCCTGGGAAAACCGTTTTTAACGATATGGAAATCCTTATAGGGCTTTCAAAGCAGAGTGACACGGTGAACCATCTGATAAAAACGTCGGACGGTGGAAGGATGGTGAACGAGTAAGTAATGGTCACGCTGGAGCGGATCGTTCAGAGAACGCCCTTCGAAAAAATCGCCGGCCAAACAGTGATGGGCTATGTTAACGAGGTGAAAAACTTCAGCGAGCTTGAAAAAATTGTTTTGGATAACGCTTTAAGTGGCGTGATAATAGGAAGGAAAGCCCTTTCCGGGCTTAAGAATCCAGGCTACTTGTTGAAGGAGCTGGCTGCCTCATACAGGAGAGCCCTAGGCTTCTCCCTCATAATTGCCGCTGAGCACGAGGGCAAGGGGCTTGAGGGTCTTCACCCGCCTTTAACCGAGTTGCCCAGCCAAATGGGTGTGAGTGCAACCGGAGAGGTGAAGTCAGCCTACATGACCGGTTACGTGACCGCCTTAGAATTAAGGACGCTCAGCATTAACACTAACCTGGCGCCGGTGGCGAACCTTTATTCCCCCGGAATGGGTGAGAACTGCTTTGGGGATGAGCCTGATGAAGTATCCGGGTACGTGGTCAGCTACATAAGGGGTCTTAGAAACGGTGGTGTCCTATCCTTCGTCAAATATTTCCCTGGTAGGCTTGAGAAGCATGGTGGCGAGGCTGAAGACCTTAACGGGCTTCTTAGAAGAGACTTCAAGCCTTTTCAACAGGCCTTTAAATCGGGTGTCGAGGGGGTTGTGATTGGGCACAGCTCTCTTCCGGCTGCGGGGGATGTGGACACCCCCTCTTCGTTATCGCCAAAGGTTGTTGAGAGAATAGTTAAGCGGGAAATGGGTTTTAAAAACCTTCTCGTGACGGATTATTTGGATGATAAGCAGGTATCGGAAAACTTTGACCTGGAGGAAGCTGCGGTGAAAGCCTTGAAGGCGGGCAACCATATAGTGGTGCCTTCGAGAAGAATGGAAAAAACACAGGAGGTTTTGAACATTATTCTTGAGAAAGCTAAAGAGGACAGGAGTTTATATGAAAAGATAAGAAGCAGTGCTTTAGAAGTGCTCAGTTTTAAACTTAGAAAGTTTGAGAAGTTTAAAAAAACACCTGAGAAAACACGTGGCAGCATTATAAACCGGACTAAGGCTTGGAAGATATTTATTCGGAGCATAACGCTGGTGAAGGGTGTTGAGGAACTCCCCTTAAGATGGCTGGGTAAACCTCTAGTCGTCGTCACAGGTAAGTTTGAAGAGCAGCTGGGGGAGTCAGGCAGGAGCGCCCTTGAAGAAGTCTTGAGGGGAGAGCTTGGAGGGTTCAACCTTTTAGAGCGCTTCGAAGAGATTTCTAGCAAGAAGCTGGGGGAGATTTACAGAAGCACCCCTAGCAACACGCTTCTCTTAGCACTGGTTTACAACACTCAGGAAAACAGGCGGGAGCTATCCATGCTTAAAAAGCTTGTGGAGTTCTTCAGGGAGAGCATAGTCGTATCACTCGGAGCACCTGAGGATCTGTCCCAGTTGAGCAGCGCTAAGATCTGTGTTGCTGCTTTCACCCCGAGTTTAACCGCCGTCAAGGCTGCTTTGAAGGTTTTAAAGGGCAAGTTTAAACCAGCAGGGAAAACACCTATTAAAATAGGGTTGTAGGAGTTATTCAGATGAGATTAAATACTGGCTGATGCTTCTTTGAGAACGTTGAAGTGGTGGAGGACACGGTTTAAGAAAGGCGATGGAGAAACCTATTCTAACGCATATAGGCTTGTAAATAATCTTCTCGAATCAGGGTTTAAAGTTGGCAGGGCCGTGAAGCTAAGAAGTTCCAGAGACTCGGAGCTTAAGCCCGGGGACTTCGTGATCGGTGTAGAGGACGTTTATTCGGAATACTTGGTGAAGAATCTTGGTGAAGAGTACGGTGTAGAGTTTAAGCCTTTGAAAACCATGGATCAGCAAAGCGTTGCCTGGTTGCGCAGCCCGCTCATCGGATTATACAGCGGAAACGGGATTTCAGTATCCTGCTTGAAAGAAACTGTGGAGGCTTTGTTCAACATGGGCTTCAGGAGGATATCTCTACTCCCAGGGCCGTTAACGCTGGAGGATCTGCGTGCTCTAGACGTCTTGATGGTTGGCGGCGGGGATAGCTTTGAAATTCTCAGGTCTCTCGGGAAAGAGGAAGCTAGGATGGTCAGGCAATTCGTAGAGTCCGGAGGCATATACGTTGGAATATGCGCCGGTGCACTGCTTCCACTTAAACCAGTTAACCTGCCAATATCCGCGTACGGAGAGATAGAGGCCTGGAGCGAGCTGCAGGTTGTTGAATGCAAGCTCCTGAGCGACACGGTTTCAGAGCCTTCTTGGCCTGTTTTCTCAGGAAGGCGGCTAAGCGGGGTTTTAAGGACTTACCCTCTAACAGGCCTCGTCAAGTCGAGGATTACGCGGAGAGGAATGTTGACACTAGGGTACAGGGGTGAGCTCACGATGTTTCACACGGGCCCGATTGCTAAAATCACTAACGCTAAACAGGTTTTCGCAAAAATGGTGCTGCCTTCTACTAGCGTGGAGTATGGTGTACCATACGAGGAAGCGCTTAAAACAATAGGGGGTGCTAGCAGCATCGGGTTTACTGAACATGGATCTGGAAAGATCGTTCTCTTCTTCTCTCACGTGGAGAGCTGTAAAACTCCTTTCACGCATGGCCTGCTTGGAAATGCTGTGCTGCTGAAAGCTTACTTGAGCAGGGAGAAGGTTAGCATGCCATCCGCAGAGGCTGTAGGTCAGGAGACCCTTAGGGAAGCGTCTGAATCATGCAGGATGCTGAAGCTGGTTCGCGACTCTGCGGGCAAGGTTGTAGACCAGATGGAGAGCGTTATACCTTGGCTCTATGCTGCCAGGCTTCCGGATAGGGCGATGCAGCTGAGCATGCTTAGACAAGCGTTAAGCAACATCCTGGAGGAGGGAGATGTTGTTCTAAGCTCGATCAGCGAATCCGTTGAGGCTGATAAACTGCTGCAGGAGCTTAGAAGGAAGAAACCAGTCCTGCTTCAGACAACAGTTTTATCCAATAATCTGGCGGAATGGAAGTATGTTGTCGGCAAGACTAGAAAAGCATTGACCCCGATTCTCGAAAGAATCATGAAGATTCAGGAGATGATGGCTGATTTCTCCGCCACAGTAGTGTCCTCTACGCAGGAGGAGATTGAAGGCAAGTTCGACCTTTTGTTCAACAGTATTGTCGGCGGTAGAATGGCAAGCGGGAAAACAATGGCTGTTTCACCAGGAATCGTCTCTCCGATGCTGAGCATAATCCTTAACGTTCGGGATTCTCTTGAAAAAACAAGGTTTCTAAGGAAGATACTCACGTATGTTCAACCCTAGCTAAACGTATATTGACAGAGGCAGGTCACGGTGGTACTCGTCTAAAGAATACGGCTCCTGCTCACCACCATTATTGTTTTTGAAACGTATTGCTTCAACAATCTTCTCCGCAACCTCGAGGCTTGTGATCACGGGTATAGCGAATTCTACAGCCGTCCTCCTTATCGTATACATGTCTTCAAGAGTACTCTTATCCTTGGGGTCTGGAGTGTTTACTACCATGCCTATTCTCCCGCTTGCGAGGAAACTTGTCGCGTCTACTCCGTCATCAGACTTCTCGCTAAGCCTCCTAACCAGTATCACGTCGTTCAAACCGTTAGAAACCAGGAAGTCCCTTGTTCGTCGAGTGGCGGCTATTGTGAACCCCATTTCTTTAAGATTTAAAGCTAGTTTTAAAGCCTTAGGCTTATCCTCGTCTCTAACCGTTATGAATATGATGTCGTTTTTAGACGGTAGCCTTAGACCTGAAGACTCCCAGGCCCGGATGAAAGTATTTATGAAGTCGTAGCCTATGCACGCTACTTCGCCAGTCGACCTCATTTCAACGCCTAGAACAGGATCAGCTCCTTTAAGCCTGACGAAGGAGAAGACAGGTACTTTAACGCCGATCGCCCTCCCGTTGTACTTCAGCGAATCTTTAAACTCGCTAAGCTTCCTCCCAGCAATAAGCTTTCCTGCAAGCCATATGAGCGGGATGCCCCTCGTCTTGCTTACGAAAGGCATGGTTCTACTGGCTCTAACGTTTGCCTCTATCACGTAGACCTCCGAACCCTTAACCAAGTACTGTATGTTAAAAGCCCCGATTATCCGGAGCTCCTTCGCAATTCTAACAGTGTAATCCTTAATTTTCTCAACAATGTCTTCAGTAAGCCTCTGCGGTGGGAGGACGATGGTAGCGTCTCCGCTGTGTGTTCCAGCATACTCCAGGTGCTCCATCACCCCGCCTATGAAAACCTCCTCGCCGTCACTAACAGCGTCAACCTCCGCTTCATAAGCCTGCTCGAAAAACTTGCTTATGACCACGGAGTGCTCCGGGGATATTCTGGTTGCGTTGCGAATATATTCTACAAGCTCCTCCTCGTTTGCAGCAACGTTCATCGCAGCCCCAGACAGCACGTAGGAAGGCCTTATTAGAACAGGATATCCTATCTCCCTTGCTTTCGCAACAGCCTCCTCCATGCTGGTCACTCTTGTCCAGACCGGTTGCTTTATGCCTAGATTATCAAGCAGGAGGCTGAACTTAGCCCTGTCCTCAGCGAAATCTATGCTAAGCGGAGATGTTCCAAGGATTCTAACACCATGCTCATAGAGTTTTTGGCTAATGTTGATCGGATCCTGCCCGCCCATAGTCACTACAACGCCCTCAGGCTTCTCAGCCTCCACAATATCCATAACCCTTTCAAACGACAGTTCTTCGAAATACAGCTTATCCGACATGTCGTAGTCAGTGGAGACTGTTTCAGGATTATTGTTAACGACAATAGCCTCGTCGAAACCCTCCTCCTTCATAGACCATACGGTGTGCATCGTGCAGTAGTCAAACTCGACGCTGCTCCCAATCCTGTTCGTCCCAGCTCCAAGAATCACCACCTTCCTTCTTCCAGTGGTTTCTGAAACATCATTGGCCTCGTCCCCGTAGGTAGCGTAAAGATAGTTTGTAACCGACTCCCATTCAGCAGCCATCGTGTCTATCAGTTTGAATACTGGTTTGACACCATGTTTAATCCTGAAACTCCTAACCTCGTCTTCGCTCCACCCTAGCCTTCTTGCTATCTGAACGTCTGAGAAACCAAGCCTCTTAGCCTCCTTAATCTTCTCAACGATCTCTTCCTCATCCTTCCCGCCACGGAGGGATTTGAGCTCAGAGTCAACACGGATTATGCTCAGTATCCTGTAGAGAAACCATTTGTCTATGCCCGTCGCACTGCTTATCTCGTCTACGCTAACACCAGCCTTCAACGCCCTGACGATGTTGAAAAGCCTCTCATCACTCGGCTTAAGAAACTCCGTTAAATCGGATGGAACCCCGCCTTCCTCGCCTTCATTCCCCACTACGCCGACCCTGCCTATCTGAAGCATTCTGACAGCCTTCTGCAAGGCTTCTTCAAAGGTCCTGCCGATGGCCATCACCTCACCCACCGATTTCATCATGGTTCCTATGGTTCTATCAACGTTCCCGAACTTTTTGAAATCCCACCTGGGGATCTTTACAACCACATAGTCCAGTGCCGGCTCGAAACTAGCCTTCGTGACTCCAGTAACCTTGTTCGTAAGCTCCTCTATCCGGTATCCTAGGGCGAGCTTCGCTGCAAGGTACGCCAGAGGATAGCCGGTAGCCTTAGACGCCAGCGCGCTAGACCTTGAAAGCCTAGGGTTGACCTCGACGACGATGAGATCCCCGTTTTCAGGATTCAAGCCGAACTGAATATTGCACTCTCCAACTATTCCAAGCTTGTCCACGATTCTGAGACCAGCCTCCCTAAGCCTGTGGTACTCCTTGTTCGTAAGCGTCTGAATCGGAACCACAACTATTTTCTCACCCGTGTGGACGCCTAGAGGGTCGAAGCCCTCCATAGTCGCGACTGAAACACTGTTCCCATAGTAGTCCCTCATATACTCGTATTCAAGCTCCTTCCACCCGTAGTAGGACCTCTCTATTAGAACCTCCCTGTTGATGCTCCATTTCAAAGCCTTTGAAACCGCGTCGTAAAGCTCACTCCGGTTCCTAGCTATGCCCGAGCTCTGACCCCCGAGCGTGAAAGAGGTTCTGACGAGAAGCGGGAAACCCAGGCTCTCTGAGGCTTCGATCGCCTCCTCCGGGGTTCTCGCAATACTGCTCGGAGGAACCTTCAAGCCTATCTCCCACATGGCCCTCCTGAACAGGTCCCTGTCCTCAGCCATCCTGATGGTTTCAATGGAGCATCCCAACACCTTAACGCCATACTTGTCTAAGACACCCGCCTCATGCAGGCCTATGCCAAGGTTGAGAGCCGTCTGACCCCCGAAGCCAAGCAGAATCCCGTCAACCCTCTCCTTCTCAATTATTCTTGAAACCGATTTAACGGTTAACGGCTCAAGATACACCTTGTCAGCCATCCTCCTGCTCGTCTGAATCGTCGCAATATTCGGGTTCACGATCACCGTCTCTATACCCTCCTCCTTCAAAGCCTTCAAAGCCTGGCTTCCACTATAATCGAACTCCGCCGCTTGAGCAATAACGATTCCTCCGCTTCCTATGACGAGTGCTTTCCTTATGTTGCTCATCCTTGGCATTTGTGGCACCTCGCATTTAGATAAATATTCAAAAGTTTTTTATATGCACGGAGAGGATAAATAGAGATTACTAAAACCTTCTTCACATCTGTTTTTCCGCTTCCTCGTATTATTTTTGCCACTGAAGTACCCGAGGAATAAGGAAACGTTTTTACTCTATTTAAACTTTTCTAGAGGGTTTTTGTGATACCAAATGCCTATTTACGCTTCTTCTCCCTCATGTACTTCTTCATAAAGCTCCCAAATTCCTCACGGGCGAAATCCCCCCAATACAAACCTAACCTGAATGCCTCATCCACCGCATCGATCATCTTCGTTATAAAGATGAATTTAATGGTGTCGCTTACATCCTTCAAGTTCATGATGGCGTAGAATATGCCCTCGATCTTAGAGTCATAGTATTTCGGTAGGCCTATCTGGTGGACTATTTTAATCCCGGTTTTCTCAGTCATGCGCTCCGCAACCTCGTCTTTCCACGCCAAGTAAGCTATCACTTTTCCAAACTTCTCCTTCCGGTACTTTTTCCAGTTCCGCCTATCTCTGAGCTCAAGCATTATATCGTATGCTTTCTCTTTAACGTAATCGTAAAGGATATCTCGAACATAATCTACTCTATCAGAGAGGACCCATACCTTTCCATCCTCATCCTCCTCAACAGCCATGCAGATGGCATCAATAGTGTCAACACACCACTTGAGCTTCTTGCCTTCAAGCGACTTCTTCACCGCTAACTTCTCTTCACTCAGAATGAAATAACGTTTGGGGAATACTATGGGCGAATGAAATGGATAGGGAAAATCTCTATACTTAGCTTCTAAGTATTCCTTTACCATTTCGGGAAGACTCCTCTCCATTCCAATAATATTGAGCATCGCTAGGCTTTTAAGCGTTCACTCTCTCGGAACAAGCTGGATCTCCTTTTTGACAATCTCACGCGTCGCAAGGTAAACGTCTGGGCTGAACTGGAGGGCCATGGCGAATCCAGGTATTTCAAGGCCCTCGTTATAGTAACTTTTAACCCCCTCCCTTTCTCCGATCGCCTTATCCATCGCTTCCTCAAAGGCCTCTTGACTTAACTGTATGGTCGTCTTCAGCTCCACGAAAGCCACAACCTTGCCGGTATCTCCTCTAACGATAAGAAAATCCGGACGCACATTTTCCGATGTCACATTTTCACGTGCTTTATAATATTCGTCATAATCAAATTTTACGCTTAGGAGCTTTAGTGGGACTTCTTTTCCCATGCCCAGTGTTCTACGGGCTTCTTCAACAACATATTCGGCAAGCTCAGGTGTGAACCTGACGATGGCTTCGCCTGCACGTCCAGCATAATTACCAAGTCTTTCCGTTTCATTACTCGGAGTTTCAATTATGTCGAATACCCATTTTTCAATCGTTGTTATCTTCGCCCTCTCTATCGCCACTATCCTCTTCGCGCTACCGGGTATTTTGATGCCGAGTATCTTCTTAGCGCAGTACGTCACCTTCCCGTTGTCCCAATATAGCCTGAGTAACTCCTTTTCAGCTTCAAGGTTATTTCTCAATTCCTCAACGTCTTCGTAACGGAACCTTTCTCTGAGCGGCATTACCAGCGATGCCCCGTACTCCAGGTCGCTCAAGTCGATCGGCCTCTCCAACTCTATCTTGCCATAATTAAGCTCCTTGGGGTTCAGCGGTGCTTTGAACACCTGGTTCGCATGATGGATTTCAATGAGCTCATCGTGTATACTAAGGGAGTCGATTGGATGAACTCTCATGCCTTCTACGATGGAGAAGCCTGTGCCCCTCTCAAAGAACTCGAGGACGAGCTGGGTTCCGTAA
>JAFNIQ010000018.1 GCA_017601395.1 Candidatus Brockarchaeota archaeon
AAAGCCGAGCCCTCTATCATGGTGGGAAAGACTGTTGGGGGCGAGCTGTAATGATCTGGGTTCAAATCCCAGCGGGCCCGGTTTCCTTCTGTTTCATGGTTTTTCTCGTTTTTTCAAGCGAAAATTTCAGACAATATAAAAAATATATTTTACACATGATTCTAGCAGAGCTTTCTAAGCAATTATAGAACCGTTTTAAACCCTTGGGGATGATATGAGGCTGGGCTTTATTACCATGTTTCAATGTTTTTCACTCGTTATCTTAGCTTTGACAGGTGTTTTTCTAACCTTGATAGTTAAGTTTTTTACATGAAAATGCTAAATACCGAGGTTGTTAGCATACCTCGGCCATGAGCAGGTCGCGGATGGAGCAGGTTAAGAAGAAGATAAACGTTATTTGCCTGCTTAAAGTGGTTAAAAGCAGGTATACTTATAACGAGCTTTCACAGCTAACCCGCCTGCCTATCACAGTTTTAGCAAGGTATGTCAACGGGAATGTGCTGCCCTCGGATGAGAGGGCTGATGAGCTTTACCGGATCCTCACGGAGAAAATTCCGCTTGAGGAAATTATTTCAAGCAAGCTTGTTCTAGACGAGTCCGGCTATTTCGACTCTTCACGCGTAATATGGGATGTGAACCTTCTGAGGCTCATCAGCCATAAGGCTGTGATTCCTTTTATGGGGAGAAAGATAGACAAGGTTATGACTGCTGCCGTGGACGGTATTCCATTAGCATCGTTCGTTGCTGAGGAGCTTGACGCTGACCTCGTGATAGCTAAAAGGTATAAGGAAGTTGGGGTGAAGGATTTTCTTGAAGCAACCTACGTCATAGGCAGCTCTGCTGTCGTAAGCTCTCTGTATATTCCGAAGAACGCTTTGAAGAAGGATGACAACGTTCTAATAGTTGATGATGCGATAAGAACGGGGGAGACAGACGTTGCTTTGATAAGGCTCGTCGAGAAGGCTAAGGCTAATATAGTGGGCATCTTCATCCTTATCGCGACCGGTAAAGATTGGAGGGAAAGGCTTCAGAAGAGGACGAACGCGCCCATATACGTTTTCACAGAGATAAATCCAAAGCCTTTAGAAGTGGAGCAGAGGAAGTAGGAGGTTGATCCAGTCGAACCCGCAGACAACTCTCGAGACTAAGCTTCTAACTCTTAAGAATAGGAGGATTGAGGAAGCGTTATCCGTTTTCGAAGCGCTTTCCAGCAGACCCAAGCCACCAGAATACCCGCTCGTCATCCTGCATAGCAATAAGGGTAAAGCTGTTAGCCTAGGATGTTTTCAGGTTGCTGACGAAGATTTTCTAACAGGCTTTATGCGTAAAAGGGGCTTAAAATACTTCTTCAGGCTTCACGGTGGTGACGTGATGCTTCACGATGAAAACCAGGTTGGGATCGCGTTGGTGACACCCGCGGAGGAGAAATATAGAGATATCTACATTTCTCTGGTAAGCTTTCTGTTAAAGAGAAACGGTGTGTTAAACATCCATGTCACAAACGACTATATACTATGTTTCAACAAAGTTCTAGGCGAAGTGGTACACGTCGAGAAGAACGGGTTTTCAAGCTGGTTCGCATTCATCTATTTGAAAAGGAATTATGAGGAAATGGCTGGCTTAAAATTCCCTAAGGAACAGCTGATCAAAGAAAGGGTTAGCAAGCTTAAGGAAAACTATATCGGGTTAGATCAGGTTTTAGAGAAACAGGTTTCTGCAGACGCGTTTTTAGAATCGGTTAGGACGGTTTTGACGGATGATCTGGGCTTCAAGATAAGAGACTTTAGACTGAGTCTTGGGGAAAAGAAGCTTTTCTGGAAGATTAGAGACAGGCTTAAGAACAATCGTATTTCTGAGGCGGTTCAACTGAAGCATTCCGCATTGCTGAGGGAGGAGGGCGCCCTTCTTATTTCTAAAAGATTGATGAACGGCTTCCTACGGATGCGGCTTAAAATTAAAGATAAGACTCTTGAGAAGATCAGCATATCCGGGAGCTTTATGTTTGAGCCTTCTGAGAGACTTAGAGATTTCGAGAAAATGCTGGAGGGTAAAGAGCTTGACGAAACCGTTTTAACCGAGAAGGTTACGGAATTCTTTATTAACGAGAAGGTTAAGGCTTCCTTCACAGCGTTTGAAATAGTTGAACTACTTTGTGGAGCAGCAGGTGGCCCTAATGAGCATGGAGACAAGTAGAGAACCCATGTTTCCAATCGTGGCTGAGAAAAGCCGCGATGAGGTGCATGTTACTGACAGGGATGCTGTAGAGTGGCTTGATTCTAAAGGCTATGGCTTCAGATTTAGGGAAGACCTGTTGATACTCCGCCCTTTTGAAGCCCTCTACCTTATGAGTCAGAATAAGCTCGTATTATACTACAGGTCTAAGCAATTGATGTTCAACCAGTATCTTAAGATTCTTGAAAAGACCGATAGCAAGGTATGGTTGCGATACTTGATATACAAGGACCTTAGGGACAAGGGATATGTTGTTAAAGACGGCTATGGCTTCGACATAGATTTCAAGGTTTATGAGGCCGGCGATTATGGCTCAAAGCCTGCAAAATACCTTGTATACGGGGTTGCTGAAGGAACACCCCTCCCCATTACGAAGCTCTACAATATTCTAAGGCACTCCTACTCTCTTAGGAAGACGCTGATAATCGCGACTGTCGACAGGAGGAGTGAAATAGTTTATTACATGCTTTCCTCTCTACTCCTTGGGAAGGAGACCAGAGGAGAACAATGAGGGGAGAAAATCTTACGCTCAGAGGAATGCGAAACCTGCTGCCGGATGAAAAGGCGAAGCTGAACAGGGTTGAGAGCGAGATAAGAAGGCTCTTTAATATATATGGGTTTCAGGAAATTGAAACACCCACAATAGAACCCCTTGAACTCTTCGAGCTGAAATCCGGGGAGGAGATTAGACACAGGATGTACAGGTTCACGGATCTCGGCGGCAGGGAGGTCGTGTTAAGACCGGAGGCAACGGCATCCGTCACAAAGCTCGTCGTGCAGGAGATGCGCAGTATACCGCTTCCCATAAAAGTGGGTTACATCCTGAATGCATTTAGATACGATGAGCCTCAATACGGAAGATATAGGGAGTTTAAGCAAGGAGGCTTCGAAATATTTGGAACGAAAAGCCCTCTAGCGGATGCTGAAATACTTGAGGTATCGTCGAGACTTATGGATGGTCTTGGAATAAGAGATTACTACATAAAGATTGGACACGAAGGTGTTCTCCGGGCAGTGTTAACTTATTTCGGAGTGGAAGAAATCGTCCAAGACAGGGTTCTCGGCCTCCTAGATAAGGAGAGGCTTACTGAAGCCTTCGAGATACTCGCCCCCCTCCCCAAGGGCTTGGAAGCTGTGGAATTAATCAAGAGCCTCTGGGAGATTAAAAGCCGGAATGCAACAGAGGCACTAAAGCGTGCAGAGATGATCCTGAAAGATATTCCGGAAGCAATCGAACAGTTGAACAACCTGAGGGAGATAATAGAGCTCGCTCAGGCAAGTGGAGTTAGCAAGTTAGTTGTCGACATGGGTTTTGCAAGAGGATTAGACTACTATACGGGGATGATTTTCGAAGTATACGCTAAGGATTTGAGAATAGCCGTCAACGGCGGCGGGAGATACGATAAGCTCGCGAGCTTATTAGGTTGGGATGTTCCCGCCGTTGGGTGTTCGCCCGGGATAGATCGGATTAGCCTCGTAATGGATGAGAAGGTTGTTCCCCGAGACGACTTGGTGTGCATGATTGTGAGCATGGTTAAGGAGGGCGATATTATCGCAGCGAAGCTTGCAGGCACGCTTAGAATGAGAGGGGTTCCCACGCTGGTTGACTACACTAGAAGGGACGTTAGCAAGGCTCTCTCCTATGCTTCGAAGAGAAACGTGAAGTATGTTGCGTTAATTGGCGGCAGGGAGGTTGAGGCTAACACTATTGCTCTGAAAAACATGGAGACAGGGAACCAGGAGGAGCTTAAAGTTGAGCAGGTTGTTGAAAAACTATCGTCTTATATTCTTAAGAAGACTTAATATTGCTCTCCTGAGAGAAGATGAAGATTTCCTATTCTCACTTTCTCTAAATGTTTTCTAGCTGCCTCATAGCATTCGCGAGCCTGCCTCCAACTTGTCGTCGGTAAATCATCCATAACATACTGGGGGTAGAAGGCTAGAAGCGTGTAAGGTATTCCAGGGTTAACCTCCGCTATGAATCTGGCAATATTTTCAACCTCAGCAGCGTCGACGTATCCTGGGATGAGGAGTGTGCTGGCGGTTAAAACAGGCACCTCAGGACGCTGCTTGAAAAACCTCTCACCTATTTCTCTGAAATTATTCAACGAAGCCCTGTTCGAAACTCCGCACAATACTCTGCTAAGGTTTTCATCCCACATTTTAAGGTCGAACTTCACAACGCCACCGCTCTTGAGAGAAAGCTCCGCCGCCTTTAAGGCGAAACCCTTAGACATGTTTCCGTTGGTCTCCCAACATATTCTGAGTATACGTTTCTCTTCTTCAGCCCTTTGAAGGGCAATCCGGCTGGTTTCAAGAGCATGCATCATCTGCGTGGAAGGATCTCCTCCGAAAAAGCAGACGCATGAAACTCTCCGGTCAGCCTTAGAAGCGAGCTCCTCGGAGCTTACGAGGGGCCTAAGGCTTTGAGACATTTGTCTGAAATGCCAGTTCTGGCAGAAAAGACAGTCAAAACTACAGCTGCCATAGAACACGGCGAGATTCACATATCCTTCTTCAACACCCGGCTTGTAGGCATACTTAGGGTAGCCCGCGCCCGTGCAGCCTGGGCAGAACCACGACGCGACGCAGTTAGTTGGAAGAGGATCATAATACCATTCTAGCAGTCCCATTTCACGTGTTCCGCCAAGCCTGGTTAAACGGCCGTTGGTATTCAAAACAAGGCCGCAGAACCCTTTCTCCCCCGGCTTGACTCTACAATCGTTAGCGCAGACTCCGCAGGGTAAACCGTTAGGATCACCAGGAGGAGCATGGGGAAGCCCGAAGGCCCTCCTAGTGTCTTCGTGAACACGTTTAGCTATTTCAACAGCCTCCTCCGGCTTTCTCCTGATGCATTTTAAACAAACACCTAGCTGACCAGCTATTAGAGGAGACTCGACTCCACAAATCAAACACCTTCCCAACGCCTTTCTCCTAACTATTCTCCGCAGAGTATTTATTTTAAACTTAGGGAACCTGAGCTACGCGAGGAGAATAGGGGGTATAGTCACATCCCTAGGGAGGGTGGGGCTTCTAGCCTTAAGGAAAAAGAATATGGGACGACGCATGGGCCAAATTGGTTAAGGAGAGGGAGATTGGGGGCTGATCTCAAAGTAATGTTTTTCGAAATCAACTATCCTGCCTTTCTTAACTTTAACCCCTTCCTTAGCCAGCATCCTGGCTTTCTTCCCCATTCCTTTCATGCCTCCGTAGCCGCCAAGTCTTCCATCGCTGTACACGACCCTGTGACATGGTACAGTCGGCGCATAGGGGTTGCTTCTCATTAAAGCTCCAATAGCCCTTGCGGAACCAGAATGCCCAACAGCCCTAGCCAACGCCCCGTATGTGGTAACCCTCCCCTTCGGAACCTGTTTAAGCAACTCGTAAACAAGTCTCCGGTCAATAACCTTCTTTTTCACAAGCATGTTAAGGCGTGCGGGAATTTAACCCTTTGGGCAAGCCACTAGATAAATATTGGAATAAGCTTGAAGTAGTGCTCATCTTAGTGCCGGAATAAACTTCTTATAAACCTGTTATGTTTGTATATGGCTTGGATGAAGAAGCTTGAGGAAGCGGTTTTGAGAGCCGTGGACGAGTATAATAAGTATAGGAGCCCGGAGGCCGAGGCTAGGCTCGTCGAGATCCGGGAGGACAGGCTTACTATCGATTTCGAAGGAACTTTCTGTCAGACCTGCGGGGTCTACGATTATCTTGAAGACTTCATATATGAGCTTCAGAGGTTCATCGACGTGAGCATCGAGATTTTAAACTTTAAGGAGTATAAGCCGGGGAAGATTAGAGTCGAGTACGGGTTGAAAAGAATGGATTAACATAGAAAAATTTTGAGGAAAAGGCTCCAGAACATTCGAAAACTTTAACTGTTTTCTACTGGATTCCCGACACATGTTAACGGTTAGCAGGAAGATAGGTCTTCTGAGGTTTGAGCTTATTCAGGCTGCAGAAGAAGGAAAGGACGTGGAAAAATACAGGGAGAAGTTAGCCTCTCTCGACGAGTTGAAGGCTGGGCACAGGGAGCTGGACGACCTTTACATGGAGATATTGTCCTCACCCACTCTGGCGGGTTGGCCGTATGCTGAACCAGACTGCCTAGAGGAAATAAGGAGGAGTGCGAACCCGCCAAAGGATGAGGAGGCCTGGATAAGCAGGCATGAGCTCCGAGACAGGATGCTGGGAGCTTGGTTTGGAAGAATAGCGGGAAACATGCTTGGAAAGCCTGTGGAAGGCTGGCCTAAGAATAGGATAGAAGAGTACCTTAAGAAGGCTGGGTGTTACCCGCTTGACTACTATATTCCTGAGCTTATACCTCGTACTGAGAGGAGCCTCCAAACATATTACGAGGCGGGTGGGCTTCGTGGCAACTTGAGCAAGGCTCTGAGGGACGACGACTTGGACTACACCATTCTGGGCCTGCTCCTTCTGGAAAGGAAAGGCTTCAGCTTCACAACAGAAGATATTGCTGAAGAATGGTTGAACAGATTGCCTTTTAACCTTACCTACACTGCTGAAAGGGAGGCTTACAGGAACCTTACTCTCGGCCTTAAGCCTCCTGAGACAGCAACCTTTTGGAATCCTTTCAGGGAGTGGATAGGGGCTCAAATAAGAGCTGACCCATGGGGCTATGCGAACCCGAAAAGGCCATGGTCTGCAGCGGAAATGGCTTACAAGGATGCTAGGCTCTCTCACGTTAAGAACGGGATCTACGGAGAGATGCTAATGGCGGCTATGGTTGCATCAGCCTTCGCCGAATCAGACCCGCTGGAAGTCGTGAAGAAGGGACTCTCATGCATACCTCGGGGAAGCAGGCTGGCTGAGGCGATTGGACACTGCGTCGACCTTTGGAGGAAGCACGGAGACTTTGACGCAGCCTACGAGGAGGCTATGTTGAAATACGGGCATTATCACCCGGTTCACACGATAAACAATGCAGTTATAGTTGTCCTGTCTCTTCTCTATGGCGAGAGAGACTTCGGGAAATCCATCTGTTTAAGCGTGTCTAGCGGCCTCGACGCAGACTGCAATGGTGCGTCAGTAGGATCCATAGTTGGAGCCATGGTTGGCTTTAAAGGAATACCTGAGAAATGGTACTCTCCATTGAACAATACTTTGGAAACAGCATTATCGGGTCTAAAAGAGCTTAAAATATCTGAATTAGCTGATAGGATGGTGGAAGCCGTAGCTAAGAACTTAGCTGGCCACCGTAAGTAAAAGGTTTAAGCGGCCGCCTCACCCTTTTCTTTTTCACCCTGTTTCTTCCAGTCTACGTATTGCAACAGGTCTTCTCTAAGCCTCGTCAGCATTTCTCTGGCGCAGAACTTATGGTCGATTCCCCACTGGCCTGTGGCGGAATAAGCCAACGCTCTCACCGTTTTTCCAGGGTTCTCAGGTATGGCTAGGCGGACCCTATAAGCTGCCACCCTCTGCCCCCTGTAGTTTAAAATAATTTCAACAGCATTGATCCTGCCCTTCTCCCTTAACGGTTTTGCCTCTGTATATATTGGTCCCAAAAGCATTGGCGGCGGCCTCTTGGTTAGCGAGGAGACATAGTCGACGAAATAGTTCACATCATCAACTATTCTCAAAGGTATTACTGATTCAGCATGATCCTTGAACAGCTTAGCCTCCTCAATCTTCTTGAACATGAACCGGCTGGGCACAACTTTCAGAATGACTTTCCTAGCCGGTATAAGACTCCCCACCAAAGAGGATAATATTGCCACAAGGAAGCTTGCCAGCATTGAGCTGAACAAATAAGGCTTCACAAGTGTCACGGGAGTTGAGATGTATATTTGAAGAAACTGGCTTAAAACGTATCCTAGGGCTCCTCCTAAAAGACCGTAGCTTAGGCCTTCGACGATTAGCAGGAGGGAAACGTGGCCAGGGCTGGCGCCGAGTGCACTAAGGGTCGAGTATTCTCCATGACGCTCGTAAAGCGAGCCCAGTAGTGTTGTTACGATCATTAGGGAGGCAAGCCCCATTAGAACAAGTAGCTCTGGAGCGCTGGTGAACTGCTGGAGCTCGCCCACTATAAGTAGGCAAGCAGTCTCTCCGCCTGAGCCTAAACCTATTCTGAAAGACCTGAAGGTTTGCGTCGTTATCTGCGCGCCCATCATTACTGTGAAATTCGAGTCCCTCTCGTAACTGGTTTCTAGAAGCCTCTTAGAAACATCGCTTGAGAAATCGCCTTCAAGCAGAAGTCTGTAGACTGTTAAGGGCTCCGGGGAAAGCTCTAGACTGGTCACTACCAAGGGTCCTTCAACCTCGTCTAGCGAAACCCCATCCTTCAGCTTTAAAGGCCCTTCCAGCACCATGCTTACCCTGGTTTCTACAACGCTCCTTCCCATGATGACTATGGAGTCGCCTTCCGCAATATTCAGCGCCTCCGCCAAATCGGCTGAAACAGCAGTCCCTCCTAGTGTCGAGGCGTTAGTGGCCACTAAGAAGGCTTTGGTTCTCCTCCCATCCTTAGAAACGAGGGCTTGAGAGACTGCAACAATATACTTTTTCTCAACGCCTTCCATGCTGGAGAGCCACTTCACCTGCCAGTGCGGTATGGGTTGAAAAACCTCGTTGATTAAAACCTCGTTCTTCTGGTCCATTCCTCTGAAAATAGTGGTGACCGTAGTAACGTGAGCGCTGATGCTTAGTCCACGGAATTCTGAAGGGTAAGTTGCCTCCCTTATTGTTGTCAATGTGCCGATTGCCAAGAGACTACTGGAAGCTGCGGAGACAACCGCTATAGTAACTATAGTCAGAATTGTCCGGAATATTCTTTTACGCATGCTTTTAACGGAATACCAGAAGAGATCGCTGAGAAGAGTTCCCTTAGCTTCCAGCACCATTATGCCCAATACCAGCAGCGTTGTGATGGCTGTGAACAATGACACGATTATTGATGCTGACGATAGGCGAGAAATAGCTTCAGGGTTAAGAACCGCAACCGCCATCCTGGCCTGTGGAATGAACAGTATCTCAATAAAAATAAGTGTTGCAAATAATCCTGTAATTACAATCCTCCTTCTTTTCTCGATCAATGCGCCTGCGATCGATGAGACGAAGAAGGTAAATGCGATTAGGAAGAGGAACATTGCAATACTGTCGCTCTTGGCCTGGCTTAAAGCGTCAAGCGCGTTCTCAGTCTTAACGATGCTTTTCTCGAAGAATCCTGAGCCAATTTCCCAATCGCCTTTCGCGAAAGCGTTCTCGCTCTCCCCTAGCAGCATCATGGCATAGTCGACTTCTTTCAAATATTTTTCAGCGTCGAAACCTATTTTAGACAGGAAGACTCTTTCCTCGGAAGCGAAGGATTCGAGAAACTCCTTTAAACGTTCAACTTCCAAAAGCGCTATGCTAATGTTGCTTGTTCTGCAGGAAATGTCCATCGGTATCCCCACTCCCCCCGATGAAGAGGACACGGTGCCATACTTGCTCAGCAGTCTAGCCAGCCTGCTTTCAGGGCTTAAGAATGCAAAAAGTGTCACGGGGTCTTCTTGAGGTACTGGCACATAGTAATTTTCATCATCCTCCCAACCCCCCATTCTCCAAATACCCCAAAACTCGAATCCGACTGCTTCGACACTCGGCACTTCCTTTCTTATGACTATTAGACAACCTTTTCGCAGGTCTTCCCTCTCCTCAGGTATAAGTGCCTCTCCCTCGGCAAATATGGTTACTCTGTCCCCTGATAATGCTAGAATACCGGTGGCGTTAATGAGGAGGCTGCGTCTGCCATAGCTGCGTGGTATTAATATGGAGGTTGAACCAGAGTAAGCATCTCCATATCCAAAGCTCACGCTAAACGTATTAGCGTCCACAGCAGTATAAACTGCAGCCAGTCTTATCACGTAGTTTTTCCCGAGGCTTATGGATTCCGAGTAAAGCTTTCCTTGACTCATTGCAACATGGTTTAAAGCGTCACTGGGGTCTCCTGAAGTTTCTGAAAAGTGAAACAATGCGTTGCCCAGAACCACGGTGCCTGATATTATGAGAATAGAGCCGTTCACAATACTTCCGGCTTCAAACCGTCCTTCTAAGTTAATCTTTACCGGGACAATTATCGAACCGGAAACAGTAATCAACCCTTTGAAGAGCGTTTCAGAGCCTAGTGCAAGCATTACTGCAACTATGCTTAACATGGTTCTGCAGTTTTTCGGAAGTTTATTAACCACCTTAAGTCTCCACTTCATGGGGGAGGAAAATATAAGTTTTCACATACAAGTGGGTGCTTTAAGCTTCTGGCCTCATGGCCTCTTGCTCTCGTATAATTCCTCGGAGGAAGCCAAATTTAACATTAATTTGTTTAAAATGGCGATAGGGCTCCCATTCTTTTTGTAAAAATTTAAATGCTCCTCCTCCCGCGGCTTTTCGAACCAAGATGAGCCTGTCCAAGTTAGGCGGGATGAAGATTCTTCTGATAGCAATCTCCCTGATAATAGGACTGGCTGCAGGATACTTCGCGGGTGGTGCAGGCAAGGTTCCCGAGTCCCAATACAACCAGCTTCAAACATCGTACAACCAGCTTCAGACACTGTACAACCAGCTTCAGCAAAACGTCAGCTCGCTCGCTAGGAAGCTTAAAGCAGGGTTCATATACGTTGGTCCTGTTGAAGACTTCGGCTGGACTGCTGCGCACGATCAAGGCAGGAGGTATGTTGAAAAAGTCTTTCCGTGGCTTGAAACCGTTTACGTAGAGTCTGTTCCAGAGGCTGAGGCTGCGAGGTATATTGAGAGGCTTGTTACTGAGGAGAATGTTGACGTGGTTTTCACAACCAGCTTCGGCTTCATGGATCCAACGATAGAGGTTGCTCAGAAATACCCTAATAAAATGTTCTTCCACTGCAGCGGTTTCAAAAGAGCTCCTAACTCCGGAACATACTTTGCGGACTTCTACCAGGTTTACTATCTGAACGGGTTGATGGCTGGTGCCTTAACCAAGAGCAACAAGGTGGGCTATGTGGCGGCCTACCCGATACCGGAAGTCCTCAGACACATCAATGCCTTCGCACTGGGTGTTAAGGAGGCTAATCCTGAGGCGAAGGTCTATGTAAGATGGCTTTTCGCATGGTACAATCCGACTGGCGCTAGGGAGGCTGCCCAAGCACTAGTAAGCATTGGTGTCGATACGATCGCCTTCACAGAGGATTCTACGGCCATAGTTGAGTTCGCTCAAGAACAGTATCGGCAGGGAAAGCAACTCTACGTTTTCTCCCATTACAGCCCGATGCAGGATGTTGGTCCAGACGTCGTGGTGAGCGGCCAGATAGTCCACTGGGAGGTTATCTACGCCGACATACTTATGAAGATCAGAATGGGCATCTACAACAATACTAACTTGGCTAATGTTGACTACCTTTGGCTGCTCAAGGAAGGTGCGGTGGAGCTCGGTGGCAAGCCTGGAGTGCCGATAAACCCGAAGTTCGTTAACGATTTAAAGAGTAAGTATCTGCCGGGTCAATCCATAAGCGTGTACGACGCTGTTTTGAATAGGCTTACGCTGATGAAGGATGTCAACGTGCCTTTTGACCCGTTCACCGGTCCGATAAGAGACCAGGCGGGGAATGTTAAGATTTCAGCAGGCCAGAGAGCGACCATAGCTCAGCTTTTCACGGAGGAGATGAACTGGTTCCTAGACAACATAATAGGATCGCCGTCAGGATGATTCTAGAAACGTCTCTACCTCCCCTTTTTTCTCGAAAGGATGTTGACGAAGCTTGACGAATAATTCTAAGTATCTTGTTGAAATGCGGGGGATTGTGAAAAGGTTTCCCACGGTTGTCGCGCTGGATAATGTCGACTTCAAGGTTAGAAAGGGAGAGATTCATGCTCTTCTAGGCGAGAACGGTGCGGGTAAAACAACTCTTATGAGAATCCTATATGGTATGTACAAGCCTGACGCTGGGGAGATAATCGTGGAGGGCCGTAGGGCCAGCATAGGTTCGCCTAGGGACGCGTTGAAAATGGGAATAGGGATGGTTCACCAGCATTTCATGCTTGTGGATAAGCTTACTGTTCTGGAGAACGTAGCCCTGTTTGTTGAGGAAGGCTTCAGGATAAGTTTTAACGGGATTAGGAGTAGGATGGAGGAGCTTTCTAAGACGTATGGTTTAAAGATCGATCTCAACGCGAAAATCTGGCAGCTTTCGGCAGGAGAACAGCAGAAGGTTGAAATATTAAAAACGCTTTACAGGAATGTTAAACTCCTAATCCTAGACGAGCCCACCTCCGTCTTAACACCTATCGAGTCGGAGGAGCTTTTCAAATCGTTAAGGAGAATGGTTGAAACAGGCAAATCAATCATCCTGATAACACATAGGCTTAACGAGGCACTTACGGCTAGCGACTCCATAACGATCCTGAGGAAAGGAAAGGTTGTGGCGGCTGAAGTTAAGCCGCGTGAAGCAAGCAGGCTTGACCTGGTTAATATGATAGTCGGCAGGCCTCTGGAATTTAAGCCTAGGATTAACAATGCTAGGAAAGGCGGCAAGCCTGTTTTAGAAGTTGAGAGACTAAGGGTTTTAGATGACAGGGGTCTCATAGCGGTCGAGGATGTTTCCTTCGTTATGAAAGAGGGGGAGATCCTAGGCGTAGCGGGGGTAGCGGGGAATGGTCAGAGGGAGCTTGTCGAAGCCCTCACGGGACTGAGGAGGGTCGAAAAAGGAACTGTGAAAATAATGGGGATGGATGTTACTAATAGTCCTCCGAAGAAGATTATCAGGCTTGGTGTTGCACACATTCCTGAAGACAGGTTCAGATATGGTGTTGCACCAGACTTGAGTGTTGCAGAGAACATGATTATGAAGCTTTACGGGGAAAAGTTTTCAAGGGGAATATTTATGGATGCAGAAGCGATTCAGAGGGAAACAGAAAAACTTGTTCAGGAGTTTGAGATAGTTGCACCGAGCGTGAATGCACCGGTAAGCCTCCTTTCAGGTGGGAATATTCAGAAGCTGATAGTTGCGAGAGAGCTCTCGATAAATCCTAAGATTCTTGTCGCAAGCAATCCCACTTCAGGCTTGGATGTCGCTTCAACAAACTATGTGCACTGGGTCTTCCACAGGCTTAGGCAAGCCGGGGGAAGTGTCCTCCTGGTTTCCGAAGACCTCGAGGAGGTTTTAGCTTTAAGCAATAGGATACTTGTTATGAAGGAGGGTAAAATAGTCAGAGAGTTTGGGGGAGGCGTGTCAATCAGCGAAGTTGGGCTTGCGATGACCGCGGGAGCAGCATAGCCATGGTCAAGAGAAGTGTTAAAACATGCTTTATTGAAGCAGTGGTGTGAAGATTGGAAATAAGACTTGAGAGAAGACAAACCGTATCCAGGAGGATCAACATATCTTCTAGAATACTCGCTGTACTACTGTCACTCCCGCTTATAGGATTGTTATTCGCCGCTTACGGCGTGAACCCGGTCGACGCCTATCTGAGGATTTTTACAGGAGCCTTTGGAAGCCCGTATGGTTTCTGTGAGACGATTGTGAAAATGCTTCCAATAGGGTTATGCGCCGTCGGGCTTACCCTCGCCTACAGGGCGAGAGTTTTAAACATAGGTGCTGAGGGACAGCTGATAATAGGCTCCATGGCTGCAACATGGGTCGCGCTATACTCCGGTCTTCCGCAAAGCATAATCATTATTGTAATGCTGCTTGCAGGCTTCATTTTCGGGGCTGCATGGGCACTGTTACCAGCACTGCTGAAATCAAGGCTCAATGTCAGCGAGGTCATAGTGACTCTTATGATGAACTACATCTCCTTAAAGCTGCTGGACTATGTGGTGACAGGTCCATGGAGAGGTTTAACCCAGTGGGGATTCCCGCAGACAGACCCTTTCCCGAGCTACGCCAGGTTCCCTATGATAGTGGGAACCAGAATACACTACTATACTCTCATACTGCTCCTAGCCTCAACACTCATCCTCTACGTGTTAATGAAGAGGACGAAGATTGGCTACGAGGTAAAAGTCGTAGGAGGTAATCCGGACGCAGCTAAGTATGCTGGGATAAGTGTAACCAAGAATATCCTGCTAGTCATGCTGGTCAGCGGAGGACTTGCAGGAGTTGCTGGAGTAGGGGAGGTCGCCGGCATACATGGGCGGCTCATAAGAGGGATATCCCCCGGCTACGGTTATACTGCGATAATCCCGGCTTGGCTCGGCGGGCTTGATCCTCTGGCGACGCTCATAGCATCGTTCTTCATAAGCGGCTTGATGGTGGGTGGTGACGCGATACAGATTTCCCTCAGACTGCCATCCAGCCTCGTATACGTGTTTAACGGAATGATTCTCCTCTTCATTATAAGTAGCGAGGTTCTAGCCAAATACAGAATCGTGATTAAAATAGGTGGTAGCAGAATATGGATATAGCTGCCTCAATACTTGCTGAAGCAGTCAGAGCCGGGACACCGCTGATGCTTGCGACTCTCGGGGAAATATACTGTGAAAGATCCGGAGTTTTAAACCTTGGGCTCGACGGTGTGATGACGATCGGAGCCCTAGCGGGCTTTGCTGCAACATGGCTCACAGGGTCAGTCTGGATGGGCTTAGCCGTAGCAATGCTTGCCGGAGGCCTCTTCTCACTCATACACGGGTTTACGAGCATAAGCCTCGGGGTAAACCAGACTGTTTCAGGCTTGGCTCTCGCAATGCTCGGGACGGGAATTAGCAGTCTCTTGGGAGCAAAATATGTGGGGCTGCCTCTTAGAGAAAGCCTCCCTCTTCTTCAAATACCCGTTTTGACGGAAATACCTTTAGCAGGCGGGCTATTCTGCCATGATCCGGTAGTTTATCTGGGAATGGTGCTTTCAATAGCAATGTGGCTTATCCTGTTTAAAACAAGGTTTGGAATAACAGTGAGAGCAGTGGGAGAGAAGCCTGAGGCTGCGGACGCTGCTGGAGTTAACGTACAGTTGGTGAGATACTTGTGTGTTTTCCTGGGAGGAGTACTCGGGGGCCTCGGCGGTGCCTACGTAACCCTCTCTTATACTCCAGGCTGGAGGGAGGGCGTGATGATGGGCAGAGGATGGATCGCCTTGGCTCTAACAATATTTTCCCTGTGGAACCCTCTTGGAAGCTTAATTGGAGCATATCTTTTCGGAGGGGTTGAGGTCCTCCAGTTTCACCTTCAAGAGTACGGGGTTCCGGCAAGCCTACTCGGCGCGCTTCCATATGTCTCCACCATATTGGTGCTGGTTGCCAGCTCATTGGGCCTCCTGAGAAAAAGGCTTGGTGCACCTGCAGCACTGGGAACACCGTATAGAAGAGAAGGTTAGCAAGCCCCATGTTCGAATTTAAGCAGAGCGTTAAAACGGCTTGCTGATTAAAAAAGCTTATTATGGTTCTCAGCTCTGGTTTACTCCATGAAGAAGGCTAAGATAGGAATTGTCGGTGTTGGAATCCAAGGTGAGCAGCAGTTAAAAGCGTTCAAAACGATAGAGCACGCCGAGGTTCTGGCAATCGCCGACCTGAATGAGAAAAGGGCTAGAGAGATTGGAGAAAAACATGGTGTCCCAAGAATATACACGGATTTCCAAGACCTTGCTAAGGATCCGGATGTCGAGGCGGTTTCCATCTGCACGCCGGACCACCTGCATACGGAGCCTGCGCTCACAGCTCTTGAGAACAATAAGCATCTGCTCATAGAAAAGCCTCTCGCGACGAACGTTGCAGATGCCCAGAAGATAGTTGACGAGGCTAATAAACGCGGCCTCAAGCTGATGGTTAACTTCAGCAATAGGTGGAGTCCTCCCTTCAGGCTGGCTAAGGACACTATAGAAGCAGGTGGAATTGGCAGAATAGTCAATGCATATGCTCGTCTAAGCGACACAATATATGTTCCAACCGAAATGATAAAATGGTCTGATAAGACTAATGTTCTCTGGTTTCTAGGAAGCCATGTTTTCGACCTACTGAGATGGCTTTTTAAAGATGAGGCTAAAAGAGTCTTCGGGGTTTCAAGGTCGATTGTGCTGGACGCAAGGGGGATCAAGACCCAAGACTTCTACCAGGCTGTGGTCGAGTTTCAAAATGGAATCACCGCTGTAATGGAGAACAGCTGGATTCTCCCCAAGGGGGAACCATTCATAGTGGATTTTAAAATGGAGATTTTCGGGGAAAAGGGTGCGGTGAGAATAGATAGGACGCATCACGGCAGCGTGAGGGTTGTGAATGAACATAGAATGACGTTTCCAGACGTGTATGTCTTGCCATCTGAAAACATCAGCGTGTTTCTAAGGGCGGGACTAGAATGCTTCGTAGACTGCTTGATACATGACTCAACACCTCCCGTAACCGGTGAGGACGGTCTTATCGTAACGAAAGTTATAAGCGCCATCATCAAGTCAAGCGAAATAGGTATGCCCGTGGAAATCAGCTAACAAGCCCTAAATGTACTTTACTCACTGGATCGACGCTATGCGGAATAAGGAATGTCTAGTTTTAACACTTTTGAAAAGATTAAATCCAGCATAATCGGAAAAACTCGGGATGGATCCGAGAGAAAGATGCATCAAATCTATCGAGTTTGAGGAGATAGACAGGGTGCCAACTGTCCTTAGAGCAAGACCGGAGGTTATTTCCCTTCTGGAGAAACACTTCAACGTCAACGGGTTTGACGATGTCTGTTCCAAACTCGACGTGGATGTAAGGTTTGCGCCAGCCATCGGCTTAACCGGTGGATACATTCCTGAGGGAGTTGAAGTTAAGGAAGGGCCGTATGAGGCTGCTTACACGGTTGGACGCAGCGGAGAGTACGAGCTTAGGAAAGACAGGTGGGGAATAGTAAGCAAGTGGTCAAGTAAAACCTATACTTATCAGTATGTCGATCACCCCCTTAGAACCATAGATGTTGAAGACTATGTTTGGCCTGAAGTCAACGAGGAAAGCTTCGAGCTTGTAAAACAATACAGGATGAAAAATGAAAGCTTCTGCGTCTACGGTGGCGTGATCCACCTTTTTGAAATCGCTTGGCAGCTGACAGGTTTCAACGAACTCATGGTGATGATGAGTAGAAACGACCCTAGGGTGGAAAGGGTTCTCGACAAGCTTAACGAGATCCGTTTAAAACAGGCCCGATTATTGCTGGAAGCCGACGTCGACGTCATTGTCGATGGTGACGATGCGGGTGCTCAGAACACTATGATACTGTCTCCCCAGATGTGGAGAAGGTTTCTCAAACCTAGGTACCGCCTTCTGTCTGATTTAATTCATTCCAAGGGTAAGTATTTCTTCTTCCATAGCGACGGATGGATTGAGCCTATAATTCAAGACTTGGTTGAAATAGGCGTTGACATACTTAACCCGGTTCAACCAGAAACCATGGACCCCGTGAGAATAAGAGGACTATGTGGAAACAGGATGGCGTTTGAAGGCACGCTTTCAATACAAAGAACACTCCCATTTGGGAACGTTGAGGATGTGAGGAAAGAGGTTAGAAAAAGAATCAGAGAACTCGGATCGACAGGGCTCATCTTGGGGCCGTCGCACTCTCTACAGCCAGACACTCCGTTAGAAAACATATTGGCAATTTATGATGCTGTGAAGAAAGAATCATTTAACCGATTCGCCGCACATGCTTGACAACGCACAGGGTTTTAATCCACTTGTCCTAGTAAGCTTTAAATGAATCGCTGAAAAAATACCTGCATGCTAGCGGTAAAAGGGGGGAAACCCACTAGAACCAAGCCTTGGCCAGCATGGCCAGTCTACGACGAAAGGGAGCTGAAGGCTCTTGAGGAAACTTTGAAAAGCAGGTTTTGGGGGGGAGGAGTTGAGGAGAGCGGTCCGAAGGAAAAAGAGTTTGAAGAAAAATTCTCCAAGTTCCATGGCTGCGAATACGGGGTTTGCGTCTCAAGCGGTACCGAAGCCCTACACCTGGCTCTCCTCTCAATCGGAGTGGGTCCCGGAGATGAGGTGATAGTGCCTGCGCTCACGTTCTGGGCGACGGGGAGCGCGGTCTTAATGACTGGAGGAAACCTAATCATAGTGGATGTTGATCCTGAGACATATTGCATGAGCGTTGAAGAGGTTGAAAACAGCATTACGAGTCGAACCAAGGCCATAATCCCGGTCTACAATTATGGGAACGCTCCGGATATGGATAAACTGTTAGAAATCGCGGAGAAGCATGGTCTCGCGTTAATAGAGGATTGTGCGAGAGCCCACGGCTTCATGTGGCGAGACAAGCCGGCGGGGTCGATTGGAGACATCGGCTGCTTCAGCTTCCAGCAGGGGAAGCTCATGACCGCTGGAGAGGGGGGAATAATAATAACTAACAATAGGCTTTACGCTGAGAGATGCAGGGCATTAAGAACATGTGGAAGAATAAGGGGAGACGACGTGTACAACGTGGGGATTGACTACTGGTGGAACTGGTGGAATTTCAGGATGACGCAGTTTCAAGCAGCAATACTGCTGGTCCAGCTGGAAAGGCTTGAGGAGCAGACGAAAACTAGGCAGGCTAACAGCGAATACTTAAGCAGGAGGCTGAAAGAAATCGAGGGAGTCGCCCCGCTTAAGATAGATGAAAGGCTAACTCGGCATCAGCCTTGGCCATACCTGTTTAAATACGACTCGAAATGCTTCGGAAACATTTCTGTTAGAAGATTCGTGGAGGCTCTTAAAGCTGAAGGAGTTCCCTGCGGCGGAATAGACCATCCGCCTCTCAACATGACGTTAACAGCCCACGGATCTGGGTCGCGAATAATAAGAAAGGCGAAGTATCCTGTTGCAGAGACTGCTATTCTGGAAGCCGTTACGTTGCCGCAATCAATATTCTTAGGGAGTAGAGAAGACATGGATGATATAGTGGAGGCCATAGTTAAAATCAAAACTCATTCCGGCGAGCTATAGTTCTCCCTGGGTCAAACCCTGTTAAAGGTTGCCGCGATAAAACTCGGTCGATGGGCATTCCACGCACTCCTCATACTTGTACCCGTTGCAGGAATTGCGATTCACACTGCGTGCTCGTTTTAACCAGTTATCCTCCCGGTTTCTCCAGGTTGTACGGCCGTCGACCTGCAGTTGAGATTTTAGTTTCCTATCGGCCTCGTCCATCATTGTTTAGGTTTTAAATGCAAGACATAAATATTGTTTAAGATTTAGACTGCTAATCATGGGTGGAGTGTCGCAAGAACAGCACACCGGGTTTAAAAGAGGAGAGCTAGGGGAGCAGGAGAAAAGGCTTCGGGAGAGAATGGGTAGGGTTAAGCACAAGATTGCAGTGATCAGCGGCAAGGGTGGGGTGGGTAAAACAATGGTGACGGTGAACCTGGCGGTAGCTTTCGCCAAGAAGAGTGCTCCCGGTAAAGTAGGTATTCTAGACGCAGATATTCATGGCCCATGCGTACCTAGGATGCTTGGCATGAAGGGAGATATTCTCAGGATAAGCCCAATCGGAGCCTTCCCTGCAACAGGCCCCTTAGGAATCAAAGTTGTATCAATAGATTTCCTTCTGCCTAGTCAGGAGACGCCTGTTATATGGCGCGGCCCCCTTAAGATGTCGGCGATCAGGCAATTCCTGTCCGACATCACTTGGGGCGAGCTCGACCTCCTCCTCATCGACCTGCCTCCCGGTACCGGTGACGAGGCGCTAAGCGTCATGCAGCTACTGCCGGAGATGGATGGCGTGGTCATCGTCACAATACCTTCAGAGGTTTCTCAGGACGTGGTTAAGAAGGCAGTGATGTTTGCGAGGGAGCTTAACATACCGGTCATAGGCGTGGTTGAGAACATGAGCGGCCTAATATGTCCGAACTGCGGGACGAGGATAGACGTTTTCAAAAAGGGGGGAGGGGAGGCGATGTCTAGAGAGCTGGGAGTTGATTTCCTGGGGGAAATCCCTTTGGACCCGCGTATATGCGAAGCGTCCGACGAAGGTATGCCATTCATAATGGTTCAGGAGGGTTCGCCTGCAGCCAAATCCTTCGCTGAAATAGCTGAGAAAATATGGGGGTTTCTTTCTGAGAAAGGCAGTGTTGAAACGGAGAAGCATCCCGAACATGTTCGGAATATGGATAAAAATGGGTTAAGACGGGAGGCGGATGACAAGGAGGTGAATGCTTAATGCCTAGTGAGAAGGAAGTTGTCCAACCCAGGATTCTACACCCCTGCCACCAGGTTGCTGAACAGGAGAACATGGTCTGGGTCTGCGACGGGGCTGCGAACGTTGGGCAAATAGGGCATGAGATAGGAGTTTTACTCACAAACTTGGGCAAAGCCAGAATGTGCTGCACGACAGCGCTCGCAGCAGGCTCGAAGCCGCACCTAGACATAGCTGGAAGAGCTAAGAGAAACATAGTTATAAACGGGTGTGGCAACAGATGTGCCTCTAAAGTCTTGGAAAACGCTGGGAAAAAGATCGACTACGAGATCGACATATCTAAGTACCTACGGAAAATACCGACTCTCGATATATATGAGGGAGATGTTCAGAAAATAGCTCAGATAATCATTGATGAAGCAAAGCTTTGAAGCTCAAGTGGACCGCCTAGATTTAAATAAGCTCCGTTGTTTGACGATCATATTCAACAAATTCTGGATTAGTGGTTAATACGGTTAGTTTAGAAACGGAGTCTCGGGGAAAAATTTAAAAACGCTACTGGAAACTGGCAGTCTCAAGATGAAGAACGCTAAGAGTCGTCCCAGGTTCATAATGTGCTTCTGCACTGGAGAATGCCCAGGGTTCGCGAAACTAGAGCTCTGGAAACTGGTGAACTTCGTTAGAAACGAGCTTGACGTTGAGTACGCTGTTATCCACCCGCAGCTCTGCGTCACGGATGGGGACAACTTCCTGAGAGACCTCTTAAAAGACGGGGGTAAGGATAGGATCTACGTGATCGGTGGATGCGACCCAAGGATGCAGAGGAAAATGTTCAAGGATGTTTTCACTGAGAAAGGTCTCGACTTCGACAAGCAAGTGGTTTCGCTAGACCTTAGAAACATGGAGACTCCGGAAGCCATGAAGAAAGTTGCTGAAACCATTGAAAAACTAACGGCTAGTTGAAATAATGGAGGTTTACGACAATGAGTAAGGCAAACCTATGGCCGCCGAGGGAAGAAATAGAATGGTACCCTAGGATAAACCAGGATCTGTGCATTAAATGCGGGTCCTGCGTCGAGTTCTGCATGCATGGAGTGTATTCAAGGCAGGGAGACAAGGTCGTGGTTTCCAAACCATACGAGTGTGTCGTGGGCTGTGAAGCATGTAAACACAGGTGTCCAGCCGGAGCCATAAGCTTCCCCTCCAGGGAAGAATTAAGACAAATGCTGAAGGCCTTGAGAGAGAAGTATAAGTTGCAGTAAGAAACTGTAATTAGAAGAGGAGTTAACTAGGCTTCCCTACAAGTTTTAGAAATCCTTTCAACCCTTCCGTCTTGTCTGCGGTGCTCATGTGTTGAACAGCCCTTACCGCATAAATCACGGCTGTGACCGATGAATGCATCAGCATTGCGTACATAGCGTATAATGGTCTGTCTAACAATGAGAACAATATCATATACAGGACGTACACGTTTCTCCTTCCATCCATCCTGGCAAACAGCCTGTCGAAATCCGTGTATGCTGTTAAAGCCCTCCCCATTGTTTCCTTAAACTGCATGTAGCAATGTCTTACGAAGCTGTCTGCAAGAAGCATGCATAAGCCCAGTACGAGTGGTAAATGGCTGTTCTCCGAAAAGCACAGGCTTAGGGAGAAGCATATGTACCATGCTTGCTCGTAAAGCATGTCGAAAGTATGCTCAATATACCCGAGCTTCGTCAGAATGCCTCTCACCCTAGCTAATTTACCGTCAAGTCCATCCAATATTCCCACCAGATAGGCTGAAATCGCCGCGATCTTCACATACCCTGATAGAAACAGTGTTGCCACAAGTAATGCGGTTACGTTTGCTAGAATCGTTATCCTGTTGGGTGTGATCCAAGGCAAATCAGCTACGTGGTATACGATGTAGTCCTCTACCGGCTTGTTTATGTAGGATGTGAAGTGAAGCCCCTTCTGGGTTCGGAAGACAAGTCTTCTTTTAGCAAGCTCGATTGACTGTCTACTATCTATCTTAACGCAGACTGGAGAAACTCTGCGCTTCAACTCCACGTGTTCAACCTGCATGCTGGAGACGTCAAGCCTAATACTGCATAGGTCCTCAAGTCTTTCTTTAACACGGTTTGAAGAGAGTTCTTTTTCTAAAAGCCTTGAACACTCTTTAACTATCTTGTAAATCCCAACGGGCCTACCGTTAAGATAACAGGCAACATTACCTTCAACATTAACGATTATATCTACAAATTCTCGATCTATGACTACTCCTACACTTGTAATCAGCAGGTCGTTATCAATGAACTCTTTGGGGAGACTTGATGCGTGCTCCCCCATCTCGATATAAAACAGTTTCAAACCAATTTCCTCGCCGTTTTTAAGCATGCTCTTTATTTCTTCTCCATTGGAACCTAGTGTGATGAGAACTTCTCTGATCCCCGCCGCCTTAATAGAGCTGAGGATTCTTACAATAAGAGAAATCCCGCACACCTTAACTAGGGCTAAGGGCCTCTCCTTATTATATATGAAATCCTTCTCCTCAGCCAGTATTATGGCTTTCACTATGCACCACCGAAGCTTTTCATCGACTTGAAGTATTCAATGAATAAAAGTTTAAGCATTAGAAGCGCCTTCCTGAATCTTCTCCGTGAGCCTCTCTATAATCTTCCGATACAGATTTCCGAAAGTCTTGTATAGGAGCCTCGCTACGTCGTAGAAAATCAGTATGAAAAAGACGAATATGGCTAATGCTCCCAGCCTCGCAAGGTTTTCGCCGATGTATGGAACCAGTCTCAGTTGAGGAGGAAGATAAATCCAGAGGATTACAGCTAGCAGGATGTAGAGTAGATCGACCAACATGTGTCTGAGAGTGAACTCTGAAACCCGGAGGAGCATAACTAAGCGTTTAGTAACCATGTCTATTAGAAATTTCAGGGACATCAATATACGATAACCAAAGTATATAGATATGATTAGAAGCAAGGCTGACATCAAATGGTCCGATTTCAAAACGAGATCATCAAGAGTCACTAGAGTAATATCCGTAACCACAGGTGTGACCATATGCAGAAAGAGAAGCGACAGGGCAAGCTTAAGCGAGCTGGAGACGAGGATTTCAATCCTTTTTGTTATCTCTCCCTTTTCAACCGTAACCTCTGGTTTGGGAGCTCTCTTAGCTCTTCCCAGCCTGCCCTCTCCCTTCCTAGTCCTAATAACCAGAGCAACTGAACATACTAGGTAGAAAAACGGAGCTGCAGCTAAGTAGTACAGGCCGTAAAATTGAAAAGAAATTACTGACGTAAAGAGAACAGTGAAAAGTAGCACATCTCTCGTCGCAGGTATTTTCCTCAAAACCCTCGCATTAATATCGGTATTGTTTAAAACTTGAGCCGCATAGCTTACCAGCATTATGTTTGCTACAGCAAGAATAGTGAGCAGGAAAACATTATCCCCAAATGACAATAAGGATAATGAAAAACCTGTTACTATGGCTAAGTCTGAAACGCGGTCCAGCAGAGCGCTGACTTGAAGCCTCCATTTTTCCCTGCCATACAGGTTTACCAGTTCACTGCCAACTTCGCTAAGCAGGATTGCAAGCCCGACTAGAAGCCCTCCCAGCAGGGATTCTTTAGACGCCAAGAGAAAGCCTGCTGCTAGAGCGACGATCAGAGAAACTAGCGTCACTACGAGAGGCTCCCCGTCGAGGCTCCGGTAAAACTTGATTGAAACACGTGTTGAGACAGGCTTGACGAGGTACGTTGAGACAAGCCCGCTTTCCGTCTTGTTCTCCTTCCTCAGTATTTGCCAGTAGACTTCTCTCCCTCTGACCAAGTCCTCAGGCGTATCTATATCTTTCCAGAGCATTCCAGTTACATCAACGTAATCAACCTCATTATCTGTTGAAGCGAGATTCAGTGCATCAGATATTGTCGCATTAGGGCCAAGGCTTTCTATAGTCTTCTCAACATATGTCCTCGCCTTCTCGCCGCATAGTATAACCCCCGTGTCTATCCCGTGCCTAGGCAAAGCCTTCTTATCCGTGTAGGCCACGCCCTGTTCTTTCAACACTATTTTCAACCCTTCCTCAGCATCAGTCTGAGAAGGCTTCTTGTCAAGGCAAACGGTGAACGCAGCTTTCCCACCCGAAGATGAAACCGCCTTAATCATTGTTTTCTCATAAATATGGTCAGACATTAGGAGCAGAAAACCTTCTGAACCCAATCGTTTCAAAGCCAGGCTGACACTATAGAGATTCCCGAAATCTTCCATGTCTGTCTCCACAAACTCGGCTCTGCCACTCACCTTTTTATCCAGCATACTTCTAAACTCCGGCCTCGTAACGATCAGGACACGGCTTGGATTAATGTCCCTAATCCTGCTTAATATGAAGTCGAGTATTGTCACGCCGGGCTCAAGTTCCATGAGGCATTTAGGCGCCTCCTCAGAATAAGGTTTCAGCCTGGAGGCTACCCCTGCAGCAATGATTACAACGGGAAGCTGCAAAGACTGATACTATATTGTATCAACTTATTAAAACCTTTCGAAGCCATACTATAATGACTGTAAAAACTTGCCGCCTGTAAATAGTTAGGTTCAAGGGACGTTGCTTATTGAGTAAAAATGAAGCTTCTACGTGGTAGAGCGGCTTTAGTCGAAAGCTTTGCTTTAGTCGAAAAGCTTGACTAAAGCAAAGGGCGTGTAACCCTCTAAATGCGTTGGAATATTCTCTACCGAAGCCTTCGCACTAGGGAATCCACGTGTAATTTCACAGAAAATTTTTACTATACGGCTTAGGTCGAAACTAGTGGCCCAAGTATCCCATAGATGGAATACGCAGACGTTCGCTCCCAGCTCGCTGGCAATAAGTAAAGCATCGTATGCAGCCTGTTTCCCTTTCTCCCAATCGCGCTCCCGGCTTGTGCAAAGATAACTACCAATGTCTCTGCTCACATGTACAGATAATATGGGCAGCGCCTCTTTTTTTTAAAAAAATATGCAGACTTCCTTGGCCGTATACTTAGGTGTCTTGGTCCAATTCGCAAAATTCCCATCTGTCAAAGTAGGATTATCGCTATCTTATTCTGGCTCAAGCTGCAGCTCAAACCATCTTCAACCGACTTGGAGAAAACTTTCTTCATCACATCGATGGTGCCGATTAAATCATAATACTTCTTGTCTCCAAGCCCAGCGATTGGAGCACTAGAACAACTAATCAAACACTTCATGCATTACGTCTGCGTAAGGAAAATACGGTAAGACGTTAAAAACCTTACTACACCATTTGGACGATTACAACGGGAAGCGTAACCAGTTATCACATTATAATGTCCTGCCCTATTAAATCTTATTAGGAACTGGGCTACTAAAAACTCCTCGTACAAATGGCTTAGCCGTAAGGGTTCGTACTTGTTAGGCTTAGGAAAAATGCTATTGTCCTCCTTCTTTGTTTGGGGGGTATTCCTAAGGATAAGTTTATATTTAAGTTTAAACTTAATATTCGTGATGACTGATGGTTAAAACCATAACCATTAGAGAAGAAGTTTACAGGAGGTTGCTAGCTGTTAAGCGGGAGGGTGAAAGTTTCAGCGAGTTACTTGAAAGACTTATCGAGGAGGCTAATCCTATTGACGTTCTAGTAAAACTCAGGGGCTGTGTTGAGATTAAGGATAAGGAGAGGCTTCTTGCGGAGATTTACTCATTGAGGGCTGAGCGCAGAACATGATTGTTTTAGACACTGATGTTTTAATCGAGATCTTCGATAAGAATTCCGTAAAAGGTGGGGAAGCGTTAAAGAAAATTACTGAAAAGGATGAACCCGTATGCATAACCGTAATCAACCTTCACGAAATCCTATATGGGTTAAGCAAATACGCTAAGCCGGTGAAGAATGTCCTGAGGCTTCCGGTTTTAAACTATAGGAAGGAAGATGCAATCCTAGCATCTGAGTTAGAGCTGAGAACAGAGCGAAAAGGAAAACCAGTTCGGAGAACAGACGCCATGATAGCTGCTATGACGATCAACAATAATGCAAAGCTTTACACGTTTAATACCAAACATTTCAAGCCACTGGAAGAACACGGGTTGAAACTCTTATAGTGATTCGCTATCGATTAAGGTTTATAACCCCTCTTTATTTCTAAATTTTAATTTAGAAAGTATTAGTGCACGCACTTGGCTCCAGTGTCTTCTATGGCTTTTTAATCTGCTTCTATTCAAAGATGAAACATAAACCAGGGTTCCAGGTTCCAATAGCTCTAAGGCTTCCTTTAGGCATCCACAGTGGTCCCTATGCCAATGAGAACTGAAAACGGCCTTAATGATCGAGAGATTTTTCCGAAGTTTTAGGGAATTATAGGTAAAAGCATCATAAGAGCCACTCGTATCCATCAAAACCTTTCTTTCAACACCTTCTCTTTTAGCCTCAATGCAAATTGAAAGAACCCAAGTCGAACTCAAACCTTCAAGATAGGCTTCATTATCGGCAAGGATCGTCAACTTAACTGGATTGAAGCCAAGCAGCCCATAATTTTCCATTTCACACACCTGAATTCTCCAGACAGCTTAAAAGCAATTTATTAACCCTTGTCTTTACTAGTGAAGTGTAACCCAATGGTCTGAAAGAATATGGAAAATCTATTTTGATGGGCTAATAATTATGCAGCACGCCTGTTGCAGCCTTGAACTAAAGCTTAAAGCTTCACAAGCTACAACTATGATTTATGCCAATAGCCTCTGGGGGGCAATGGTGATTTTTCAGCAGAAGAGAAAGCATAATCGCGTTAATTGGACTAAGCTTACCTGATATCATGTTTACGTTTTAAACAAAGGTTTCGCGTGCCATCCCTTAATAAGAGCCATATTAACTGCCACAGTAGTCTTGCTCGTTCCACCCTTGCACTCGCAACAGAGATCATCACAATCGCTCCCTACTAAGTATCAGTATTAAAATTTACTTTCCATTGGAAGTTAATTCAGTACCTCTTTTCCCAAAACCGATACCGCGGACAGTAACATAAGAATAGAACGGGCCCGCTGGGATTTGAACCCAGATCATTACAGCTCGCTCTCAGTTTCACGTTGATAGGAGGCTGCCGCCATGTCCAGGTTAGGCGACGGGCCCAAGAATCTCTTCCTCTCTAGGCCCTTTTTATATTTTCTGCTGTTACACATGCTTTTAAACAGTTGGGCTAATGTCGCATACTGCTACTTTCTATATTCCTCTGAGAAGCTTGAGGGACTTTCACGTCCTAGACTTCAACATTAAGGATTGGACTTATTACAACGAGCATGACCCTGTTAAGAGCCATAAGGTAGCGAGGTTTAGATATACCCTCCATCTGGCTAGGCAGCTTAACGCAAGGTTCGGCGAGCCCAATTTCATCTCTCCGTAGACATGATGAGAGTAATTTCAGTATCTCAAACGTTGAACGCTTCAACAGGGCTTGTCTGCAGGCTGATCAGAGGCAAGGACCTTGAGGGAAAGAGCGTGGTGAGAATCCTCCTTCTTCATTAGACATGTTGATGACAGCCTAAATTATAAATTTTGACCACACTTTAGCGTGCACGAATAAGACCAAAAATAAAATAACAGGTATAAATTGTTATAGGAAACGCCTGAAAAGGTATCAGGAGCTATCTTGTTGTCGCGGAATTGCTTTTAAGACTCATGGATGGCAGGTGGAAGCCTACGAAGTATTTGTCTTCCTTACTCTTTACGGACATTATCCTCATGGCTTTTCCAATACTCTGAGTCGTGGAACATGCAGAATTTACTTCCCTTAACTGCTTCAAGCTCACAGTTAGCCTTATGCCCTAATCTTAATAGAATAATAGAAAAAACTCCTTTTTTCTCCTCCTCATCTCTTACGTTCTCCTCTATTCACTCTATCTTCCTTATTCTCTCGCCGCGGTATGCACGTCTAGCCACAGAACATCCTTAATGAAACGAGTAAATAAAAATATTGTTTTGATTTTTCAACAATGCGTGGAGAGCTTGATGACATCAACATTTTTCACCTTAACACTCTAAGGTTGAGTATGGGAAACGCGCGAGACTTGAGGGAGGTGATAAAGTGCTTTAGCTGGCTCCGCGAAACATACTGCGTGCACTTAGCACATCCTTGAATCACATTTCTTTTAACACACACTAACATGTCACACTTATATGTCTGCAGCGATTCAGATTGAAGATTTCAGCAGCATTTTGGTCGGAGATAAGCGTTTTATAAGCCGCCTGCTTGCCAACCACTTTCATCCAACCGTCTTCTTCTAAGGCTCGCATGCATACATTTTAACCGCATGTGTTCATGCTTTTAAAAACTTTTGAAGAAAGGACAATAGGTTTACTGAGAATGCAGGATGTCACTCTTTCAGAAGAATCTGTGTTTGGTCTACCAATGCATCGCTGGAAAAATGAGGATCATGGAGATGACTCTGAAATGCAGCACTTGCCCACTCACCCGGCCTGCTTAAAGTCAGGCAGGTTCACTCCTCCTGAAGTGAATGTATACTATAAGCTGAGCCTAATGCTGGAATCTTGGAGGTAGAGTCTCCCTGCCATTAAGCTCCCACGTTTAATCCCTGAGACGCCGCTTGAGGACCCAGTGAAGCCGAGGAGGGACCTTGAAATAGAAGGGGTCATACACAGTTTCCTCAGCTTCGACA
>JAFNIQ010000072.1 GCA_017601395.1 Candidatus Brockarchaeota archaeon
TGAAGCTGTTAAGAGCGTTGAAAAGCTTGAGGATAAGCCGGACTAGCGTGGACCTTGAAAAAAATTAGAAAGAAAAAAAGGTTTTTGAAGGTTTTTCAGGATCTTAGTCCAGCTCCCCGGCTCCGCCTTCTTCAGACGGTGGCTTCGGGGCCTTCTCCTTCTCCTTAAGCTTGCCCGCGGCAATCACGTCGTCAATCCTCAGGATCATGCTTGCAGCCTCGCTCGCAGACTTCACTATCTGCTCCTTCACAAGCAATGGCTCGAGAATATTGTTAGCCCAGCTGTCGGAGGTCTTCTTCGAAACGATGTCTATGCCGTACCACTTGTTCCCAGCCTCATGCTGCTTCCTGAGCTCAGCTATAATGTCTATCGGGTCCATTCCAGCGTTTTCAGCGAGAGCTGAAGGTATCGACTCTAAGGCTTCTGCAAACCTGAGTACTGCAAGCTGCTCCTTGCCGGCTATGGTCTCAGCCTTCTTCCTTATTCTCATCGCGACCTCTATCTCGGGAGCACCGGCGCCGGCGACGATATACGGGTACGTGACCACGTCTTTCACAACGCAGAGAGCATCGTGTAGAGCCCTGTCGGCCTCGTCGACCATTTTCTCGGTTCCTCCTCTTATCAGGATAGTCACAGACCTCGGGTCCTTGCACTGCTCGATGAAGACCCACTTGTCCTCGCCGACCTTCCTCTCCTCCACAAGCCCGGCGTAACCCAAGTCGTCCTTAGTAAGCTCGTTCACGCTCGTAACAATCCTGGCGCCAGTTGCCTTAGAAGCTTTTTCAATGTCAGACTCCTTAACCCTTCTAACGGCGATCACCCCAGCCTTAGCCAAGTAGTGTTGAGCAATGTCGTCAATACCCTTCTGGCAGAGGACCACGTTGGCACCTGCTTCAACAATCTTGTCAACCATCTCCTTCAGGATCTTCTGCTCCTCCTCTAGGAACGCTTTAATCTGCTCAGGCCTCTCAATGCTTATCTTGGCGTCGAACTCTGTCTTCTCGATCTCAAGCGGGCTGTTGATAATAGCTATTTTAGCGTTAACGATCTTCCTCGGCATCCCGGAGTGGACGATCTCCTTGTCGAGCACTATACCATTTATGAGCTTGGTCTCCATAACTGAGCCGCCGGCCTTCTTCTCAACCTTAACGTCGTCAAGCCTAACGTTGTACTTCCCGTTCTCCTCCCTCGCCACCTTCAGAATAGCGTCGACAGCGATCTCCGCAAGCTGGTCACTAAACTCCCTGACAACCTTGCTCCTCAAGGCGGTCATAGCTATCAACTTGAGAACCGCCCTGTCCGTCGGCTTAACTTCCTGAGCAATCTCCTTCAGGAATTGGAGCGCCATGCCGGTGGCCCTCTTGTAACCGTCGACTATGATCGTCGGATGCACATCCATGTCCAGAAGCTCCTCAGCCTTCTTCAAAAGCTCCCCGGCCAGGATTACCGAGGATGTTGTCCCGTCGCCAGCCTCAACGTCAGTGCTCTTAGCAACCTCAACCATCATTTTTGCAGCCGGGTGCTCAATCTCCATCTCCTTGAGAATCGTTGCGCCGTCGTTGGTTATCGTAACATCCCCGAGGGAGTCGACGAGCATCTTATCCATCCCCCTTGGGCCGAGGGATGAGCGGACTATTTCTGAAAGAGTTATCGCAGCGTTAAGATTGTTCCTCTGGGCTTCCCTGCCCCTCGTCCTAGTGCTTCCCTCTTTAAGGATCAGTACTGGTGTTCCACCTACTGTCGCAGGTATAGCGGCCATTTCAATCTCACCTCAGAAACCCGATTAAGAAAGAGGGGTATAAAAACTTTATTTCAGGCTTTGAAAAGGGTAAAAACTTAAGTCTAACCTTCTTCCTAAATACTAGAAATGAGCCCAGCTTTAATCTGCCCCTGCGGCAGGCGTATTGAGGACGCTTCCGAGTTTAAACTCCTATACCTTAAGAAGGAGCTTAACGAGATAGATATTCTCTGCCCGAACGACAACTGCTACCTGAGGGAAGTAGGATACATAAAGTTTGAAATAGTCGACGGAAAGCCCAGGTTCAAGGAGGCAAGCTTCTACCCTCCGTTCGTAACCTGGAACGCAAGCCAAATGGGAAGGGACGCGGCAATAGCAGAGTTGAAAAACACTTTGAAGAAGCTTGTTGAAAGAATAGACTGGACAATGATAAAACCGGTTGAAGCAAAAACCTAGAGAAAACCTATTCTATCAGGTCGTCCACCTTAGGAACCTCAGCCGGAAGACCCTTCCTCTTCCTTATTTCAGCGATAACGTTACCCATAAGCTGGCTTGGAACAGGCTCCCACTTTGCGAAGCTAGTGTCCCAGAAAACCCTGCCTCCGGTAGCGCTCCTCAAAACCTCTGAGAGATCAAAGCTTTCAGCAGCCGGAATCTCGCCGACAATATAGGTCATCAAGCCCTTCTGCTCAATGTTAATAACCTTGCCCCTAGCACGGCTAATAACCCTCGTCACGTTCCCAACATGATCCATACTGGTCCTAGCGTCCAGCCTCAGAATCGGCTCTAGAATAACAGGGTCGGCAAGGAGAATAGAGGCGTGCGTAGCCCTTCTTACAGCAGGGATTATCTGCGCGGGACCATGGTGAGCAGGATCCTCGTGAATAGTCGCGTCGAGAAGCTTAACCTTCACACCCCTAACCGGCTCCCTGGCGAGAATACCCTCGTTCATAGCCTCGATGAAACCCATCCTAATGCTTCCAGCAACCTGCTCAAGCCTCTGAACACCCTTAGTGGCGTCAACCAGGAGGCTGAAGCTCTCGCTAACCGCCTCAACACCCCGGGCCTCGTCAGCAGGCCAGCCGCACTCCCTCAGCATCCTAGCAACCTCCCTCCTGTCAGTAAACTCGCCAATCTTACCCGTGGCGACAAGCTCAATAACCCTGGGCTCAAGAGGCTCAACCTCAATCATAATCTTGTTATGCCCGTTCGGAGACCTCACCATAACCGGCCCACCCTTCCTGCGAATACTCTCACGGTAGATTACGATTGGACGAGAAGTAACGATCTGAATACCAGCCTCCTGAATAAACGTGGTGGCGACCTCAAGATGAAGCTGACCCATGCCGGATAAAAGATACTCGCCAGTCTGCTCGTTAATAGTCACCTTGAGATTCGGATCCTCAATGCTAAGCTTATGCATCGCGGCGATAAGCTCGGGAAGCTGAGCAGGATTCCTAGGCTCCACAGCGATAGTCATAACAGGCTCAGAAACATACCTGATGCTCTCGAAGGGAACAAGATCCTGAAAAGTAGTAATAGTCTCGCCAGCCCTCGCAGCCTCCAGGCCGAGCAGAGCAGGAATATTGCCTGCAGACATCGCGCCGACAACCTCCCTGTGCGGACCCATGTAGAGGCAAACCTGCTGAACCCTACCCCTACTCCTAGAGTTAACCAGGTAAACCTCCTGACCCTCGTAAACAGTCCCGGAGAAAAGCCTGCCGGTGGCGACAACACCAGCCTGAGGATCAACACGAATATGCGAAGCAGCCATCACAACAGGCCCATTAGGATCACACTTCAACATCGCCCTCCCAACCTCACTATCTAAGTCACCCTTCCAAATCTTCGGAATCCGGTAGGCCTGCGCAACAACAGGCGGAGGGTGAAACCTCACAACCATGCTCAGAACAGCATCATGCAAAGGCAAAACCTTAGAAAGCTCAGCCTGCCTACCCTCCTGGTAAGCGGAAACAATATCGCTAAACTTCAAACCAGCCTTCCGCATCATGGGAATAGTGAAACCCCACCTGTCCTTAGCACTCCCAAAAGCAACCATACCCTTCAAAGCGTCAACACGCCACTCAGACCTAAACTCCTCAGGACCATAAAGATCAATAAGCCTGTTAAAATCAGCAATAATACGAAGCAAAGTCTTCTCAACCTCCTGCGGAGAAAGCTTAAGCTCACGAATCAACCGGTCAACCTTATTAACAAACAACACAGGACGAACATACTCCTCCAAAGCCTGACGAGTAACAGTCTCAGTCTGAACCAACACACCCTCAACACTATCCACCACGATAACAGCACCATCAATAGCACGCAAACTACGAGTTACATTGCCAGTGAAGTCTATGTGACCTGGAGTATCGATAAGATTAATTATATATGATTTTCCATCTGTTTCATGATAGAGCGATACGTTTGCAGCCTTGTATGTGAACTGTCTCTCCTGCTCGATCTTAAGGTAGTCTAACGCCAGTGCTTCGCCCGCAACCGTTGGCGACAATAATCCCGAAGCTGCGAGTAGAGAATCCGACAATGTGGTCTTGCCGTGATCAACATGGGCACATATTGAAATGTTTCTAATATTCTCTAGACTCTTCGAGAGCCGCAACACTTCTTCCGTTGTCTTGTATCTTGGCAATTCTGGTTGACACCCTTGTTCTGTCAAGGCTTTGGCAAAAGGGTTATTAAGCCTTTTCCTCTGTGTAAGCAATCTTCCTGAGTATTGAGGTTTAAGCGCTTTCTCAGGCACTTTTGTGGGGGTTATCCGAAGCTCGTCAGAAATGTCTAGAGCGGAGAAGAATCGGAATTTAGACGAATCGGAAAGATTGAAGCTGCTTCCACTTAAAAAAGGAAGATTTCCTAGAACTCTTTAAAGAAAGCCGTTGAGGCAAGTGCAATTGAGTACGTCCAACGACGTGAGTAGAGATTTAAATATCTTCTTTAGGAGGATTTTTTAATGAAATGAGAAAGGACGCATTGGAAGAATGGCTCAAAATATTCCTATATCAGAACCAGGATCATAGAAAGTACCTTACCCAAACGGACGAGGGCGATATGCTGAACTGGAAGCTGTTAGAGCGAGACCGTATAGTCCTCAAAGTAAAAACTACGAAGAATGGAAAAACAGTGAACGAACAGTACTGTTGAAGTCTCTGAAGAGGACGATCGAGACGAGAGTTGGAGAAATAGCGAAGCCTGGGGACATCGTCCTTTGTGAATTCAAAATAGAAAGCTATCAAGGAAGGACGTTGACGGTGGAGGAAGTTGAAAGATGTTTTTAGAAATCAGTTCTGGATTAAAATTTACTATACGGATGAAAATCCAGCAACAAAATTTTGGAGAAATACATTTTGATTTTACAGACAACGTGTGTTAAGTAAGGAGTTAGAAGGAATGTTTCAATGTATTTTTAATCTTTTTCCTGCCGAAGTACTGGCTTTAGTACAGATGGTTCTATTCTTTCTACCGAGCCATCACTTAATCCGTCTTCATGGAAATTTAAATACCCTTTAGGAGTATCTATTAGTGTGGCAAGTGAAGCTAAACATAGGATAAGGATGTTAGGACGTGATGTTAACAGAAGACATGTGAATGTTGAGCTGGATGGAGAGAGGGTTGGGGTTGAGAGGTTTTCTGAGGAAGAGAATAAGGAATGGTCAGAGTATTTAAAGAGCGAAAAGTTCACCATCTTATCCATAGGGGTTGGTTATGTAGACTTTGACCATGGCTCAGTAAACTCATTCGACAAGGAGGCCACCAGGAAAGCACGACGAAGGCTTTATCGGCGCAAGGCGTTAGCCATCTATAGGCTCCTTTGGTACTTCGGTCCACCCTACCATACTTCTGTGGGATACATTTCCTCCTGCGAGTACCTAGTAAAGTACAGGGGCTTTGTTTTTAGCATAGAAGAATACCGGGTAATCACCTGAAGATTAATTCACTACACCTGGTCACAAGGGAGGATTTTCTTGAGGTATCTAAGCACGGTTGGAAGAAGGAGTACGCTCCCCCTGATAGGATAAAGGAGGAGATCGTCAGCATAGTGGAACATCTGACGAAGAAACATGTGAGGATTTGCACTGATACTGGACCAGTATTTATTTAAAGTTTAAAAAATGTTTAAGTAAATATTATTTATAAGACGTCATCTCCCCTTTCCATACCTCTTTGCCATGTATTGCTCCAATGCATCCCATCCATTCAATAGGACGAGCCACTCACTTGTGTCTCCGAACTTTTCCTCAATTATACTCTTTAAAGAATCCCAATCACTCTCTGAAAATTCTCTAAACACATATACAGCCATCCTGCCCTCCTGCCTCCAAGCCTCCCTGTATCCATACATTTGTTCTAAAAATTCATTTACCTCCTCAGGTATCTTAAGAAAAGTTGCCTTACGATACTTTACGTCCAAATTATCGAGCTCAAAAACGAAGTCCTTGACAATATGTGTTTTAGCACTACTCTCATCTATATAGTAAAAAGCTTTGTGATAGCCTATCGGCTTTGTATAACGGATGAAGATAACTGGAGAATTATTAGAGAGGAAAAGATCTGGAGGATTTCCGATAGACATAGAGGTAAACTTATTCAAACCAAAATCGGAGATCCGCGCACGCTTTTACGTTAAGCCTGTAAGAATTGGCGGAATATTTGAAGTGCATCAGACCCTTTTCGAGAATATAGCGAGATTTTTTTGGGCGGCATATTTCCTAATAGAATACGATTAAAGCCAATAATTGTCTCTGATAAGTTTCTTAATTTACAAATATACGCTAGCATTAGGAGTAGACTTTTCTAAGAAAGAGCAGAATTACCACGAATGGGTAGAGGCTTTACTTTACAATATTAAACATTATGGTCCACGTGGACCTGAAGACTTAGCAAAACACCGATAAGCACGCATCTATACTCAAACCATTCACACAAGGGTTAATCAAGGAAGGCGACTCGAAAAGTTATTCGATATTCTATGAGGTAAACATCCTCTTCTACTAATTTTAAACTAGTTCTATGTCTTTTTGTATTTCAGTTTTCGCTCATAGCTGCCATAATGAAATAAGTTTCAATGTTTCTTGCTTCTGGTGATATGCTTGTAGAATACTGAGTTATAAGAATAAATCCTAACCCACGTTTACCCAATTCATTCAAGCAATGGATAAGGTGCTTTGCCTTTAACAATCTAGTTCCATCCAAAATTACAAGCATACGCAATTCATTTGATTCAGTCCAAGCAGATGCTTCCTGATAAATTTCTTCTAGTTCTTGAGTAACGTCGGCCTTGCCTCTCGTTAAAATTATTCTTAACAAACCATTCTGCTTTTAATCTGTTAGCCAAAGTTCCATGTAGATAAAAAACTATTACTTTAACTCCATTCGCTAAAGCTTCTTGAATGAGGATTAATGAAAAGAAAGATTTTCCCATCCTTGTCTTTCCGTAGATAATCCCGTGCCCTGTTAAAATGTCAAGAGGAAAAATACAAAGTAAAGGGGGATACAAAAAATAGGCAGTATTAGCGTGTGCTGTTAATCCGTAAATTGTAGTAGCTTTCCCGATTTAATTAACCTCATACCTGGCAACAGTACGATTACCTCCCTTTTCCCGAGCAGATTTCTGATGAATTTGAGTAAAACAGTTATGCTTAAATCAAAAATAGAGGAGAAATAATGTAGAAAATGGGAAACTGGTATACGCACACGTACTTCAATAAAAAGGTTCCTGAGAAGGTTAGAAGAAGTATTCGGGATGAACTGCATGAAAGAGGAGTGGTGTTCTTCGATGAGGATCCGGGCCTCCTGAGGCATAAGCTCAGATACTTACCTATGATATTGAGGACAGCGATGTATGCTTGGGCAAATGTAAGGTCTCTAGAGACCATGATAAGAAGAGTGAAGAAGATAGGAGTAGAAGACCCAAGTCGAAACCATGAGTTCTACTTCTTCGGCTTTGACCCTTTTAAACTAGGGGAGGAAAAGGCACGTGAACTTTGCACAAAATGGATAAGAGAGGACGAGGAATACTTCGACAAGTTGATTGCGAAGCTCCCCGTTAAGTTGAAGCTCGTCACTGCTTGGGGGGAGGGAGGTGTGCGGCGACAACTAGCTTGGCCCACTTGTACTTTAAAAGTTGAAGAGGTCACGGAGGAAATAGACTTCCTCTCCAGCAAGCCTTTTCTGGCAATGGATAACGATTATGATAAGTGGATCGTTGAGTATGGCGGATACTGGGAAGGGAAAGAGAAGGGACCAGAAAAGATAAACTCAAGAGCCAAGCTTTGTGGAAAGAACTTTAAAACAATAGTTGACGTCTACAAAAAGCATGGCGTAGAATTCTGGTTTACATTCGTCTGGGTATAAAAGGTTCCATCAGCTTTTTACCTCATAGCTTCACTTTCCAATCCATTTGCGTATGAATGCTTCAAACTCATCGATTCCGTTACATATAACCAACCATTCTTTCCAGTTCTCTCCGAATCTATCCTCAATTTTGCTTTCCAAGAATTTATAGTCATCATCCAAAATCCTACTTTCGAAAGAGAATACGACTTTAGCTCGTATGCCTTTTGCTTTATATCCATACCATTCCTTATTGTAGGCGGCCATCTGTTTTAACAAGTCTTCTATCTCCATTTCTACAAGCCTCTTCCGGAATTTTGAGTCTACAAGTAGATTGCTCTTCGAAACGAAATCCATGACTGCTCCTTCGATTTCCTTCTGGTATTCCACTATCTCATCATACTCTTGTATTATTTGGAAATGTTTCCACTCTGCCCATGCCCCCTTCTCGTTAGGATTATATAATCCTTCTCCCTGTTCATCCGTATAAAGCATTACTCCGGATAGTCTTCTTGCAAGTTTCTTAACAACTTCCTTTCTAACTTCATACTGATTCAGAAGGATGTCCTCAGCTTCTTCCATGCTCAACACATTCTTTAATTCTAGCTGGAACTCGCATAGCATGATCTCGTCTGCTCCAGCTATGTCGCCTACTCTAGTTCTGACTATGCTCTGGACACGCGGCTTGAGCAATATTGTCCTTCTAGAGTACTCGTCTGGTCCTAGCTCACTTTTCTCTTTGAACTCCGCCCCAAATTTCCGAATGGTTGCCACTAAAACCATGTGATCTCTGTCGAGTTGCTCCAAGTTTAGCACAGGCCCTCTTTCAGTGTCGATAAGGTACTTCTCCCTGTA
>JAFNIQ010000073.1:0-6939 GCA_017601395.1 Candidatus Brockarchaeota archaeon
GATACATGCAGCACGCGCCCGCTATATTTTTCACCCGCTGTCTCCACGATTTTCCCGTCAGCCGTGTATAAGACCGTGTCAAGGTCTACGGCTAGGGCCACGTAGGCAGCATCGTAGATCGTTAGATTGGTCTGAACAGCGATCTCAACCGTTTTCTCCGCAAGCTGCTTGTTTAGAGGGTGCAGCTCCACCCTGTAGTTTAAAAGCGAGTTTGCAGCCGTTTTAAGCTCCTCCTCGCTGAACAGGCGGCTCGACTTTAACGCGTTAAGCACCTCGAAGAAAAGCAGTTCCGGCGCAGCTATGTCTAGCTGCCCGCTTACATGCATGTCTCTAAGCTTCAAAGCCTTTTCCGACTCCTTCTCCTGGATGAACCATTTCACCACCACGCTCGCGTCACTAACCACTTTAACCATAACGGTGATCCCTCCAACGCCTTATGAACTCCGTACTGTCCCATCCTTCAGGCGCCTTTTTACGAACCCTCTCGTTCAGCAAAAGCGCTAGGGCAAGGTTTCTCCCCTCCTCCTCTTCCAGAACCCTGAGTATGGCCTGCCTCAAGACCTCGCTCCAGTTTACATGCCTGAGCTTCTCCATTCGCTTCTTCATCTCATCGCTGACCCTTACGCTTATTACCGCCATCAAGGAAAAAATGTAATACAGTATTATAAGTTTTACTGTCATACAAAAATACGCTTATCCCGCTAAGTCTGCCTCCTCCTAAGCCTTCTTCCCCCTCTTCGAAAAACCAGCTTCAACCTCCTGCTCCGCCCCGGCGTGCAGACAAACAGCTCCCCTCCAGCTTTACCCTTAAGCTTCAGCCTGATTTTCACGTCGCGTGTTCCACCCGGCGGGAGCTCAACGCTTCTCCTAGCAAGCTCCTCGCCGCCGCTCACTACTTTAACCGGGACGATGTCTGAGATGGGGCCCTTGTTCCTGAGCTTAACCGTCAGCGTGAAGGCTTCCCCCGGGGCAACCATCCGCCTGTCCGTCTTAATGCTGACGCACCTCACGTCTGCAACAATCCTCCTCTCGATTTTAAGGGATTCTTGAAGCCTGATGTCTTCAGAGGATGCTCCAACCATTATTTTAAACTCCCCGGGTTCAACGATCCTCCTCATGTCGCCGCCCAGGAAGGCTAGGTCTTCGACGGTCAGTTTGAAGACTATCCTCCTAGTCTCCCCGGGTTTTAAAGACACTCTTTGGAATCCTTTAAGCTCTTTAACGGGCCTGGCGACGCTTGCCACAGGGTCCTGAACGTAGAGCTGGGCGACCTCGTCCCCCTCTCTCCCGCCCACGTTCTTAACGTCGAAGCCTATTTCAAAAGGTCCTTCTTCGCCCCGCTTCTCTATACTCAGGTTGCTGTATTCGAACCTCGTGTAGCTTAAGCCGTGTCCAAACGGGAACAGGGGGCTCCCAGGAGTGTCGACGTAATCATACCCGCGGCCACTGGGCTTATAGTTGTAGTAGAGCGGGAGCTGCCCGACGTGCCTCGGCCAGGTGAACGGCAGTCTTCCAGCAGGACTATAGTCTCCGAAGAGGACTTCGGCGATAGCGTTCCCACCCTCCTGGCCAGGGTACCATGCTTGAACCAGCGCATGCACCTTCTTAATCCACTCGCCCGTGACTGCGCTCCCAGTCATCAGGACGACTATCGTCGGGGTTCCTGTTTCAACAATCTTCTCAATCATAGCCTCCTGCAGCCTGGGAAGGTTGAGAACAGCCCTGTCTTTCCCCTCTCCCTCGATCACCTCTGCGAAGAACACTGCTACGTCCGACTTCTTCGCGAGCCTGACGGCCTCCTTAACCTCTGGAGTCGACTCGTCAACATGGTCCCAGAGCAGGAATACTGCGGCATCGCCCACATGCTCGTAGTACTCTATCTTAACATCGTACTGCCTGCCTTTTTCAAGCCTCACGGTAACAGTGTCCAGAGTAACACCCCTGTCGCGCCAAGAGTCTATGAGGAGCCTGCCGTCGAGCCAGAGCCTAGCCCCGTCGTCGCTTGCAACGCCGATTTCGAAAACACCCGTCTTAGGCGCTACGAGCCTCCCGGTCCACCGGACTGAGAAATCGTCCTCAGGGATCCCTGGGCCGGGTGAGCCTGCTCCCCAGTTGAAGCTAACCTGCGCGTCAACCCTTGTTAAAACAGGCTTGCCTTTCAGCTCACGGTTGCTGAAGTATTCTCCCTTCAACCCGTTTCCCTCTTCCCCTGGTCCAGGCTTCAGGCAGCCCGGCGGTATTGGAACGTATCTCCCGAATCCGGGGGAAGCCTTAGCGTGGTGTATTCTCGTCCCCGGCCCGGCTTTCCTCCTTATGCCTTCAAGCGGGGTTACGGCGTATCGCGGCACAGTGCTGTACCCGCCGAGCTTAACGCTGTCTGAAGCAGGCCCTAGGACAGCTATGGACCTTGTCTTCTCCCTGTTTAAAGGCAGCGTGTTGTTCACGTTTTTAAGAAGCACGATCGACTCCCTCGCTGCTTGAAGAGCCAGCTGAACATGCTCCTCGCAGTTGCAAAGCTTCTCAGCCTGCTCAGGGTCTGCGAAAGGCCTGTCGAAAAGCCCTATTAGAAACTTCGCCCTTAACACTCTTCTAACAGCCTCGTCTAAAACCTCCACGGGTATCATGCGTTTCTCAACGGCTCTGGCGAGAGGCTCCCCGTAAACACGTGTTTCAGGAAGCTCCACCTCGAGCCCGGCTTCAACAGCCTGCTTCGCAGCCTCCTCGAATGTCCCGGCGACACGGTGGTTGAAGAATATTCCCGCTACTGAGCCGTAGTCTGAGACGACGAACCCCTGGAAGCCCCACTCGTCCCTGAGAACCTGTGTGAGAAGCCACTTGTTGCTTGAGCAGGGAACCCCGTCTAGAGAATTGTACGCGGCCATTAGGGAGAGCGCGCCGGCCTTCACGCACGCTTTGAAACCTGGGAAGTAGACTTCTCTGAGAATCCTCTCTGAGAAATGGATCTCGTTGCTGTCTCTTCCACCGTCGCCGACGAAGTTGGCTGCGAAATGCTTCGGCGTCGCTACAACCCCTTCCTCAAGCATGGCCCTGCAGAACAGTGAGCCCATTTCCGAAGTCAGGTAAGGGTCCTCGCCGTAGCTCTCCTCAGTCCTCCCAGCCCTAACGTCCCTCGCAATGTTAACCACTGGGGAGAGACACTGGTGGATGCCCCTGCTCCTGGTTTCCCTCGCAATAGCCTTCGAAACCCTGTAGAAAAGCTCCCTGTCCCAGGTTGCTGCTAACGCTATTGCCTGGGGGAAGCTTGTTGAAAACTTGGCTACGCAGCCGTGTAGACACTCGTCGTGAATAATCACCGGTATTCCTAAACGGGTTTTCTCAACCGCTTTAACCTGGTACTGGTTCGCCTTTTCAGCGCCCTCCCTAGCCGGGAGCCCCCTGGTGACGTGCGTCAGGTTGCCCACGCCCCCCTCGGGCATCTCCCTGCTGGACCTTAATTGGGCAAGCTTCTCCTGAAGCGTCATCCTCTTTAGAAGGTCTTCAACCCTTTTCTCAACGGGCAGGCCTGGGTCTTCAAAAGGGTCTTTAACACCGTTCTTGTTGAAGTCAATCCAGTCCTCATGGTAAATCTCGTTTACGCTGACGTCCGGCGGAACATAATAGTTCCTCTTCTGCACGGACATTTGGCTTAAAAACCGGTTTGAAGCTTTTAAGGTTTTAAATTTTCAAGCAGGCTTGCCTGGGTCACCTAAGCCTTCCGCCGAGCCTTTTCAAAAGGCTCTCCGCCTTCACGCGGATCTCCTTCGGATCCTCGTCCATCGGGAAGTAAACCCTCAGGGTGACGCTTTTAAAACCCTTTGGAATCTGCTCCCCAACGTATGTTTCAAGAACCTCTATCCTGAAGGCTTCAGGCATGAACCTCTCCAGGATCTCCCTGCAGAACTCGTGTTCAAACTCCACGGGGAGCGTTACTGAGAAGTCTAGGCTCGCCTCCCCGAAGAGGCTTCTCCTAGCCTCCATCGTAGCCTTCTCGTCTAGAAGCATCACGTTGAAAAGGTTCAGGCTGACGGTCTTCTTCCTGCTCTCCTCTATTTCAACCGTGTTTGCCGAGATGCTTCTGAGAACCCCGACGTGTATTCTCCCCGTCTGAACGTTCTCCAGGCAGACTTTCCTCCCCACCAGCTTTTCAAGAATATTCTTCTCGCTCTGCATCGTTGAAACCATCCTGTCCGATATTGAGAGAAGCGTCGTGGAAGACTCGGTGGAGGCGAAGTGCCTGCAGGATGAAGCCACGTGTTCAACAATGCCCCTGACGTTCTTAGCCTTAGTCTCAACGTAAAGGTTGACCGCTTGAGTTATGAATTCCTCCTGAACTTTGAGCACATGTGGGTTGTGAACCTGGAGCTGCGCGTAGAGCTCAGGGTTCTGGCATATAACCCTGTAGACGATCGGCAGGAAAGCGTTGTAAACAGGGCTTGAAAACCTTCTCGACTGTTTCAAATCAACATTCATCTCCCTGACCACCCCTGCGAAAACCATGCTCGTGAAATGCGTTAAGCCTTGGACAATGCTCATCATTCTATCATGGTTCTCAACGCTCGTCTCGACAACTTCAAACCCTTTATCTTCGAGAAAACTCTTGACGAGGCTAAGCCATTTCCCGGTTCTGACCGGTATCAGTATGACAACCTGGCCCTTAACATCCCTGATCCTTGGGCCGAACATCGGGTGCACGCTTATCAGCTCAACACCCGGGGGAGCATGCTTCACCATCGCTGAAACAGCCTCCGTCTTCACCGAGGCGACGTCCATGAGGAGAGCACCGTCCCGCATGCACGGGGCGACTTCAGCGATCACCTGGGGAGTGTTCTCAACGGGCACGGAGACGATCACAATGTCTGATTCTGCAGCAGCCTTCTTATTGTCCTTCTCATAGTTGACCCCGGTTGTTCTCGCAAGCCTGGAGCCCTCGATCTCATCTGGGTCTGCCACGGTGATCTGGAAGCCTCCTGCTTCCAGAAGATAGTTGACTATCCATTTCCCCATTGAGCCGCAGCCGCCCACTACCGTTATCCTCATCCGTATCTTTAAGCATGCCCCAGTATTTTTGTCTTAACGCTTTGCCTCGGTCCGGTTAGAAGGCTTCTAAAGCCTTAAAGCACGTAGAGAAGGATGGTGTGAACATGCTGCCCGCCGGATGGGAGGGCTAGGGTTTTCAACGGCTCCATCTTCTCAAGAGGATGGTCGTGCACAAGTATCCTTGTCCCCCTTCTACACTCGTCTAGAATCTTCAAAGAGAGCCTTCTGACAACAGGGGGGAAAGGATAGACGTATACTAGGCTGAACCTGGATAAATCCACCTGGAAAAGGTCTGCGTTAACGATGTCAACCATATGGCTTAAACCGGCTTCCCTCACCCTTCTCCTGGCTTTTTCAACAAGGCGGGCGTCGAGCTCCAGGCCCACGCTGAAAACCCTGAATCTCCCAGCCGCCCTTACTAGGACGGTGCCGTCCCCGCAGCCAAGGTCCACGAGAACATCCTTGAAGCATGGCTCCGCCAGCTCGAGAGCAGCGTCAACCACTTGAACAGGGCTGGGCGAGAAAGGGTATTCGGAAAGCATTCTCGCAGCAATGCTAACCCTATTCTCGTCGTTAAGCCTCGCGTCGTCTTCAAACGGTTTTGAAATCATCCATTGTAGCCCTGTTGCCATGGAAAGGTTTAAAGTTAACTTTCCACGGGTGCGGAGTGAATGAGGATAATAGTGTTTGAAGACTATGCGGCTCACAGTTTCGAGCCGCTTACCCTGACCCGGGGAGTGTTCGACCTCAGGCTGGGGCTTTTCTCCCTCGCCGACCGTGTGAAGCACTACATGCAGGTTGAGCAGGTTGACTTCCTGGCTAGAAACCATATTGCTGAACACATCCGGGCTTGGAGGAGGGCTAGGGCTAACGAGCCTGAGGCTATTGACGACGAGACTGTTTTCGTAAACGGCCTGCTGGTTTTCAACAGCGAGCTGCGAAGCCTCGTGCAGAAAATCAAGCCTGAAACCGTTGTCGCAAAGCAGGGGAGGATTGTCCTAGCAAGGTTCAGCGAGGCCAGGGCTAGGGAGGTGGCCTCGCTGCTCGCCGGCGCCCCGGGGGTTGAAGCCTTGAGGAAAGTCAGGGAGAAGCGTCTGGAGGAGGTTGAGTACGAGGGCGACGAGCTGCTGTCAAGCCCCTGGGAGATTGTTGAGAGGAATATGCTGCAGATTATCGACGACTATGAGACGATGCCCAGGCTCAGGCTCAGGATACCGCCTGAAGCAACACTGATAGGCAGGAGGAGGAACGTTTACGTCGGCAGGGACACTGTGATCGACCCGTACGTGACGCTGGATTCCGTGAAGGGCCCGATATACATCGGGGAGGGGTGTGAGATACGTGCCGGCAGCTTCATAGAGGGCCCCGCATACATTGGGCCTGGGACAGTCATACATCCTTCCTCAATCATTAGGGGCGGCTCGAACATCGGGCCGGACTGCAACATCGGCGGAGAGGTTGAGGCGACGATAATACACGGTCACGTGGACAAGCAGCACGCTGGCTTCCTGGGGTATGCTTACGTGGGCGAATGGGTTGAGCTTGAACCCTTGTTCGCGAACTCTGCAAGCAGGCTTGGAACCGGGGTCCAGGGGTTCGGCGGGATGATTGCCGACCATGTTAAGGCCTCAGCCGGAACCCTGGTTTACAACGGGAGAAAAATCGGCGTTGCTTCACGGATAAGCGGGCAGGTCTGGGAGGACGTGCCCTCCTTCGTTTTCTACGCGAAAACCAGTGGGCAGCCTGTTTGCGAGGTCGACGTCGAGGAAGTGTTGAAGACCGCGAGGAGGAAGGCGGCTCTACGCGAAGAGGAGTTCACGCAGGCTGACGAGCAGCTGCTTAGAAGAGTCTTCGAGCTGACTAGGGTTGAGCGTGAAGCCTTTACGCTTGCCCGCCGGCAGC
>JAFNIQ010000073.1:6951-8813 GCA_017601395.1 Candidatus Brockarchaeota archaeon
CTTGCCCGCCGGCAGCCTGGATGAGCCTAGCCATGTCAGCGTCGTCAAGCCTCCAGCCCGATGCGCCAGCGTTTTCAACAACCCTTTCAGGCTTGGAGGCCCTTGGTATTGGGAAGACAATCCTGCTCCTGTTGACGAGCCAGTTTAAAGCTATTTGAGCAGGCGTCTTACCCCCGTGTTTCAACGAGACCTCTTTGAAAACCATTCCTAGAGTGCCTCTCGCCCTTGCCAGGGAGCCGTGGGCCAGCGGCCGGTACGCGAGTATCGCAATCCTGTTCTGCTCGCAGTATGGGAGAAGGTCTTTTTCAACACTCCTGACCGTCAGGCTGTATTCAACCTGGTTTGAGGCAAGCTCATGCCTTGGAAGCGCTTCCTGAGCCCTTTTAAACTGCTCCAGGGAGAAGTTGCTCACACCTATGTGTCTAACCTTCCCCTCGTCCACCAGCCTGCTCATCGCGCGCATGGTTTCCTCGACAGGTATGGAGGGATTGGGCCAGTGAACCTGGTAGAGGTCTATGTATGAGCACCCCAGCCTCCTGAGGCTTTTCTCAGCAGCCTTCAAAACCTTTTCGTAGCGCAGGTTTGTAAGCCACACCTTGGTGGCTATGAAAAGCCCGTCTCTTTTAAAACCCTTTATTGCTTCAGCCACAAGCCCCTCTGTCTCGTAGATTTCAGCGGTGTCTATAAGGTTGATGCCGAGCTCAATACCTTTTTTCAAAGCGGCAATCTTCAAGCCCATACCCCTGTGTAGGCGTAGGAGCCTCGCTAGAATAATGTACAAGGGGTCATAGTAGGTCCCCATCCCTATTACTGAAACCTTAAAACCGGTTTTACCGAACTCCCGGTACTCCAACGCGTTAAACCCTCCTTCTCCTGAAAATTTTAAACATTGCGTTTAGTGGGACGATCTCCACGCGTTTACACGCTTAACAAAATTGGGGAAAAACTTATTTTTCAAGCCGTGCTGTTTAAAACCGTGAGGATCTCGTTAACCAGCAGGAGCGCCCTGGTAATAGTTGATGTTCAAAACGATTTCCTACCGGGGGGAGCCCTGGCTGTTCCAGGGGGAGACTCAGTCATAGAGCCTTTAAACAAGTATATCGGGCTTTTCACGGAGCGTGGCCTCCCCGTTTTCGCTACGAGAGACTGGCATCCCAGGCAGCATGCGAGCTTCAGGGAGAAGGGAGGCCCCTGGCCGCCTCACTGTGTTCAAAACACTTGGGGCGCCGAGATATCGAGCATGCTCAACCTGCCGTCCAGCGCGAGGATTGTGGACAAGGCTTTCTCCCCAGACAGGGATGCTTACTCGGGTTTCCATGAGACTGTTCTAAGCCTGGAGCTGCATAGGCTGGGGGTGAAGAGGCTTTTCATAGGCGGGCTTGCAACCGACTACTGTGTTAAGGCGACTGTTCTAGACGCTTTAGACATTGGTTTTGAAACCGTCCTCCTCCTAGACGCTGTTAAAGGGGTTGACGTGACCCCTGGTGACAGCGAGAAAGCTGTTCGCGAGATGGTTTCGAAAGGGGCTATAGGCGTTACGCTGAGCGACATTCTTCCATAGGGGAAGCTAGCCCTGCTTCTCAGATAAAAGCTTCTTAACCAGCTGTCTGCCTAAATCCAGTATTCTCCCGCTCACCTCCACCGGGTAGGCCTCTGGGCTTCTAATCCTCCTGTACTCCTCCGGGAGCTTCTCAAGCTCCATCCTGGCTTTCTCCCTTATCTCGTCGAGCTTCGGAAGCCTGTAGACAAGCCTACCATCTTTGAAGACTTGGACAAGCCTTCTCTCCCCCTCCAGGTCCTCGTCGCAGAGCCCAACCATGTCCCTAACGTACTTCCCGTTCCTCTCAACCCTGTACACCTGC
>JAFNIQ010000075.1 GCA_017601395.1 Candidatus Brockarchaeota archaeon
AAGTATAAAAAGGCGAGCCGCGTAACTCCGATAAGGGCCGGTAGTTCAGAGGTAGAACGCTCGCTTCGCGAGCGAGAGGGCGAGGGTTCGAGTCCCTCCCGGTCCATTTTTTCACATCAATGCTTAATGGCTGAATATCCGGCGCTTCAAAGAACGTTGTTTTTCGGAATGATCAGGTTGAAGACGGCGCTAGCATCGCAGGCGGGGCAAACCAAAAAGCCTTATATCAAGTCCCCATCCTCCTATCCAAAATGGGCAGGCGTGCTTATAAGAGGTTGCTTTTAACGTTTCTCCTCTTTCCCAGTTTAGCTACGTCGTTCGGCAGAGCCCTAGCTTCACTCCCACGCTCGTAGCTTCCGAAGGACTCAAATCCCTTCTTCAAACTTCCAATGCGGGTCAATGGACGTGTCGAAAACTACGAACGGCTTTTAATTTCCCTATCCCATGTCCGTAAAGTTAACGGACCAGCCGCATTAAGCCAGTCGTAAGAAAACCTCCTTTTCCTTAGCGAGCGTTTGCACCTTCCCTTTGCTTCGTGAAAAGTATTTCTTGAATATAACGTATGTTACGGTTACTATGATTACGACGATCAAAACGGTGAAAACCCATATGTAATGTTCCATGCCGGGTTTTCCCTTGAGCGGCCTCGGCGCGGGCCCCACGCTTATCCTCTGAACGCACCAGCCCATCTCCCCTTCGTCGTCGCTGACTATGAGGGCTACGGTGTAGTTCCCTTCCTTCGCATACGCATGGGTCGCGCTCTCGCCAAAACCTTCGTCCCCGTCTCCGAAGAACCATCTCCAACTCACAATTTTACCGTCTGGATCGATCAAATTGCTCACGAAAGTTACCGTCTCGTTTTACATGCGGCTCCCTCGGCGAATACGTGAAGTTAGCTATCGGCGGGGAGTTGTACACGGTTATCGTCTTCACACACGTGTCCTCAAGTCCCCCGTCGTCCCTGACGACCAGCTTAACCGTGTAGTTCCCCTTCCTCGTAAAGACATGCGTGACGACTATGCCTGTCGCGTTGGAACCGTCGTCGAAGCTCCACATCTAACTTACTACCTTTCCGTCGGGTCCGTCGAGTTATCCAAGAAGGTCGCCTCGTTCATGCGGGTTATCCTAAGCGGGTAGTGGAAGAAGTCCGCCTTAGGCGGCAAGTTTTCATATCGACTAAGGGAAGATAGTCTCCGTGTCTGTACGGAACATCGATGTCTCCTATCTCATCTTCATCGTCGCCACGTCGGGACATTTTGAAAAGATGCGTGAAGCAGTGGAGTCACAAGTAAAGGGAGTTAAGATTTAGGAAGAAGATGCCAAGAGTTTGGAACCGGATGGCGCGGTTGCCGAACAGGTAAGTGAAAGTTTACCCGAGGTAAGCGGACGTTTACCTGCTGGTAAGCGAATGTTTACCTACTGATGAGTGAAGAATCCCAATGGGCTACCGCCACTCCCCCTGCCGCTCGAAATGGCCTTTATCCGCCTCATTCTCCGGAGAATTCGCCCCGAAACGCCGCCCCCTCGGGTCGCTGGGAATGGCGGATATAAACCTTTCGTTGGTAAATTTTTGACCGAAAGTAGGCGGAAATTTTCGCTTACCTCATGCTATAAAAATACATCCTCGAACCCCCTCTAATGATATGGAGAGCAAGGCAAAAATTAGGGGAGGGGTAAAGTCCGCGGCTCAAACGGCGGGAGGGATTGCACTTTTGACCCTATTAATGCTGGCTCAAGCCTCATGCGTCTATCCTGATTCAAGCCCATCGTTACGCTATGATGATGGGGGTGCGGAATGTTTCTGGAGCGATTATTATCCCAACGGGATAGCCGTTAAATTCACTCCTCCCGCCCTTAAGTGGAGGATAACCGCCATTCTCATTTATGGCTTCGCAGTAATCAAAGGCGAGAAATCTTTCATCGTCGAGGTGAGGGATGGCGGCTTCAACCTGGTCTTCAAGGCTTCCATCCCCATCTCCAGCCACTTTAAGAATGCAACCCTGGATTGGGCTAAGGTTCCACTACCGAGCATCGTCGTGAAGGATAACTTCTACATCTGCATCTACCCCATGCTTGAGCCCAATGGAACCCAACTTTGGACCGCTATAGATAACGACACGATCTCGGATAGGAGCTTCCTGGTCGATTGCTACAGGCAGGAGATGAGGAAATATGATGAGGGGAATGCGATGATAAGGGTTGAAGGTGAGGAGGCAGTTGACTTTGTTGAGATAGTCCCCGATTCCATCTTCGTTGAGGAGGGGGCCCTAAGGATCCTCTTCAGGGTAATCGCTACGAGCAACGTCACCGAGGTTAGCGCAGTTCTTCAGGCGGGTTCTCTAACGGAGGATTGTGAAGTGATATATAAAGAAGGACTGCACGAGGCGACGGTCGATTGGCCGAGGCTCTTCGGCCTTAAGGAGCCGGCTAGGCTCACGCTCAGAGCCAAGACGTTAAACTCGACCGCAACCCTAGCCATTAAGCTTGGCGAGAACCTCTTCTCTGAACATCTCCGGCTTAAGGATGAGAACAGATTCCTGAGGGCGATGCTGAACAACTCCAGGCTAGAGCGGGAGACCTTGGAACGTGCGCTTCAAGGTAAAGAGACAGATATAACGATCATGAAGGCCTCGCTTGAGGCTCATGAGAGGAAGTGGCTGAAGGAGGTTGAGGTAACAGAAAAGTTAACTCGAGAGCTTAACGTAATAAAGCTCTTAGCGGGATTCTTGGGACTCTCCATGGCCCTCTTGTTCACCATTCTCTTGAGGAGAGGACTCATACAGGCCCGACCTCCAAGGGGTGGAGGGGGTAGATAGGGATGCCTAAGAGGACACTGGCCATAATCATCTTAATCCTCATACTAACTTCACACTTCGATGCCATACTCCACCTTCGAGCCCATGAGGAAGAGATTGACGCATTAACCGCCCTTAGAAGGATAGAGGAGGAGCTTGAGAAGGGAAGGATACCGAGCGGCTCGATAACTGAGGCCAATTTCATCATACCGAAGGGCTTTCCAGTCGAGCTCGCTAAAAAGCTCTGGCTCTTCCTAGCCCAACTAGTTTCGACGGGCTGCTCTGAAAATGAGGTTCGCCGAGCCATAATCGATGCTAACGATACTCTGAGGCTGCCGACGCGAATAAGTTACGAGCTTAAGAACTACACGATAATCTTAAGCTATGATGGGGCTCGGATCATTCGGGGCAACGATGGAGGCGTATCCGTGGAGATTCCCTATAAGGTGGTTGACGGTCTTGGGAGAGATGTTGACGTAAGCTCAATAAAATACGAGAGCAACGGGACGAACCTCTTCCATGTCCTCCGCAGATATCCTAAGAGGAGGACGTATTTGGTCAGAGCTATTGACCTCGATGCCTATACCTTCACCTTCATCGACCTGAGGACCGGAGAGATATTCAACAAGACAGTTAGGATGAACATCGGGTTCTTCTCAAACTTAAGCTACTTCGGCTCTGAGAGCTTCATCGTAGCGGTGCCCGGACACTTCGAGGAGACGCACGAGGCAATAGAGTCCCAGGTGAGCGAGTTCAGGGTCCTGCTCCCAGCTTACGATCCCCTCGTCGTCGACACATCGATCTCCCCGACCAGGGTCGAAGTGGGAGATGTGATATCGGTGAGCGCGCGGATTAGGAACCCTCAAGACGTTAAGAACTTTAAGGTCTTGCTCGGCATCAAGCTCTCCGACGAGGACGCGTTTGAAATTTGGGTACCTCCTCCCAGGATAATCTCAGGGTATTCAGGGCAGCCGATCTACCTCCACTTGAGGCCGAAGAGGCCCGGCGTCTACCAAGTTACAATTTACTTCGCCGTAGTCGAGCCTAAGAACCTGGATGTGGTGTTCTGGAATGGCGGGAAGACGGTAACCTATACCGTTACCGTGTTGCCCGATGCCTCAAGGCTAAGGGTCGAGGTCGAAGCCGAGGCCCTGGCTAAGTTTGCGAACATCACGATAACCCTAGTTAACAGCGGCGGGCAGGAGGCTAGGGATGTTAAGCTACTCGTGACTGGCGACATTGAGAAGAAAGAGTTGGAAGTTGGAAGGGTCTGGCACACTTGGAAGGGGAACGTGATAACTAGGCTCCTCTTCCCCATCGCGAGGCTTAACGTTACAGCGGTCTATCATGACCTCAATAGCAAGAGGCATACTACTTCTTTGCTCACGACGATCTCAACCACGAACTTCGTAACCCCAGAAGAATGGAGAACGTACCTTGTAGAGGTTCCAGAACATGAGGAGACCAAGAGGGTCTTCGTCCCTAGTTATCAGGGTGCGACGTATGTTAAGCTCTACCTGATGAAAAATTGTTTGGCTCCATCTACAAGTTTCTTCGATGGATTAAGCTTCATCCCCATCTCCCCCAACGGCTTCACGCTGACCTTGGAGAATGTGAGCAATGTCGCGGAGATCTTCTCAAGGCTTCCGGAAGTAAGGTACATGCTCCTCGACGTTAAGCCCGACTTCCTCTATGAGAGGGTTTTGAGGGAGGATGAAGTTAAGAAACTCTTTCACATAAACGAAGACGAGAGGCTAGAGCCCAACAAAATTCCAGGAGGCTACGAGGTTAAGCTCCTCAAGGAGGAAGTTCTCAACCAATCTGAAATCGTAACCGTTGACGACGATTTCTACGAGAAGCTAAAGCATAACAACTGGGAGGAGGACGACTATAAGTATGAGGACATCAGAGTCAAGAGGTGGGATCTCGACAAGGCTACAATCAAGGTTTCGCACGGGAAAACGATAGAGCTCATTTACCACCCGCTCGCATGCCAGGGAGACCTGGTCAAGGGCGTCTTAGTCAAGAACTACGCCGCGAGGGATATGGCTTACGAGCTCGAGATTCTCCATGGACCAATATCAGGGGCTTCGCTGGGGAAGGGTGTCTTCAGCATCCAAGCTCACGGCTCAATCCCCCTGAACGTCGTTCAGCTCGAAAGCATGGATTATCCGATCTTCATCCGCCTAAAGTATCAAGGCAAGGTTGTCGCGACCCTCCATGTTTTCGCTGCAGGTAGAGTCTCTGAGTTCTGGAGCGGCTTCTGGGACGGGATAAAGGAGAAGCTTCCGGGGATAATCGTAACCGCGACACTAATGGTCATACTCGCGATACCGACGCATGGCGGCTCCCTCTTGGCCTACGTTAAGGATCTTTTGGCGTCCGCGGTGATCCCAAGCCTTTTGGTTGCTGGGGCGGCATCTAACATCAGGGAGATCCTCGAAGCATACTCGGCTTATACTAAGATCGGCCAGGTTGCTGAGGAACTCGGCGGCTTCTCCCAGAGGGCCGCTTACGCAGGATACTTGAATGCATATTCCTTCTTCCAAGGGCTCAGAAACAGGATTAAGGAGAAACAAGGATACGTAGTTGGAAGCATGGCGCTGGACCTGCTTGCAGACGTGACCATAAGGGATTTACTAATAGTCTTTGGCAGGGAAGACGCGAGGGAATACGAGAAGGGCAAGGCTTTAGGAAGGCTGGTAGGAGCAGCGCTATCGCTTGTCACTTACGTTGGAATATACTACAAGTTCCTCAGCAATGGGCCGAAGCTGCTTTCGCTCAGGGGACAGATAAAGGAGATTTTGAAGGGGGTTTACAACTGGATAACCCCACCACTATGGGACGTTGGCGTCGTTGCTGGAAAGCTCACGGCGAGGGAGATCGCTGCATCACTAGCGTTTTCCGAGGAGAGCGATGATTTCAAGCAGCGCCTTAACGAGATTAAAGACGATGAGGGGTCGCTGAGCTCGCTCGTTGAATTCACCGGAAGATTCCTCGACGACGCCTTGGACGTCTCGAGTAGGCTTGGGCTGAGCGAATGCGCCTTCTTAGGCTTACTTTGGACATACGGAAAATGCGGGCTGAGTGAAGAGGCTTGGGGTAAATTCATCCAAGCGATAGAGAGCATCGGTGGGAAGAGCAAGAGGTGTGCGGATGGGCTGTTAAGCTCGATTTATGGCATGGAAGGCGACGAAGTTAAACGCATCGTCCTCGAGGTGGTGCTCAAGTTAGTCGAGTTAAGCCCTGAGGAGCTCGAGGGCCTGGGGAAGCTGCTAACGGCGGGTGTCGGGATAAAGGAGATAGAGATCGTGCTTGAGGAGACAGGTGGGCTAAAAGGTCTTCTTGATGGAACAAAAGAATTCGACTTCGGGACGAAGCCCCATAAGGTTACGCTGAAGAGGGGGGAAGGGGGCACTCTACACATAGGAGAAGGCAATAAAGTGGAGCCGGGAACGTATGTGGTTAGAGTTTACTGGGAATACGGCGAGAAGAACGGAGTGATGGAGTTTCCGGTTAAGAAAAATGTCGAATCGTATCAAATCAGTATACCGAAGGAACAGGCGGATAGGGTTTTAGACCAAATAGGGAGCGATAGAGCGGAAATCCTCATAACCAAAGCCGAGCTATTTGACTACAGGTCCTTCTTCCCAAGAGAGTTTATTGTCGGCGGCAAGAAGATAATGCTGGACCTCTTTAACAACGAGATGAAGGTTGATGGGATAACCTATAAGTTTAGTGCAGATCAAGGCGTCCACATAGGAAAGATATGCGTAGATGCTGAATTCGAAGGGAAGAACATTGGTGGTAAAAACCTCGTGCTCTCCCTCTACCAGGATGGAGGAGTCAGGATCAGGTATGGCGAGACCCCTATACCCGTTGAATGGATCCGGATAGACGAGGGGCTGAACCTAATGGAGATCAGATACGATGGGCACACTGCGGAGTACAGCTTCAATTTGAAACCGCTCGACGCCCAAAAGGGCAGGATATCCTATGAGATCGCGGTCGAGGGTAAAGGGCTAATTGGATTGAAAGAGAGATTGTTCAGGTTGCTCGGCCACGATGCGTTGAGGGAACTTGAGAACAGAATCGAAGATGCCAACGAGGAGAGGAGGGACGTGCTATTCGTGCGCTTCGACAACGGCAAAATAGCTTACTGCAGAAATAAGGAGCTCGAAGTGTACATACCATCCGGGGCAGGGAAAATAACCGAGATAGAGATAGTCCCCTTCAAGGAGCTCAGCAATCTAAAGAAATGCGCGGCGAGGGTATTAGAGGATCCCCCGAGCAAAGAGCTTAAAGGAGATCTTGGCGAAGCCATAGTAAAAGAAAAGTTCACGGATGACATCCTCACCGAAATCTCAAGGAGGACCGGAATTCCGAAGGACCAGCTGGTGGTAGAACACTTGGGAAAGAGAGGAGAGCCCGATTTCGAGGTAAAAGTTAAAGGAACTGGGGAGCGCGTCACCGTTATAGAGGTGAAGTACGTAGGGAATCCTGAAAACATAAAAGAATTTGGAGATCAGTTGAACGCTGCGCGGATAGAGATCGAGAACCGCTTTAACAATCCCGAATGGACGGCACCCTATGGGGTCGTCGTGGTCGTCGCGTGGCCCGCCAAGGACATAATCGAGGATGAGCCGTATCCACCGATGGTTGGAAGCTATAAGAACCCGTACATAGAGTACCTAAGTAGGGAAGGGAGTTAGGGGATGAGCCAAGAGTTCCTCAACAGGCTGAAGAATTACCTGGACGAGAGGCTGAAGGGCGAGGTGCTTTACGACTCCCTCAAGCCTTTCAAAATAGAGGTTTTCCCTCCATCTAACAAATACTGGAGGTGGTGGGTGCGGACCGAGAGCTACGGCGTTCCAGTCGCGGTCGTCGCGGAGCACGGCGACGGGACGGTGAGCGTAAAATCAGACCTGTTGGATAAGGCTGGGGACGATATAATCGAGCGCCTGTGTAAGAGCTATCGGTCTAAGTTCGCCAAAGCAAGAGGAAACAAGGAAGAGGAGGAGGTATGGGATGCCCTTAGGAGGAAGGAGGAGGATGAGGCACGCAAAGACTACCTCAACAGGAGGAACTTCGAGAAACATCTCAAAAAATCATACTGGCACGCGTTCTTAAGGCTACTCTGGTTCGACGAAGTAGCTAGGAGGATATCGGAGGAGCACGGAGTGGAGGTCAGGGTGGAAATCGACAAAGTCGATTACGAGTCAGGCTTAGAATCGAAGTTCGACGGGAGCAATATGGACGAGGAAAAGAAGTTCGAGGAGATCAGGAAGAGGGTCGAGGCGGTCATCGCAGCATATAAGCTCGCACACCAAGCCTATCATTTCCGCGAACCGAAGAAGAGGGAGAAATTTTTGGAGTTTCGCAAAGCTAACCTCGCGAAGTACGGGATAAAGAGGTAAGAGTGATGGAGTCAAACTCCAGAGAAGGTTT
>JAFNIQ010000074.1 GCA_017601395.1 Candidatus Brockarchaeota archaeon
TGAAGAATTTCATTAATTTCCATACTAAATGCATTACCCAAGCGCATTTCGGGAAAGGATTCAAATCCACCGCACGGATAGACATCTCCAGAAGCCGAGATTGCAATCATCACCTGGCAGTTCCACAAGGGCTCATATAACAGCTACGTGGTATAATATCCGATACTAGGCACATAATTAACTCCTGAACATTGCGTATTATGATTCTGTCATGCGGATTTTCTACATTAATTTTGAGGGCACTTCTTATAGCCTTTTCATAATATGAACTTAACTCCTCAAAGGTCGGGACAAGTGATAAAGCCATTTTGTTTAATGGTTCTACAGGATTCAGAAGCACACTCCGAATCTTCATCTTATGATAAAACTCTATTATCTTGCTTAAATTTTCAACATTAAATTTTGTAACCACCGTTATTACATCAGGTCTTACACCTTTGCTTTTCATTAACTCAATGGCGCTGAAAATCCTATCAAAAGAGCCCTTGCCATCCGGATAAACCCTGGTCATATCGTTTATTTCTTTTGGTCCATCAAGGGATATTCCCAAAGTTATATTCTTATTGATACAAAAGTCGAGAAAGCTTTCATCGATGAGTGTAGCATTGGTCTGAAAAGTAAATTCTAAGCGTTTTTCATTTGAATAATCCTCTATAATTTCCATCAGTAGTTCTTTACATAACAATGCCTCTCCGCCTTGGAAAGATATTGCAACATTGTAATTTTTATCTTCAATTGTATCTACATAGTTAAGTACTTTTGCAATGACATTATGTATCTGATCCCCATTCATAGTCATTCTGATATTTCGCCTATACTTCTCTGGCACGAAGCAGTACTTGCAGTTTAGATTGCAAGCTTCAGTTACATGAAATTCAATGAATGTTGGTAAAATCTGTTTTGATTTAGTTTCTATAGCTCTTTTTAATTCCTCCCTTATTCCGTCAGTATATTCATTTTCAATTTTCTTTGCTTCAGTTAGATTATCGGTAATAGCCCAATAAGTAGTATCTGGATCAATAACTAAAATCTTTTCATTTGATAGTTTCCTACTCATCAGTGGCAATTTAGCTCACGTAGGACCGGTACAGTGAAGATGATTGTTATGTAGATGCCAGCCAGATGGGCTAAACCCACCTTCCAGACTAACTTTAAAGCCGACAACCATCTTTTCATCACCTCCAGAGAAAATAAATACTGGTTACATATATAGCATGCTCACAATTGGATAAACAACCATATATAAAGTCTTAGGAGGCATATATTTAAAAACAAGGGTTAAAGTTTTCTATATGATTTGGCAGACCGAATTAGAGAATTGGAGAAAAGGATTACAGAGATCGAGAATGCTCTTAAAAAATTACAAAGAGGCGAAACAAAACCGGTGGTATGCTCTTTCCTGGAGAAAAGTTGGCCAGAGGGTGGAAGTGTCATGTTTTGTATTTATTTAAGAACAATTAAAGCAGGAGTAGAAGCTCAAGGGATCTATCTAAAAGCTAAGGAGGTTTTATCGGCTGACTTAAGAAACCTAGCAAATGTTTGCAGCATACTGGCCAATGAAAAAAGAATGACTATTCTAAGACATCTTATGGAGGGACCTAAGCAAGCTTCTGAACTCGCTAAAATCACAAAACTGAATTCTGGACCTTTGCACTTTCATTTGAAAGAGCTGATGAAGACGAAATTTATCATCCAAGAGTCTGAAAGGGGGCCTTATGTACTCACGCTTTTAGGTTTTGTTGTATATTCGATGGCTGCCCTTTTGACCTCAGAAGTCATGAAGGGAAAGGACAGTTCTTTGTATGAGCCCTTTACTCCATTAGAGCTAGAGTAAAAGTTATCTTATTCAAGGCAATTCATAACTAGTAGGCATGTGCCATCGCTACCGTTTAGAGTAAGACTCTTTTAGAGAGTTAACAACACTAAGCCCTAGTTTTGAGATTCGATAAAACTTAATTCTTCCTACCGTGTAACAATCAACCTCTTCAACTAGTTCTAAAGCAAGCAGAGAGTTCTTTGGTTCATAGGATTTAGGTAATCCCTTAATGACACCGAGGACTTGGGTCGCGCTTATGCCCAACGCTCTTGAAATCTCGTAGGAATATGAGGCTTCCGGGTAGATTGAAGCAAGGAAGGTCAGAACCTCCCGTCTAAGCCTGCTTTTCCTCAGCGACGATTTGATCTGGGCAAGCCTAGGCGTTTCAATCTCCTGTCCAGGGAATAAGAACGGAGACCCTTCCAATCTCTCTACTGTATTATAGTTTAAGTCTATGCTTAAATACTTTTCGTCTATCATAATATATAAACTTGTGCTAACGGAATGGGGAAGGTTTTAGCAAAGATTCTGGCAAAAAGCGAACGCTTAAATCCCCTTTTTCTTATGACCATATTCCAATCACGTACGTATTAAGAACCTGAATCTTAAAGCATGTGGGATCCATCGCATGTCTCCGCAGTATTCAGGTCTTGAAAACCCTCTCTGCAAGATGCGAAACTAATTGAGAGCTCTTCAGCAACCTCTTTAACCTTTAAGACGAGCTCTTCCCGAAGCCTCTTCGGCATGTATGTCGACCTGCCCACGCGTTCACCATGAGAATACATACTTTTAAGCTCTTCCTCCAGCTTCGGGAAAGCCGTTAAGACCCTTTTGAAATTATCAGGCTTAGCCTTGTAGGTTGAGGTTGTGACTTGTCTAACACCAGCTGCGGATGCTGCTTTAAGAACTGACCTGATAGAATTGGAATCATCGTTAACCCCCGGGATCAACGGGTCAAGCCTGATCATCGTCGGTATTCCGGCGCTGCTTAAAGCCTCAATCGCTCTAAGCCTGCTGACGGGGGGCGGGGCGAAGGGCTCAAGGCTCTTCGCAATCCGCCCATTCAGCGTCGTGACTGTTACGCTTACGCAAACCCTCCCCTTCGAGAGAATATCTAAATCCCTCGCTACCAGGTCTGATTTAGTAACTATTAGCAGTTTAAACCCGTTCCTAATGAATACGGGAAGAACCTCCCTCATCAGCAGGCTCTGAGCCTCCCCCGGAGTATACGGGTCCGAGCTGTTAGCGATCGATATAGGCTTACTCCTGTCAAGCTTCTTCAACTCCTTCTCAATCTGCAGAGGAGTAAACTCTTTAACCCTAGGTTGAAACGCCTTGGGAACATATGAAGTTATGTAGCAATAGACACACCTATGACCACAACCGGCATAGGGGGAGAAACTATATTTGGGAGGACAGGTGCACAGCTTACCACGCCAAGGGTCAAACGGAGTGATTAGCCCCATGATTCCGACTTCACAACGATCATATGAGTGTTGCGATAAAAGCTTTTAACGAATATTTTTAACCGTATTTTGCAAGAGCCTCCTTAAACCTTTTCTCCGCGTATGCGACTATCTCCTCCAGAGCCTGTTTGCTTCTCGCCTCAGCTATAAGCTTGACCTGTGGAAGCGTGTTTGAAGCCCTTAGGATGAACCAGCCTTCTTCAAGCTCAACCCTAACCCCGTCTATAGTAATAGTCCTACAGCCCTCTTTTTCGAAAACGAGCGTCAAGTCATTGACGACTTTGAACTTAACTTCGTCGGGAACAGCGTAATCCTTCTTGAGAAACTCATACTTAGGCAGCTCAGCAACAAGCTTGGAAAGCTTTCTACCTGTTGAAGAGAGCAGCTGGGCGACTTTAAGCGTTGCGAAAATAGCGTCATCCAAACCGTACATCTCTCCGAAGTAGAGATGGCTGGATATCTCTCCGCCAAAAAAGGCTTTCTCTGAAATCATCCTACTCAGCATGAAAGTGTGTCCAACCCTGCTCATCACCGGTATCACACTGTTAGCTCTAGAGACTTCTTCAACCAGTTTGGAGCAGCTGACCTCGTAAACTATCTTCTCACCCGGCTTGTCCCTGAGAAAGTGTTTCACGAATAGCGCCAGCACCACATCCCCCCGGGTAACGTTTCCCTCATCGTCTACGAAAAGAGCCCTGTCACCATCACCGTCGTAGCCAACCCCAAAATCATATCCTCCATCCCGAATCTTCTTCCTTAGAACGCTTAGAGACTCTTCAGTAGGCTCAGGCGACCTGGATGGGAAGTCACCGTCAGGATAATCGTTTATCGAGTCAACCGTCAAGCTTGATTTCTGGAGAATCTTTCTACCCAGCATTGAGCAGGACCCGTTTCCAGGGTCTATTAGAACCTTCAGACTACCGATCTTTCCCTTGAAACTGGTAAGCAGGTAGTTCTCATACTCCGCCAGAATTCTTTCCCTAGCATCCTCAACGGTGCCCTTAGAGGGGGAAAGCCTGAAAGCCTTTGAATCGATTATTCTCTTCACCTCCTCTAAACCCGTTCCCCAGCCGCACAGCAGAGCCTTCTCCCTGCAAAATTTAAACCCGTTCCATTCGGGAGGATTATGTGATGCAGTAACTATTACGCCGCCATCGAGATTCCAGTGGACGATGGCAAAATAGACTGTTGGAGTCGGCATGAGCCCCAGGCTTATGACATTGGCCCCGGTTGATACAATGCCGTCTATCAAAGCTGAGGCCAAGCTACTGCTGCTTCTTCTCACATCCCAGCCCACGGCAATCCTTTTACCCTCTCCGCCGAGATAGGAGGCGAACGCTAACCCTATGGTCCTAGCGTCCTCCTCAACGATGTCTCTCCCATACACCCCCCTTACGTCGTACGCTCTAAACACCTCATCCCTCAATATTCATCACAGAGAGCGTGAACAGTATGCTTGTTGTTCCAGAAGTATAAAAGGTTTAATCAAAGTTTAGGGTCTAGGCCCACATGCTTACCCTGCTTCCATAACTGTTAATAAAGACAATGTCTTCAAGCCTGCGCTTAGGAACATGCAGAACACCATTCTCATCCCTCCAGTACTTTACATCGTCACCCTTCATATCTTCGACGACGGGCTCCTCAGCCCTGTATCCGAGGGCTACGACGAAACATATCCTGCAGTGCTCAGGTATTGAAAGGATTTCCCTGAGCCTCTCACGGTCTATTGAAGCCATCCAGCATGCTCCAACACCCTCCTCCCAGGCTGTTAGAATCATGTTTTCTATCGCGGCAGCACAGTCAACCTCTCCTCCCTCAGGCTTCTTCCTCGTATTGACTAGGACGACGACGTACGCGGTGGGCCTCTCACCCTCCCTTGGAGCCCCCTTGGGAGCAAGATACATTGCCCATTTAAGCGTGTTGAAAACCTTTTCAAGCAAATCTTTCTCAGTCACTAAAACGTACTCGCAAGGCTGAATGTTTCCGCCTGAGGGGGCTAGCCTAGCAGCGTTCAAAAGCTTTTTCAAAACCTGCATGGGTATTGGTTTCTGAGTAAACCTGCGTATGGTTCTGCGGCTCACAGCAGCCTCATACACGTTCAAACTCCCACCCTGACGATTCTCTCTTCATGTCTTTTTAAGGCTATTGCCCGGTTAAACCATTATGGAACCTTTATCACTTTAGCGTTAAGCAGCCTAACAATGTCTACGGGAGATATTTCGAGAGTAGCGTTAACAGCCCCTCCCCCCGCGTAGACCTTCCCCCTGCTCAACAGGGTTTCGTCAACCACAGCGGGCAGCTGCTTCAAATGGCCAACCGGTGGAACAGCCCCAGCCTCATACCCGGTATGGCTTAAAACCTCTTCACCCGTGGCTAACCTTAGTTTCTTGAAGCCGAGTGTTTTCGCAAGCCTATCCTGGTTAACCCTGCGTCCACCTGGGACAACCACTATGAGCGGCTCACTCTTCTCGTTGACGAAGACAACGGTTTTAGCAACCTGATCCAGACTCACTCCGAGCTCCCTGCTGGCTTTTTCAGCAGAATAAGTCTCCCCGTGGAAAAATATCCTATAATTCACTTTCCGGTTTTCAAGAAACGCCTCAAGGTCCTTACTCGACAGGGGCATTCTGAGAAGGGTTGGAAAGCCAGTTTTTATCTTTTAAGAGAACACGCTATGCTAAAATGTTTAAAAACAAAAGTTGAGCCAAGGATTCAGCTTGGACACAGAGGAGAGGCTTGAACTCGTTAAAAGCGTAGCTGAGGAGATTGTAACGCTGGAGGAGCTTAGGACGCTTCTAGAAACGAAGGAGAATCCCGTGGCGTACGACGGCTTCGAGCCCTCTGGGCTTGCACACATCGCTTTCGGCGTCTTCAGGCCGATTCTCCTCGAGCCTCTGATTAAAGCGGGAATAAGGTTCAAGCTTTACCTTGCAGACTGGTTTGCCTGGATAAACAGGAAACTAGGGGGCGACCTGGAGAAGATAAGGATCTGCGGCGAATACTTCATAGAGGTTTGGAAAGCCGCTGGGGTTGATTTCAGCCGTGTTGAAACAGTCTGGGCGAGCGAGCTTGTTGACTCAAGCGAATACTGGAGGAACGTGATACAGGTCGCTAAGCTCACCACGGTTTCCAGGGCTGAGAGAGCGTTAACAATAATGGGGAGGAGGAAGGGAGAGTTGAAGGAAGTTGCCCAATACTTCTACCCCATGATGCAGGTCGCGGACATCTTTATGCTTGGCGCAGACATCTGCCAACTCGGGCTGGACCAGAGGAGGGCTAACATGCTCGCCAGGGAAGTTGGGCCGAAACTAGGATACTGGAAGCCTGTCGTGGTGAGCCACCACATGCTTATGGGTCTTCAAGGAGTTAGGGAGCCGGAGGGCTTCGACGAGGATAAGCATATAGATGTTCAAATAAGCTCGAAGATGAGTAAGAGCAAGCCTGAGTCAAGCATATTCGTGCACGACTCTAGGGAGACGATTTTCAGAAAGGTTTTATCAGCCTACTGTCCTGAGAGGGTTGCGGAGAACAACCCGATACTAGACTGGACTAGACACATAGTCTTCAGGAAATTCAAGAGTTTCCGCGTCGAGAGGCCCTCTAAGTATGGGGGGCCCGTGGAGTTCCACACGTACGAGGAGCTGGAGTCAGCGTATGTTAAGGGTCTACTCCACCCGCTTGACCTGAAAAACGCTGTGGCGGACATGATCGACAGGATGGTTAAGCCGATAAGGAGGCATTTTGAAGAGGACAGTAGGGCTAGGGGACTCTACGAAGAGTTGAAAAAAGCGGAAATATCTAGGTGAATCCCTTTACACCATCTCTTTTGACTGGCAGGCGTACGACTTTTGGTTACACTAATTTTATAAGCCTCGGCTTCTCAGCCACCTGGAGTATTGTTGAAAACAATCCTTCAAAAGCCGTCTTAACACTTAGATCGTGAGCAGGCTCGTTCAGCATAAATATTGCTGAAGCATTCTTTGCTGAGACAAGCTCGATCGCGTGCCTGGCGAAAGCGTACGCCTGCTCCATGCTGGTTGAGAGAATCATGTCGGAAATGTCTAGAATAATCCATGTGTGCATCTCTGAATCCAGAGACCTGTTGATAGCGTTAATCATTTGAGTAACATCGTCAAAGGAAACGCTTTCACCAGGCTTAGCGCCCATAGTCACCACGGGTATGATCTTAACGTTCTCTAAAGCAGGGATCTGCGACAATACTCCGCTCGCAGGCCTAAGAAGCATGACGCATCTTTCAGTGTTCGCGTAAATCTCGCGCACAGCCTTAGCCACATAGGGCTCGTAAAGGTATTTCGGATTGTATTCTAAAAGTATTTTCTTACGGATGAGTTTATCGTGCGTCAAGCCGAAGGCCTCTGAGAAAGCGTTCAAATCCCTGGCGTCACTGTCCTCCATGTGGACAAGCCTGGTTATCCGCGGCCTACCCATTTCCACCGTCAGCCTGTCAACCAGAGAATGATAGGTCTTCCAAGCACCCTTAACTCCAGAATTAAGCATGAAGATCCTTCTAATCACTCCCAGATAGTTTTCGAACAAAGAAGGGTCTTCCAGATGATTTAAGACTACTGAGAGAAGCGCATTGAACGTTACCGTAATCGTTTCGAACCTCCTATCATTAGGAATTGTCCTGACATATGCGATGACGCGATCCATGCCTATCGCCCCTTCTGGCGAAACGTCAAGATACTTTGCCACATCCATGCTCCTCAACTTCTTGAAGAACTCGGGGGCGAGTGGATCGCGTGTGATAAGCTTTCGAACAGGCAGAAGAAGACGCCTATACATGCGGAGAATAGCCTCCCACTCGGGCAAGCCCTCTAAGGACGCGTCTGGGCTGACGAAAGCCAGAAACTCGCCTGAAGCCAATCCGTATATAATGTCGGTTTTCTTAAGGTACTCCTGGTGATTCATAATAACTGTCTTAAAGGCCTCCTTATCCTCCGGCGAACTTAAACTGTAATACATGCTTTCAAGAACCTCCATTAACTCGTCCGCAGCCCCGTGAGTCCAGTCTCTACTT
>JAFNIQ010000076.1 GCA_017601395.1 Candidatus Brockarchaeota archaeon
TCCATTAATGCGTCTGCGACGACCATCGGGCTGACCTACGATGACGGCGGAGCCGAAGGATTCTGGAGCGACTACTACCCTAATAGTATAGCGGTTAGGTTCACCCCTCCCATCTCCCGTTGGAGGATAACCGCAATCCTAATCTACGGCTTCGCGATAATCAAGAGCGAGAAACCTTTCATTATTGAGGTGAGGGAGAGTGATTTTAATGTGATTTTTAGGGCTTCCATTCTCGTTTCCAACTACTTTAAGAATGCAACCCTGGATTGGACCAGGATTCCATTACCGAGTGTTGTAGTGAAGGGCGATTTCTACGTCTGCGTCTATCCCATGCTCGAGCCTAATGGGACCCAGCTTTGGATCGCCATAGATAACGATACAGTCTCGGGCAGAAGTCTACTTGTTGATTGTTACAGGCAAGAAACGAAGAGGTATGATAGGGGAAATGCGATGATGAGGGTTGAGGGGGAAGAGGCAACTGACTTCGCTGAAATAATCCCCGATTCCATTTTCGTCGAGGAGGAGGTCCTAAGAATCTTTTTCAGAGTAATCACTAGGAGCAACGTCACCGAGATTAGCGCGGTTCTTCAAAGAGGCCCTCAAACAGTGGATTGCAAAGTAGTGCGTAAAGGAGAGCTGTACGAAGTAGTTGTCGATTGGCCGAGGCTTTCTGGTCTCAAGGAGCTAGCTAAGCTTAAGCTAAGAGCTAAGACATTGAATTCGACCACAACCCTAGTCGTTAAGCTCGGCGAAATCCTCTTCTCCAAATACCTCCGGCTTAGGGACGAGAGCGAGTCCCTGAGGGCGATGCTGAATAACTCCAAGCTGAAGCAAGAGGCCTCAGAGCATGTGCTTGGAGGCGAAGAAACTGATGTGACCGTCTTGAGGGCCTCGCTCGAGGCCTATGAGAAAAAGTGGTTGAAGGAAGCTAAGGAAGTTGAGAAGCTAACCCGAGAGCTCAACGCAATGAGGCTCTTAACGGGATTCCTAGGGCTCTCCACGGTCCTCTTGTTCATTGCCCTCTTAAAAAGAGGACCTATACAAGCCCGACCTCTAAGGAATGAGGGGAGTGGATAGGGATGCCTAAGAGGGCACTGCCCATAGTCATCTCAATCCTCATAGTGACCTCACACTTCGATGCAATACTCCGCCTTCAAGCCCATGGAGGGGAGGCGGATGCGTTAACCGCCCTTGAAGAGATAGAAAGAGAGCTTGAGAAGGGGAGAATACCGAGCGGTTCGGCGACCGAGGCCAACTTCATCATACCCGAAGGGTTTCCGGTTGAGCTAGCCAAGAGGCTCTGGCTCTTCATAGCCCAACTAGTCTCGACGGGCTGCTCCGAGAGCGAAATTCGCCAGGCCATAATCGATGCCAATGATACCCTGAGGCTGCCGACGCGAATACGCTATGAGCTCAAAAACTACACGTTAATCCCGAAGTATGATGAAGCTCGAGTCATTCGAAGCGACGATGGAAGCATATCCGTAGAAATTCCCTATAGGGTGGTTGATGGTCTGGGGAAGGATGTTACCGCGAGCTCAATAAGGTATGAGAGCAATGGGACAAACCTCTTCCACGTGCTCCACAGGTATCCTAAAAGAAGGACGTATTTAGTTAGGACCATCGACCCAGATGCCTATGCCTTCACTATCATGGACCTGAGGACCGGGGAAATATTCAACAAGACGGCTAGGATAAACATAGGGCTCTTCTCTAACTTAAGCCAAGGCCACTTCGGCTTCGAAAACTTCATCGTCGCCGTGCCGGGGCATTTCGAGGAGACGCGTGAAGTGGTGGAGTCACAGGTGAGCGAGTTCAGGGTCCTGCTTCCAGCCTACGATCCCCTTGTGGTCGATACCTCGATTTCTCCAACTAGGGTTAAAGTAGGAGATATCATAACGGTAAGCGCTCAGATAAGGAATCCTCAGGAAGCTAAGAACTTCCGCGTCTTGCTTGGAGTAAGCTTCTCCGACAAGGACGCGTTGAAGCCTGGGCTCCTCCTCCAGCAGTCATATATGGCCCGGGATGCCCAGCGATATACCTATACCTGAAAGCTAAGAAACCCGGAGTCTACCAAATTACCATCTATTTCGCCGTCGCCGAGCCCAAGAACTTGGATGTAGTGTTCTGGAACGGCAGGAAAACGGTAACCTACGAGGTAACGGTTTTGCCCGAAGCTCCCAAGCTGAGGGTCGAGATTGAAGCCAAGGCCTTGGCTAAATTTGCAAACCTCACGATAACCTTGGTCAATAATGGTGGACAAGAGGCCAGGAACGTCAGGCTATTCATAACCGGCGACGTTGAGGAGAAGGAGCTCGATGTGGGAAGGGTCTGGCATACTTGGAAGGGAAACATAATAACTAGGCTCCTCTTGCCAATAGCTAAAGTAAACGTCACAGCGGTCTACCATGACCTCGAAGACAAGAGGCGTACTAGCACTTCGCTCACGACAATCTCGACCACGAACTTCGTAACCCCGGAGGAGTGGAGAACGTATCTCGTAGAGGTTGAAGGCTATGAGGAGACCAGGAGGGTCTTCGTCCCAGGCTATGAGGCTGCGACGCACGTTAAGCTCTACCTGATGAGGGTTGATCTAGCTCCCCCCTGTTTTCAACTACTTTAACGGGCTCAGCCTAATACCGGTCTCTCCAAACGGCTTCACCCTGAGGCTTGAGAACGCGAGCAGCATTTCGGAAGCAGCTTCAAAGGTTCCGGAGGCAAGGTACATGCTCCTCGACGTTAAACCAAGCCTCCTATGCGAGAGAGTTTTAAGAGAAGACGAGGTGAAGAAGCTCTTTCGCATAAACGGAGATGAGAGGCTAGAGCTTAGCGGAATCGGATGACGTCGTCATACCGAGTGATCAGGTTGACCACGTTTTAACGGAGATAAGCAAGAACGGGGCAGAGATTCTGGTAACCAAGGCTGAGTTCTTCGATTACAGGCTCTTCTTCCCAAAGGAGTTCTTGATCAGTGAAGTCGAGATGAAGCTTAACCTCTATAACAACAAGATAGAGCTGGTGGAGAAAGCTATGGTTTAAACTGTTACAAACGGATGTTCTCGAGGGAGAGATTCGTGTGGACGAAGTCGAGGGAGTGAACATAGAGGGTAAAATCTCGTGCTCTCTTTCTATCAGAAGGATTCTAAGCTGGGAATCAAATACGGCGATGCATCCTACCTCATTAAAGAAATTGAGATAGATACTAAGTGGAACCTGATGAGATCAAGTACCTTGAGAGTGGAGGTGCCGAGAGTCATGCTAAATACAGCTTTAACTTAGAGTCATCATAGTCATCGTATGATTCCCCGAGAAAATAATCGAGGAGTGGCCGTATCCAGAGATGGTGGAAAGTTATAAGAATCCATATATAGAATACCTTAATAGAGGGGGTTAAAGGATGAGCCAAAGCTTCTTCAATAGGCTGATTGATTTGTCAGACTAAAATAGCGAAACTACTCGGTAAGGAACATATCAAATGGTAATAAATTCAGAAGACCACGAACATAGCCTAAATTTCACAATCTTCCTTCAAAATTAAATTAGCATTTGTTTAAGAAGTTTTTGTAAAAAACCTTTTAATTAGTCAAGTCCTCCTCGTCAAATTCTTTCGTTAGGACTTCTCTTATCCTGCGAGCCTTAACGTCGCCTATTCCATTAACCTGCTGGAGGTCCTGCTCGCTCGCGTTGAAAACCCTTAAGGGGGTCTTGAAGTATTTTAAGAGTCTTATAGCTGTAGTCCTTTCCACCAATGGTAAGCCTGAGAGAAGGAAAACCTGCTGGTCCGCAATGGTTTCAGGCTTCTTCTCACCTCTAACCTGAAGATGCTTCTTAAGCTCCTTTTGTTCCCTTAGGGCTATAGCGTAAATAAGTTCTGCAGACTCTCTAGCGTCTCTGGACCAGAGTAGAACAGTCTTATAACCTGTTATTAGCGCTGCAATAGCTCCTCTTATCGCACTGGGCCGAATATTGCTCGACGGGCTGTACACGTCTTTTCCTTCTATCAGCAAGACAGGTATTTCATAGGAGTCTGCCAGCAGCTTAGCCTGCTGGAAAAGCCTTGAGTCCATTATTGACGACGTGAAATCGTTAACCGTCTTCCTCTCAACACACACCCTCTCGGAAAGAACATAGTCACCGACGTCTAGCTGGCTGAAAGTAATCTTAACCCCCAGTCGGGCGAGCTCATTGACGACGGGGCACGCCGACTCCCTGTTGTCAACTATTATGCTCAACTTATCTTCACCAGCCTCGTCCGATGTGATAAACCTGGTTAAAGCATAATTAGGCTCCTTCATCGATTCATTTCGCCTCTGAATCATTCTCATCTCCTCCAGCATTTTTCTCTCCCTTCGGCGAGCAATCCAGAGATACTGTTCGTCACGAGTATCCTGGAAGTATAGAATATATACTTTGCCGGGCGCGTTGCGGCCTGTCCTACCTACTCTCTGAACAAACCTTATCCCGCTCGGAGTATTATCGTAGAAGATGATCGTGTCTGAAGAGGAGATGTCGAGCCCCTCCTCGCCGACTTGCGTCGCCACTAAAACATTGAACTCTCCCTTTTTGAATCTGGAGAGAACCTCGTCCTGCTCCTTCTGAGACTGCCCCCTGTCGCCGATCTTAGAAGCCTGGCCCACCAGCCTAGTGACTTTCAAACCTTCAACCGAGGAGAGCTCCTTCTCTATGTCTTTCGAGGCTGCGCGGTAGCTTACAAACACTATTATCCTATTTACCCCGGATTCAAGCTCCTTCTTAGAAATCTCGATGAGCTTTAGGAGCTTCGCGTTATCCTTCTGGAGCCTCAGAAGCTCAACCGCATCAAGCATCCTCTTATCTGTGATTATTTGAGACAAGTATTTGGGTGAACCGGGTTTCCTAGTTCTCTCCACTATCCTGTTTATGAATTGGAGGAAGTATTTGGGACCAAGTAGATCCAGCCTTTCTAGAGCTATTATAAGATACCTGGCCCTAGCCAAGTTTTTCAAAGCATCCACGAGCTCCGGCTTATCTAGAAATGGACGGTCTTTAATCGCGTTAATCATCTCCGTTATTTCAGTGAAGTTTCTCGGTTTTTTCCCCCATGGGAATGCTTTAAGCGCCCGATCAATCTGATCATTAATAAATCCTTGGATAAGCGATCTGGCTTCTTTCACCAACGGGTTTAAAGGTACCGGTACAAGATGATACTCAATCCTCTTAACATAGGGAGTAACATCACTATCACTCCGCGTCCTGAATTCTAGGCTTTTCATGCCGAGGTTTCTCATCAAAGCCTCAATATCCTCCCTGCCGGAACCCGGTGAGGCGGTTAACCCCAGCATCAGTGGAGAAGGACATTCTGAAGCATAGCGCTGGGCAATAGTTATGTAAGCGTAATTGCCCTTGGCCCTATGGGCCTCGTCGAAAACTATCAGTATTACACGCGAAAGCTGAACGTTTCCTTTCAGAACCTCGTTTCTGAATAGCTGCGGGGTTGCGAAGACTAGCCTGTAGTCGGTGAAGACCCTTTTCGCCACAGGCGTCTCCCCAGTCCAAAGGGCAAGAAGATCCGGGTCAATTCTCAAGCAATCCTTGAAAAAATTGTAATGCTGCTCTACAAGAGGCTTAGTAGGAGCTAGAACAACACATACGCCCTCACTTGCCCGAAGCTTTTCAGCAACAACTAGGAGGGCGATAACGGTTTTCCCAAGACCTGTAGGAAGAACTACTAGAGTACTGTCCTTGAGAGCGGTTAACGAGATGTTAACCTGGTAGCTCCTTGCACGTACTTTTCCACTCCTTATCAAAGGATGTACAATGAACCCCTCCGAATCTGCTTTAAAGAGGTTTGAAGCCGCCATTTTAACCTGTTCCCGCAAGCTCTTCCCTTATCTTTTTCAAAGCTTCGACGATGTTCTTCATTTTAAGCTCGTCTTCAACCTTAAACAGGTGTTTCTCAACCTCTCTTAAAAGAGAGAGGGCTTCCTCCCTGTTATATTCTAGCTTGGACAGTTCCTCAACGCTTCCAGAGCCTGAGGCATAACGGTAAAGCCGGCCGCAGTTGACACACTCTATCCTCCCAGTCTTATACCTAAACAATGGGGCTCCGCAGGCTTCGCAGTGAACCGCCATCATCACGGCCCCTTTTTGAAGCGCCTCCGCCATCCTCTTCACGTCGAACTTCTTGTAAGCCATACTATCCAATTTTCTTCTATAAACCAAGTATTTAAAGAGAGTAGAAAAACATATATTGAAACCGGGGGCTTATTACCCTGCATTCGACGGGAGGAGGGGAAATTGTCTAAAACGCCCCGGAAAAAGGATGTTGAAAACGAGGAGAAAATCATGAAGGCAGTGGAAATGCTGAGCTTCGTAGTGAACGACGTTACAACCCCCAGAAACATAAGAAACAGTATTAAAGAGGTTATTAACAGCCTGTCTAAGAAAACCACTACCCCTGGAATAAGGGCGGCGGCAGCCATAAATGTTCTAGATGAAGTAAGTCAAGACCCAAATCTTTCAACAATATCTAGGACAAGAATATGGAGTTCACTTACTCTTCTTGAAGATATAAAAGACTAGGGGCATGGAGAAAACTTAAACTCACCATAAAAATCTTATTATGGTTCAGACTGGAACGTAAAGCAATGTCCTACAGTGTCGTCATGTGCGCGCATAACGAGGAGAAATATATCAAACAGGCTTTAGAATCGATTTTCCTTCAAACAGCCAAACCTGAGAAAGTGGTTCTAGTGCTTGATAGGTGTGCCGATAGGACTGGAGAAATAGCCAGAGGATTCCCGATCGAAATCATAGAAAAAAAAGATAGCAAATGGAAAAACTCGTATGCTGAGAACCTTGAGATAGCAAGACAATACATTAACTCAGAGTTCTACGCCATAGTCGATGCAGACGTGGTGTTAGAACCTGATTACTTTGAAGCCCTGCTATCCGAGATCAGAGATAAAGATGCCTGCATAGGCGGAAAAATAATGACAAAAAGCAGAACAATTATTGGAAAACTTCTATCCATTTGGGAAAAAACTTACGCTCTATCTCCTTCAAGAAGACCTAGGGGCTGCGCCTTACTCATAAGAAAAACCATACTAGATGAGATCGGAGGGTTTGCTGATGTGCCTGCTCCTGATACGTATTTTCAGGACGAGGCTTTAAAACTCGGATATGGAGTTAAAATTACATCTAAATCCAAGGCTTACCATACCCGTGAAGTGACTCTGAAAAAGACTGTTAGAGCACAGTTTTCCGCAGGAATGGCGAGATATGTCCAGCGAAAAGGGCTTGTTAGAACTTTTTTACACTCTTTAGTTAGGCTGAGGCCCCTTGTATTAATCGGATATCTCTACGGAATGCTAACTCATAAAAGGGCAAAGAAACCTTAAGTAATGGAAAAAGAGAAGCAGGCATCAGGCAACCAGTATGTTAAAATACTTCACTTCTAACGTTAAAGCTCAAAACGAGATGGGAGAGCCACGTATATCTGTAGTTATACTAAATTATAATGGACTGAGGTTTTTAGAAACTTGTCTAAAATCGCTGTTAAGCTCCACTTATAGAGACTTTGAGACAATACTTGTTGATAACGGTTCGAAGGATGGTAGCATTGAATATTTGGAGAAAAACTTCTCTAAGGAACCTAGATTTAAAATTGTTCCACTGGGCAAGAATTACGGATTCGCTATGGGTTGTAATATAGGTTATAAGTATACTAGTCCAAGTTCTGAATTTATCTTCTTCCTTAACAATGACACAGAAATTGAGTATGATTGTCTAGAGAAGATCATTCGGAGAATGGAGAAGGATGTTTCTATAGGGGCAGCCCAACCTAAAATCAGAAGCATGAAAGATAAGAAAAAGATCGATGCTGTCGGGGGAATTATGGATTACTACGGCAGGACTTGGTTTCTTGGTTCTAACGATTATGATTATGGGCAGTATGATTCAGTAAGCCAAACCTTCCATATAAATGGAGCAGCCATAGTTGTAAGAAGAAGCGTCGTAGAAAAAATAGGGTTATTTGACCCCGCATATTTCATGTATTATGAGGAGACGGATTTATGCTGGAGGATATGGCTTGCAGGATATAAAGTAGCAGTGATTCCGGAAGCCGTCGTATATCACTATGGAGGGGGAGGGGGGATGACGCCAAAAGACCCCCTGAAAAAGTACCTGATGCTCCTCTACTTAAGAAGACATCACATCGCAACTATGCTTAAAAACTATTCTTTACCAA
>JAFNIQ010000078.1:0-7139 GCA_017601395.1 Candidatus Brockarchaeota archaeon
TCTTGTAACCTGTTATCAACTTTAAGCTCAAATGCAAAGTTACTTAAATGGCTCGATTTCGATCATAGCTCCTCCTTCACTGTTATTGCCATTTTAGATGCGTATTCGTCTCCCTTAAATGGTATAAGCTGAGTACAGATCAGCACGGTCTATGTCGTCTCGACAGCTTTCACAATCAGACATACGACGAATTCGTTGAGAGACTAAGAAGCTATCAAGAGTTCTTCCAGATGCCCGTGCCACCAAACTTAAACGGATGGAAGAGATTCGGAGAATTCGTCTGGGGTGACATTTTCCCTCCAAAACTCGGATGGGATGTCTTCGATCAGATGGCCCATCAGGTGCATCAAATGGGAAGCAGAATACGCCTAGCCATCAATCCCTTTCTGCTGGACATACGCACGCCTTTGTGGCTACAGGGTCACTATTTCAACTGCTCAGCAAGAGATGAAGGGGAAGGGAAATATCTTTGAATCTTTTGAAGAGGAGAGGTTACAAACTGTGGTATGGGGAGGATACTAGAATTCCAGATTATGATGTTTCAGATGCATCCTTAAGACGAAAAAATTTATGATTCGAGTTTAAATGAAATATGATTGCATCTATAAGGAGGAGTTAAAATGATTGGGAATAGTTGATAAACCTTATAAGTTAAACTTTATAGGTTAGTTAACCATAATGTCGTTGGTGAATACGTGGTCAGAGTTGTACTGAAAGTAAGGAATAAAGGCGTGCTGATACTGCCGAAGTCTCTGAGAGAGGTTGCTGGTATAGGTGAAGGTGAGGTGGCTGTTGAGGCTAGGAAGGGGGAGATAGTGATAAGACCTCTCAAGCCAAGAATTGTCGATATAGACCACCGCATTGTTGAAGAGATACTAGGCGAGGAGAGTAGGCTTGAGGAGGAGAAGTTTAAGAGAATCCTTAGAGGCGTACGTGGTTGATACGGGGGTTCTAGTAGAGTATATAGTAAGGGGTTCACCTCATAGAAGCGCCGTTGAGAAGCTGCTTAACGACGTGCTGAAGAAGAACGTAAAGCTATACGTAACACCCATTACAGTCTCAGAGCTCATATATGTAGCATCTAGACTTTACGAGCTGGCTGGCGTTGAGAAGCCCAACGAGGAAGCGCTGAACTTCGTTAAGTGGCTTACTACGAGAGCTAAGACAGTAGAGGTAGCACCAGACATAGCGGTTGAAGTCGGAGAGCTCAGGAAAAAGCTTAGAATAGCTCTATCAGACTGCTATGTAATAGCTACCGCAATAAAGCTCCAGGCAAAAGCACTCTTTCTAAGGCCGGAGAAGGAGATGCTCGATAGAATAGAAGAGCTGAGAGAGCTACCTATAGCATTTCTCACAGAGGCCAGCTTGAGATAAAGGAAACGACACTTAGGTTCTTCTACTAGTTTGTTTATGCTTATTCTTCTCAGTCCTTGCTTCTCACTTCATTAACTCATCATTGGTCGTTTCCCCTTTAACGAGTATTAGCAATATTTTTTCTAGCTGTTCAATAACCCTTTCCTTATCGTCCTCTGAATAGCTTGTCGTTGCAAATGTTTCCTTCCAGCTATTTAAGAATATAGCCCTTTTTAACTCAGGAATAATTTTCTCCTGAATTTTTAACTTCAACACTTTTAGATGAGGTAATATCTCTTTTGCCCTCTCTTTCAGTCTTGGTGGAATGTCATTTTATGCATTAGCGAGGCTTTGTGAAACCATCTGTCTTCTCAGAAAGGTTTTGGATTGCTTTCAAAAGCTCTTTCTCCTTCCTGCTCATCATCTCTATTACATTAGGCAAATTTAATCACCTTATCAACAACTTCCTCAACCCACTCTCTAACATCATCCTGCTCCAATCTTGTTGCTTTTACGTTGAAAATCTTCTTCACCAAATTCATCGTTGACCTAGGGGCACCAGGATGCCCCAAGCCGCCAGTAAGAGGCGTAGTAATAGCTCCAACAACACAACACTAGCCACACTTATAATAGCAACGAGAAAACTCCTAAATTATTCCTTACTCATTCGCTCCGCCCAATCATCCAATTTCATGCTTTCACTGATATGGGTAATACCAGCCTTGCGGGCAATTTCGAGAAAGCTGCGGAGCAGTTTTAACCGTTTCTCTCCTTTCACTCGGTTCGTCGCCAGTTTAACGTACCAGACTGGTAGACGTGCCACCTGTACGCGGAAATGAACCTCCTCGTTGTCGGCTAGCTGTTCCGCTTTATCGAATAGCTTTTCAGCTTCCTCCAGAAATCCATCGTCTAGAAACGGTGAAGTCGGTGGGTCAAAAATATGAACGTGAGCCTTTTTCTCCTTAACCTTCCGATGTAGTAGTTCTATGTAGGCTCGAATGACATGGGCTGCCCTGCCGTAATAGCCGTTTAGAAAATCGTCGATATGCTTCTGCACATCTGTTTCAGGATTCCAAAGAAGCTTCGCCAAAACATAAGCTCTTAACGGCGCCATTTCTCCGTTTCCACCTGGAGAATAGTTGCCTTGCTCAAACAAGCCTTTTACACCTTGTTTAACGAAAAACCTTACGTTCGATTGTAGTACTTCAAGGTTTGGGAATGGTTGAAGGTAGTGGGCGAAGTTGGTCGTATAATCCCAGACATATAGCGTCGGAGACAGCTGCCGCCAAGCTTCAATGTCTTCGCTGAAACTCCTATTCTCCTCTGACGGGCAGCTTTCCAACGGGTGGGAGAAGCAGCACTCGATGGAGCAAAGCCTGATTATGACGTTTCTACGTGGACGTAGGGTTTTCGGAGGCTTGCGGCTGTACTGGTAGGCGAGCGTTTCTACGCGGATATTCGGATAGTCTCGCTCGATGGATTCAGCGATCGTGTTGACAAACCTAATGATAGACGCGGCTGGACTCTCCTCAGCATCGTCAAATGCTTTACATTCTGAACACTGACACCACTTGCCTGTATCGTTCTGTGAAATATCGATGATCGTTGCATCGGGATGCTCTTTCAACCATTCCCGCACCTGTTCAATCGCGATTTTAACAAGCTCAGAGTTGGATAAGCATCTTTGAACATATCCGCTGACACGCTTGCCATCCACCATTGGCCAGAAATCTGGGTGTTGTTCGCAGATTTCACGGGGTATTAGCTGGTCAAAACTGTGTACAAACGGGTAGAATACGACTGCTCGTCCACCGTGTTTCTCAGTCAATTGGTAATGGTGGCCATTCAACCTATGACGGGCTGCGAAATCGGCATCCTGCAGCATCTCAGTCCAGAAGACTTCTCGATACTCTAAAACTGGCTTCCGCATCTCGTTCAGAGGAGGGATTTCAACACGTGTCATTTTTGGCACATACTCCACTTCAGGGGTAAACCAGCGGACGCCGAGCTTCTCCTCCAGTAGAGCGTAAACACCGTAGAGCGTTCCACGTGGTCTACCGCCGACGATAATAAGATAGCCGTTAAATGTTCTAAGCAGGAAGCCTTCTGAGCCAAGCTTAGCTAAGTCGACCTGTAACCCTAAGCTTCGTAGATGCTTATTATCGCCGAGTAGGATTTCACACTGCGTCATCGGTTGATCATCTGTAACGATGGGTAGCTTCACAACGCTAATATGCTCTAAGTATTTCTGTAGCTCTTCAGCAGCATAGCGTTCCGACGGTACTGCATCCGCAGGTATGATTATGCGGTAGGGGCTTTTACCTTCATCCACCAATACGGTCGGCTTCGCCACAATAGACATATTTCTGGAATTATAATTCTAACGATAAAAGCCTTACGAGTTCTTGTGAGAGATTAACGAGAAGAAGTAGGAATGAAAAATATAAATCGCTTAAACTATACGAGAATTGTGAGGTAGAAAATGAAGAAGTTAAAAGTGGCGGTTGTTGGAACAGGATGGGTTTCCGGCGAACATATGTCGGCTTATAAGGCTAATCAGTATACGGAGCTCGTTGCTGTATGTGGGAGGACAAAAGAGTCAGCGGAGAGAAAACTGAAAGAGTATGGTTATTCGGCGAAGATTTACATCGATTTAGAGGAGATGCTTGAAAAAGAAGATATTGATATTCTGTCCATCTGTACTCCCAATAACCTGCATCCAGAAGAAACGATTATTGCAGCTGAGCATAAGAAGCATGTTTTAATTGAAAAACCCGTTGCACTTAACGAAGAAGACTTAAACAGGATGATTGAAGCGGTGGATAGGAACAAAGTAAAGACTCTTGTCAGCTTCGTCCTACACTGGAATCCGCTTCTCATGACGATCGATAAGCTTTTGCAAGACGATGCGATTGGTGAAATCTACTACGGAGAGGTCGATTACTTCCATGGAATCGGTCCATGGTATAAACAGTACAAGTGGAATATCAAAAGAGATGTTGGAGGGAGTAGTCTTCTCTCCGCTGGATGCCACGCTGTAGACGCGCTTTTATGGTTTATAGGAAGAAAGCCTGTTGAAGTGTTCTCTTTTACTACGAGGAGTAGTAACCCAGATTTTAAAGAGTACGAGTATGATCCTACAAGCGTAACTCTAATCAAATTTGATAATGGCTCAGTAGGGAAAGTCGCTTCTTCTCTCGACTGTAAAACTCCATACATCTTCAATATTGAATTATTCGGCTCCAAGGGAACGATCAGGAATAACCAGGTCTTTTCTCACAAGTTTCCTGGTCAAACAAACTATGCAACGATTCCTACAATATTGCCAGATAGCGGTGACGTGAGACACCACCCCTTCGAGGGTGAGATAAACCATTTCGTAGACTGTATATTAAACGACAAGAAGCCATTTCCAGACTTGAAAGACGCCGCAGTAACGCATAGAGTGATCTTTGCTTCAGACCTCTCTGCTAAAGAGGGAAAACCCATAAGAGTTACTTGACAGCGAAAACCCACCTATTAGCTCTTCTATTTTTCTTTTCAAGTTTAATTTCTCATTTCAATTAGTAGCGACTAACCGAATGTATAGCCGTAACTTTGAAAGATGGATCCATTATGAAGTGGACAGGTTCACACGTTATTGGACAAGACAAAAAGTTATTAATCTCGGTTTACAGGTTTTACGCATTCTTCGAAAAACTATGGAGTCACGGGTCACTATAATAAATAGTTGCTCATTTTTCTGTTAAAGTCTTTTATCACGTTCATCAATGTAAGGAGATGTAAATCATCGGTTTTCAGAGAGTTTCTCTATTATCGATTTAAGCTTTTGAATCAGCTCCTTAGGTAGGTTTTCATCGTCCAACCATTCTCTTACGTGTATTAGCCTCAGTTTAACATACGCTAGGTCTCCCTTGTTGAACGCATGCTTAATCTCATATTCCATCGCTGTAAGATGGGCTTCATAAATGGTCTTTGAATGGCGATTGACGACTGTCGTGTTGTCGATTGTTATGCCTTTCTTCTTCAATTCGCTTATCTCAACGATTTCATGCACCATTAGAAACTCGCTACGTAAAACTTCTTCCAGTGTTATTCTATCACCGCTGACCGTTTTACCAGTCATGTAGTCGTAAAACTCCCTTGGCGATATATCTTCACAGTCATAGCCGAGACTCCTAGCGATCTTAATGGCTTTTCTCACTTTAAGAGGGAGAGCATCAGACATAGGGAAACACTCACGTTATAATACGCATGGAAGATATTTAACGTCTCTTATTCTACGGATACTGTATCAAGTGAAACCTATGTCTGACATTGGGAGTTTAGAGCTGTATGCAAATTTAAATACAGGCTGGGTTTAGATAAAAATGTGGGAATATGTCGGAAATCGAAAAGAAAATTGATGAATGTATAGAAGAGTTAAGCCAGTATAGGTTTTTCTCAGCTGAAGCTGAAATGGCGATAAAAAACTTTGAAGAGCTTAAAAAGCAGATGAAAAACCTGTCTAGGGAAAACATCGATGATATTATAAGAGGAGTGGAGGAAGGATACCGGGCAAGCCTACCCTATTCAGGCTTCCTCCCCACGACCGTGGCAAACTTAAAATTCATTAAAGAGTGGCTTGAGAAGAAGAAGGAAGAACTATAGCTTTCAGATACACTCTTATTTTTATTTCATTAAGGCTTTATATTCGATGAATCAATATTAGGTTTTCCCGGGTCTCTATCCAACAGGTAACCACTACTGATATATCTGTCTCCGGAATCCGGCAGTATAACGACTATTGTCTTCCCTTTTCCCAATTCTCTGGCTTTTCTAACTGCAACGTGCATCGCGGCTCCTGAAGATATACCGACGAAAAGCCCCTCTTCTCTTATAAGTCTCCTAGTCATTTCAACCGCTTCTCTAAGGCTTACGTTAACTTTTTCATCTATGACCGACGCGTCGAATATTGGAGGAGTATGCTCTTTCAAGTTTGCTAAGCCTAGGATCTTCTCCCCCTCCATAGGCTCCACTGCTACTACTCTAATATTTGGATTGAATTCTTTCAGTCTTCTTCCGACTCCAACGACTGTCCCGGTTGTTCCAATACCAGCGACCAACATATCTACTTTGCCACCAGTCTGCTCAATTATCTCCCGTCCGGTGGTTTCATAGTGTGCCAACGGATTTAAAGCGCTATTAAACTGACCCAGTAGAATGTACTTCCCAGGGTTTTCTTCAACCATTCTGCGTGCAATCTCAATGGCTTCAACTTCGTCTTTAGTAAGCATTATCTCTGCGCCGAACGTCTTCACCATGGCTTTCCTCTCTTCGCCAACGTACTCAGGCATTACTATTAGAGCATTATAGCCTTTAACAGAGGCGATCATAGCTAAAGCTATCCCAGTATTACCAGAGGTTGCTTCAACAATTGTCATGCCTTTAGTCAGCTTCCCCTCCTTCTCCAGTTTTCCAACCATATATTTCACCATTCTGTCTTTGATCGACCCCGCGGGGTTAAACTTCTCCAATTTCGCTAAAATGGATGCATCGTCTCCTCTAGTCAACTTGTTTATCCTCACCATCGGTGTATTTCCGATCAAATCTAAAACGCTATCTGCAATCTTCAAAATCCCCACCTCAATGGTCTGCCATGATCCGTTCAACCGCTTGCAGTAATCCTATAATCTGATAGGGTAAATATTAGTCTTACCGATTCAAAATGCAATAGCCCGTGTTTTTAAAAGCTACAATGCTTATAAGGTTAGCTTCCAGAAGGTTTTAAAGGCGTTGTTTTCTTT
>JAFNIQ010000078.1:7204-7890 GCA_017601395.1 Candidatus Brockarchaeota archaeon
AAATCGCTAAGTTTAAAGGCTTAGATGGATTAGCTATAACAGACCACGATTGTCTTAAAGGGTATTTTAAAGCTAAACTTTACAGTAGCGGTTTACTCGTAATACCTGGGTATGAGGTTCATACGGATGCAGGACATGTGCTTGTACTAGGATTGGAACTCCTACCTTCTGAAACGAGGCGTATACGTTATGAAGAGCTTGTAGAATGGGTTAGATGTATGGGTGGGTTGACGGTTCTAGCACATCCAGCCGCTGGAAGAATCAAATTAAACAGATGGATACGTTGTAAGCCAGATGCAGTTGAAATATTAAACGCTCTATATCCATTACATGGATATTTTGTCCATAGGGGGTTGAACGTCGCTTCGAAACTCGGTGTTCCAACCGTAGGCGGAAGCGACGCCCACTATCCTCAGAATGTTGGAGACGCTTACACGATTGTTGAATCGGATAATCCAAGCTTGGAGGATTTTATGGAGTATTTTAGAAGAGGAGGCGTGTACTTCGGCGGAAGGCTATCACCTTTATCGTCGAGGCTTAAAGTCGGTTTAGGATACATTATTTCCATGATGGGGGGCTACGTTGAAAAACGTTAAAACTATTCGCGTGAATAAAAAAGAGGGGGTTTGTAGAACGTTTATGCCTTCCATAGGCCGTGGATGTTACAGTATTCTCTGGCTTGGATT
>JAFNIQ010000077.1:0-2114 GCA_017601395.1 Candidatus Brockarchaeota archaeon
CCTTCTTTCTTGGTTGGAGACGCTGCCGAAGAACTTCGTACCATCTATCTTATCTTTCTCCAACTCCTCTCTAAAATACCCGTCTCCAACAATCCAGAGTTCAGCCTGCGGAACCTTCTCCTTAACGATCTTGAAAGCCTTAACAGCATGGTCTGGTCTCTTAGCTCTCTTTAAGCGTCCAGCATAAACGATTACAGGATGGTCCTCCTTTTCCGGCACATCGCTCAGAGGAGCGAAGTTTAACCCTTCGGGAACGATGAAAACCCTCTTAAACCCTGAATCCAGAAGGTCCCGCCTCGTACTCTCAGAAACTGTTACTGTGGGTACATTCGCATAATTCCTCAACCATCTGTTCTCAAGGAAATAATAGCCGACGTAGCTTACCGGAAATGGCGTTTCATAAAACCAGTATTCTCTGGCCAACTGATGGATTAAAGCAAGAACTTTCTCACCCTTATCTAGGAACTTAGGAGTCAGGAAAGGTTTAGTGTTGATCTCGTCTATGACAACGTCATAACCCTCTTTTGAAAAAAGCTTCCTGTAATATTTTTTAGCCTTCCGGTAAACCGAGTACTTTCCACCGGCCCTAACAATCCTAACCCCGTCGACAACCTCCTCTCTCCTGCAACCCTGAAACTCTGAGGTAAACAGCGTAACCTCGTTTCCGGCTGAAACAAATCTTTTCGCAACTTCATGCGTGAAAACCTCAGCCCCGCCCATCTCCGGGTTAAGCCAGCAACGCCAGTTAAACCATAGAATTTTAAGAGTTTCCAAGGATCTGCTTAACAGTCTCGAAGGGAAACTTTGGGCGTAGCGCTGCCCGATCCGAAGAAGAGCAACTCTAATAAATTGTCCCCAAACGCTCTCTGCAACAGGTCTATTAGGAGCCTTTCAATGCTTACTGAATCGCCTTCCCCTTTCGCCATGTCTAAAGCTTTCTATGGCTTTCCTCTTCAAGCTTTCTAACGTAATCCTTGACCCTTTCAAGCCAAATTTGAAACTCCTCTTCAAGCCTTTCTCTCGGATATTCGCCGTTATAGAAATATTTTAAATGCAGAGTATTTATGAATGCTTCGAAGTCGCTTCTGTATTGTTTCGGAAGTCCTCTCCTAACTAAACTCCACCTGCTGATATCAATTGAAAGGTACACCATCGAGGCCATTCTGGCGGCATGGAAAAGGGCGTCAAACGCTTCCCTAATGTGCCTATCCTTTAGCAATGGATCATCCGTAGCCCCTGCTAAGTTCATATAGTCCACAGCAGCCTTAAGTGAAGTTCTAGCCTCGTCAAACGTTGGATCACCTAATGTCTTAGCATATTCTAACAAGCATCTTCCATCACCATATAGTATTTTAAAAGCTCCCAAAATGTTCCTCAAGAGTTCCCGCTTCGGTGCCTTGTCCCTATTAAAAACTAACACATCAACGTTAAAAGGAGCGTCATCAGGGTTCACAGCATCAAGGTAGCCACCATAATCCTTCTCATTCCCCGTTATGACGAGTAAGTCCACATCCTTGGCATACCTTGGGGCATAAACTGAAGACCCGAACTGAATGATCTCGACAATATCAGGATCCCACGTAACCAGAGCTTTACAGATCCTGTCTAACGCGTCATCAAGGGCACTCAAGCTTTCGGTCCCCACATCATGTTAAGCTATACTCTGCAACCCTTTAAATCGCTTTCCTCTTTCGCCATGTCGTTAGCACACGCCTTTTCCTCTCGAGCAGGTCGCTGGCTAGTGGATCCAGCTCTCTCAGCCACCAGTTTCCCGACGAGTTCTGAGAGCGTGTCTATGGCCCTGGTTAATTCTCTCCTCGTCTCCAACGATTCCCTCTGCAGCGTCTCCAGTATCTGGGTCAGCTTCTCCGAAATCTCGCCATACTTATCCATGGGCAGTTTAAAGTTTTCGTCAGTCCTTTTCGCGAAATCTCTAAACTCGTTTCTGTAGTCTCTGAACTCTCCTACGAAATCTCTAAACTCATTCCTATAGTCTCTAAACTCTCCTACAAAGCCTCTAAACTCCCCTCTATAATCCCTAAACTCTCCCACGAAGTTTCTAAATTCGTTCCTATGATCTCTGAACTCTCCCACGAAGCCCCTGAACTCCTCTC
>JAFNIQ010000077.1:2121-7967 GCA_017601395.1 Candidatus Brockarchaeota archaeon
TCTAAACTCTTTTTCCATCGATCCGAAGCCTTCCTGCAGCTCCTCCGCTAGGGGGCCGAACCTAATCCTGAAATACTTGAGTCCCGGCCTAATCCCGCTGGGCTTCTCAACAAAGCTCTTCACAACCACGGGTGGCGGCGGAGCCCTAATCCTCTCCAAAATGTTTTCAAACGCTCCTCGTCGCCCTGGGCGAAAACAGTGACAGACCCATCGTCCTCATTCTTAACGTAGCCAGAGACCCCTGCCTCTTGGGCAGCATCCAGAATGAAATGTCTATACCCTACTCTCTGAACCCTTCCCTCAACCCTAACTGTGAAAGCCTTCTCAGCCTTCCCTCTCAATACGCTAACTATGTCGAGTCCCGTAATATATGTCTTCCCCTATCGGCGTATTGACGTAAGCATTCAGGTTCTTCTGGTACCATCTTAAAACCCTCAGCCTGTAGAATATGCCCATGATGTCGATCAGCATCTGCATAGCCGCTTTGAAGCTGAACATTGATTTCTGTTCTATCCTAACCGGCGCCTCAACTATCCTCATTTTAAGCATGTTGGCTATGGCAAGCACCTCAACGTCGAAAGCATACCTCTTAACGACTATCGCGCCCATTATCCTCCTCAACGCTTCAGTCCTGAAGGCCTTGAAGCCTGTCTGCGTGTCCCCAAGCCTTATCCCCATGAGGAGCTTCACCAGCGTGTTGAACGAGACGCTGAGAAGCTTCCTCACGAACGGTGCCCTGTAAACGGAACCAGGATGCCTCTTAGAGCAGACAACAATGTCACCGCTCCTAAGCGCTTTAACAATCTTTCTTAAACCCCCGGGGTCAACATCCATGTCCGCATCTAGAAACACTGTGTACTCCATGGTTGCGTTCATCACCCCGGTCCTTATCGCCGCCCCCTTCCCAAGGTTCACGGGATGCCTATAGACCCTGATGTGAGGGTTCTCAGCCCGGGTGAGCGCCCGGCGGTAAGTCTTATCCTTGGAACCATCGTCGACAACTATTATCTCGTATTCATCGGTTATAGTGGAAACAGTTTTCTCCACCTTCTCAATGGCCTCCGCGATCCTGTCCTCCAGCTCGTAGGCAGGCATTATCAAAGATATGCTGGGGGTCAAGTCCTCGTCGGAGGAATCAACGGTACGCAGATCATGATAGTGGGGAATTACGGCGCACCTATTCCTTGCATCCATTCAGTTAAACACGCCCAATCCGATGCTCCTCAGAGCCACCTGCTTTACCCCCAGCCACAGCAAGTAATCCGGGTCCCTCAGCCAACGCTTAATCTCAGGGATCAGCTTCGCTACGCCATTTCTGCTGTAGAGCCTAAGCAGGTGGTCAGCATAATCCCTACCGAGCCGGAGGATCCTAACGCCAGGGGTCTGCAAGAGCTTTGAAACAATGGTTTTAAGCCTGTCAACCAGGGCGGGATTCACTAAACACCCCCTTAGCTTAGCGAGCTCAACGCTGGCTTTGAACAAAGCCCTCTCAAACCCGTTAAGCCTCCTCCATCCCCCATTCCTACACGCCTTCAGCATAACCTTAATCAGACCTTGGAAGGAAAGGCCCTCCCGGCTCGGTGTGTGGGTATGCACGCTTCCACCGGCATTCAATTTCATCTTCATAAAAAAAGATAAGCTATTTTTAAGTTTTTAGCGTGTATTAAGGGCTCTGCACGCTTTTTCATCTTGTTGTACGAGAATGCTTAGGATCCTTCCTTCGCCTCTCTTTGACGTATGAAACGATCTGCAGCAAAACTCCTATGAGGAGCGCGTAGTACGCATAAACCGCGAGCTCATTCGCCATCGCTTCAGCACCCTCAACAAGCAATATGGCGCAAAGGATGAGGAGGAATTGGAAGCCCAGTATGAATGGCGCCCCGGGATTCTCAGATACGTATACTCTTATCCTCTTTCTGTTAAAATATTCTCTGAGCACGTAGGCTGGAATCCTTATGGTGTACCTCGGCCTATTGGGAAGAGCGATAGGCCTCAGGAGCTGCATGATTATCGCCGCCAGTATGAGCAGGCAAGTCGCGTGGAACAAAAAAGCCGCTTTCCCCGGGTCTCCAAGGAGGAAGAAGATGAAGGATGAAATTAAAGATAGGAGTGGCAAGCATACGTATAACTGCCAATGTTTCCTCCCGATGAAGATTATTGAATTTTTAAAGGCTTTAACAAGCTCCTCAAACCTGTAAACAGGGATTCTCACGGTCATCCTATGTTTAACAACCTCCCTGCCCCCCCTGAGCAAAGACGTTAAGAAATGCGTTAGGCAGCCGATGATTAGCAAGTACTGGACGTACCTGCCGACGGCATCGGCATCATGCACCCTCTCTTCTCCAAGCAACAGTGCATAGTCCGCCAATAGGATGAGTGTTAATGCGAAAAAGATGACGGCCGGGTTCCGTTTAACGTATCGCAACATATCCTATAGGGAAGAACCCGGTGTTCGCTACCGCCAAGATCGAGTAGACGAGCGCAAGGCAACCGGAAAAGATGGAAATCATTCTCTTCATCACACTATTATCCTGTAGCATCGGATATATTGCTATTGAGGCATACAGCTGAAGCGGCATGTTGAAGTAGAGCCTCGAGCCCAAGACGTAGTTGACCAGCGGGAGGGGGAAAAGGGTTAGTGGAAACACCGCTAGAAAGGTCTTCGCGGGTTCGGGCGTGCTTCCTATCCGCATTATGCCGATTATGGCTAAGATATACAGGAACGCGTTGGCCATGAAGCCGCGGAACCATTGGGTGAAAAGAGAATGCGTATTCAACCAGTACTCCTGCAGGTTCTCTAGTGAGAAAATGGGGATGAGGGTGGCTTGAGCTGCATGCAACGGGTCCGTGGAACCCTCTACAGGTTGCTGCATCATGTTCACAAAGGGGGTGGAGAGTAGTGCGAAGGCCACGATTATAGCAATCCTCACTAAGCCTTCGACGCCCCTGCCCCTGGCCGTACAGTAGGCTAATGCGACGGATATCGTGGCAACGTAGTATATGGAGGTCCAGCTGTGGATAAGCATGAGGCAGAATGAAAGCAGGGAGACCAGAGGGTAGGCGGCCTTCCTGCTATTCACCGTCAGGGTGAGGACTGCGAGGAGATTGGCGACTATGAGGCCGAGGAAATTGGCTTGATAAGACGTGAAGATTCCTACAGAAGTCTGGATTCCAGCGAGCGTTAAGACTGCTGCCAACGCTCCCATGCTTCTCAGATTAAATAGGCGGGAGGCAAGTAAATAGTAGGATGCGACGAGTAGTGGTAAGAGGATTATGGGGGCAGATTCAACAGTTTGCAGGAAATCTAATCCTGTAAGCCTATGGATTGAGTAGAGAAAAAGCATGTAGAACGGTCTTGTTGACGCAAAGGGCTCCGAGAAAGCAAACCTTATTGGATCACTGCTGTTAATCATCCTCCTCAAGCTCGGAGCATAGTAGTAAACAGTGTCTACCCCCGTGGGGAAACCGCTCGGATTAATCCTGGGCAGATAGTTGTAAGCGGCTAGATACGTTGCAAGCCCCATTGAGGCGATAAGGATGAGTTGAAGGGCTCTTCCAGAGAGTATTTCTCTGCGAAAAAATTCCTCGGGATTCATGGATACATCCGGTTTACGGCTCCGTATGAAACCGTGGAAAAGCGGGGTGAGGAGTGCATAGGGCAGGAGGGTGTATAACAGTATCGCCGGCCACCTGAGGATCGAATAGGCTTTCCACAGGACCTCGGTGAATTTGCCTAAGAACGGGAGCTCCATGGGGACTAGTGGGCTGATTAAAACATGCAACCCGACTAGACAGACGTATATCGTGGCGAGCGTTACAGAGTACTGCAGGATCTTATTTAGTCGCAATACGCGTTTCATTGGGAAAAGTATAGCTGCCCAGAGCATTACTGAGAACGGCAGCGAATACGAGTATCCGAAAGTAAAATCCACTAGTAGCACCATGCCCATAATGGCTACGACTAACACGTGTTTCACTCTGCCAGCATTCTCGAGAACCAACGGGACCACTGTAATCCCTACGAGATACGGGACCACTGGGCTTCCTATCGTGAACAATTCGTAGCGAACTCCACCAGTGACGTGAATAATCGGGATCCTGAGCATCTCAATCACGCTTAATACGACTAGGATGAAGCCCAGTGCTAGTAATAGGCTTGTAAAGTCGATTTCCCGATTCCTTTTCAAGCCGGGTTTGCCACTAGATACCGAGACCCTTACCCTAAACATCTTGGCGCTGTTTCCCATCCCTCTCCCGAGTCTGTTCACTGGGCTTCTCCCAGATTATCTCGACGGAAACCCTCTTCCTCAACTCCGGTATTAGGAATGCCAGGATTAAAGCAGAAACCACGATAACCGTGTTGGCGATGTTCAACTCCTCCCTCCAAACCGCAGTCAGCCTCATAGGCCTTCCCACCGTGAAGTTAACACTCAGCCTCGCGCCGTCGCTATCCTCCCAGCCGTCGAACACATGGTTCGTGAAGGAGCCTTCAATAACCACGGGGATTACTGAAACGCTTAAAGAAGTGTTTTCAGCCGTCCAGAACTCGTAAGGGAGGTTATGCCGATAGCCGTTTACGCTCACCGCCTCAATCTTAATCCTGCTGTCTAGCGAAACCCTGTATTCCCTAATGTAGTTGAACGAAAGCGTCCGGTTAACCTCAAGGGCAGCTGGGAGAGTGTGGAAGCCGCAAACATATCTAACCCCTTCTTGGTCTTCAATTATTCTGTCGACAGACACCTTGTCGTCCTCATTCACATAGATTAGAGAAGCCTCCCCCTTAACATCGGCAACCGGCTCAGAGTTAAGGTAGATCCTCCAGGCTACATCCCGTGGAAGATTAGAGGCAATGCGTAAAGGAATCTTGAAGCAGATTCCATACTCTTCAGGAGCGTCCGACAAGTCCGCGTTCCTCCATTCAAGCTCGTGCGTGGAGTACCATATGCGCGGCCAAGCCTTATCCCTTGGGCTGCAATCATACATGTTTCCCTCAGACTCCACCCTTACGGAGGAGAAATATTCCCCGCTAGGCTTGTATGGGTCTAAAATGCTTAACGTGCCGTTCCGCTCAACATATCTCCTGCTGTCTTCAAGCTGAAAAACCAGCTCTACGATGAAAGCGTATTTAGCCTCATCCTCCCCCGCCCCGAGAACACGGTAACCCGTTAAACCGAAAGCCTGGATAATCATATCGATTGCTTGAGAATGCCAGTAAGACCTGTTTAAATTATAAAAAGAATCCTTAAAGTATTGCCAATAGTAGGCTCCAGGGGTGGATGAGACCCTTACTAGAACCGTGGAGTTCAGCAGGATCCTTACCTCAAGCGTTCTCTGAAGCCTGAGCTGCTTCTCGCCCACTGCCGAGGACATGTTGAAAGCCGCTATGAGTAGCAGGAGCAGGATCGTTGTTAAAGGTTTCAAGTGCTTCAAGGTTTTCTAACCACGTGGACAAGCGTCTCCCGGCAGCTCCAAATCAGCCCATCCGGTGCTCCTCATCAATGTTTGCTTAACGCCAAGCCAAAGCAGGTATTCAGGGTCGTTCAGCAGGTCTCTGATTTTAGGAAACCATTCTGCTACACCATTCCTTCTATATATTTCAAGCAGGTGCTTGGCGTATTCCATGCCAGACTGGAGGAGCCCAGCGTTGGTGGTTTGCAAGAGCTTTAAAGCTATGGTTTTAAGCCTGTTAACAAGCGAGGGATTCACTAAAACACCCCGTAGCTTAGCTAGCTCCACGCATGCTTTGAATAAGGCCCTCTCAAACCCGTTAAGCCTCCTCCATGCTCCATTCCTACGGGCTTTAAACCTTATCCTCGCCAAGTCTCTGTATGAAAAGCTTTCCTGCC
>JAFNIQ010000079.1 GCA_017601395.1 Candidatus Brockarchaeota archaeon
GTTCGAGACGAGTAAATATATAAAAATGGCGAAAATCTTCCCGCCGGCGCTTTCTACATCATACTTATCCATGTGTGGTTGAAAAAAGGAAATAAAAGTGTATTCATGCCTGCATCATGATGTTTTTCCAGCATGATTCAGATTGACGATTCCGGTAGCATCTTGCCAAGAGATAACCTCTTTATAGGTCGTTAGATGCTAACCACTTTCACCCAACCCTCTCCCTCACGCGTTTAGTTGAGGATATTTAGGCATGAGGTATTCCTCAAAAGCCCCAAGGTGGTTTTGATAAGGATGGTTAAGAAGGTGAGGAACCTACTTAACGAAGGAGTGCTGAGAGATGATCCAAAAGTCACAGGACCGGTTGGAAGAATCGGTTGGCACTATACGAGGCTCTATCGCGAAGAAGACATTAAGGAAGTAGTATCCAGGGTAATTGGCATACCTAAAGAAGAGCTTGAGGTCATTCAGGATATGAGACGGAGGGGCCGGACTTCTACGTCTATCATAAAGGTAATTTATTGGCGATAGTCGAGGTTAAGACCACGAGCATATCCAAATATTATCAAGATTGTTTATACGAAGCTAAAGGAAAGCTGGAGGATTATTTCACCAAGGGAGAGTGGAAGCATCTAAGAAGAGCTAAGTTCGGCATTCCAGTAGTCATATGTCTTGAGGACTTGGATAAGATAATCGAGACAGAATTTAAAGAGGGAGTTAAATGCAATTTAGATGATATTGAAGAAACTATTAAAAACATAAAGTGGAACCCTAACTATGAGCCTTAACCCTGGGCAAGTAGAGCTTCCAACCCCTCTCCCCCTTAAGCTTCTTGACCTCGTCTTCCCTCAGCACAACCAAGATTATGTCCTCATCGTGTAACGCGTAGTACTGATACCCGGTGTCTTTAATCAGCTCGTTTATCCTCTCTATGAGCGGATTCATGTAGAGGTATTTCCCGGCGCTGTAGAACTCAACCAAATTTTCTTTTCCTCTGAACTCGAAGGATATTCTGAAGATCCATCCACTGCTGAACCATAGTTCTCCCCTCGACGCCGCCTTTAACGCCGGTGGGGGCTTTCTATCCCACTTAAACATCTCGTCCTTAATGTACCTCGGGTTGAAAACACCTCTAGATACCCTAGCGAGCTTACTCAACAATATCTCACACATCCCCTTTCTTATAAGCGCCTCGGAGTCCTCGACGAAGACCCTCTTGACGTCGAAGGGGATTGACCAAAAATCTATCTCGGAAACGCTGTCCTTCATCCACTGCTCCTCATCCTCCTCAAGCAGCTTCTTCAAGATTTGTCCATGAGTTCCTCCTTCCTCTCTTTTCTCCCTCCACTCCTCTTCAGACCATTCTTCAGTAAACCACTGAGTCCCATAGTCTATCTCCCCATTGAGGATCTTGTCGAAAATCTCCTCCGAGGATAAATGGGAGTAGTCTTGAAAGAAATTCATCCTCCTGAGGCACTCTATAGAATCCACGAACCTCTCCTAAGCTCTGGGTTAACCATTCCGCCAATGATTATGAAGCCAAGCTTTTTAAGCGTAACCCAACTAATACCTAAAGATCTCCCTTCCATAATGTGCGTCACTTACGAAATCCTAAGGCATGTCGACAAAGTTGAGATCGCGATGCAAGCCGAGATTTATTTCAGCGGTCTGCGTGAAATGCTTGCTGCTTACTGTTACTTGTTCACAGCTTTTACGCATGTATGCAATCCTGCGATTATTTACTCAAGGAGAGGATGAGGAAATAGGAGAATCACTATTACCCTAGCAACTCTGATGGATACTGTTGTTTACTTCCCCTTACTATCTCCTGAAGTAGAAGAAATATTTTTCTACTCTCCAAACCAGAACATAGTATGTTTTCCACGCTCTAGGAACTATTCTTGAGGCTTTTTCGAAGTAGGAGTTCTTGGTATTCCGAGTTTACTTTTCCGTATTTTTCTTTGATGGTTCTGCTGATTTCATGCCAGTCTTGGGCTATTTTTGACCATAGCTCGCTGGTCATTAGCTGTTTTGTCACGTATTCTTTTAACGGTTTTTCCCGTTTAATCGTTCTTTGGCGCCAGTCGAAGCTTATGAGCCCTGCACGTCTCAAATGTCGAATCGTGTGGCCTATTTGGTCGTAATCAAGTGGGCGACCCATGCTTATTGCTAAGTCTTCTAGGATGGAGTCAATTGTTATTTGGTCTTCTACACGCAGACAGATTGTGGCTATAATAGTTTGGATGAGCCTCGCAGACTTGGTGAGATATATCCCAATCCTCTTTGGCGGGATAAGGGTTTGTTCTAGGCGGTAGCCATACCTCCTGTAAAACCAGCTTTTGATGATTTCAGCCAGTGCCAAATAGGTGCCGAGGATCGCGGCTAGGGCTATGAAGAAAGTTGCTGGAGGTTTTACAAATCTGAAAATTTCTCCCAATGGCGTGTAGGGAATTATCAACGTGAACGCTATTATTGCTATGTTGCCGAGGAGCACAAGTCGACTCGGCTTGCTTCTCCAGAAAGGCGACGTTTTTGTTCTAATGGCAAAGATTACAAGAGTCTGTGAAGTTAGGGATTCGATGAACCAGGCGGTTTGGAACAAAGGCTCAGAAGCTTTAAAGATGAAAAGCATTATGAAGAATGTTAGAAAGTCGAAGATGGAGCTGACGGGCCCGAGGCACACCATGAACAGCCTGATGAAGTGTATGTCCCACCTTTTAGGCTTTTCAATGTATTCTTGGTCAACTTCGTCCGTGGGTATTGTTAACTGTGAAAAGTCGTAGAGCAAATTGTTAAGCAATATCTGTATGGGTAGCATGGGCAGGAAGGGCAGGAACAATGATGCGCCAGCAACGCTGAACATGTTTCCAAAGTTTGAGCTCACACCCATCATGATATACTTCATAGTGTTGCCGAATGTTTTCCTACCCTCTAAAACACCGTCATGAAGCACTGTTAAATCATTCTGCAAGAGAATTATGTCAGCAGATTCCTTTGCAACGTCAACAGCGTTTTCCACAGATATGCCGACGTCCGCGCTTTTTAGGGATGGCGCGTCGTTAATCCCATCCCCTAGAAACCCGACAACGTGTCCATTACCTTTTAAAGCGTTTATTATTCTGTCCTTCTGGGCTGGCGTAACCCTGCAGAACACATTTGCTTCTTCGGCAACTCTTGCGAGGGCATCATCATGCATTTGGGCAATCTCGCTTCCAGTGACTATTCCTTTTATATCGAAGCCAAGTTGTTCGCAAACCTTCCTTGTTACCAGTTCATTGTCGCCTGTGAGAATTTTCAGCTCTATGCTAGCATTTTTCAGAAACTGCAAGGCTTCTCTCGCTGTTTCTTTAGGAGGGTCGAGAAAAGCTATGAAGCCCAAAAACACCATTTCTTTCTCGTCATTTGCCGTATATATTGGCTTGTCCTCTCTTAAACGCTTGTAGGCTACGGCTAAAACCCTATAGCCTTCAGCACTAAGCTCAACATATTTCTGTTCAATTTCTCTGTGCACTCCATCAGTTATGTCGGCTATAATCTCTCCAACCTCATAGAAGGAGCAAACTTTAGCAACCTCTTCTGGAGCCCCCTTCGTGATCATGAACCTTTGATTCTGATATTCAACAACTATGGAAAGCCTTCTACGAACAAAATCAAAAGGCACCTCGTCGATCTTCTTATAATCTTTAACATCTACCTCTCTGAATCTTAGTATAGCCTCGTCTAAGGGGCTTTTAATTCCAGTTTGGTAGTAGCTGTTGAGGTAGGAATAAAGCAGAACCTTATCGTTTTCATCACCGTTAAGGTCCACGTGCAGGACAAGCTTTATCCGGTTTTCCGTCAAAGTTCCAGTTTTGTCCGTGCATATAACATCCATACTTCCAAAATTTTGTATGGCTGCTAAGCGTTTCACAATCACATCCTTCCTAGCCATCGACACTGCTCCTTTAGAGAGGTTTACTGTTATTATCATCGGCAAAAGTTCCGGCGTTAAGCCCACAGCCAAAGCCACGGCGAAAAGAAGCGAATCAAGCACGCTTCGCATGTAAAGAGCATTAATGAAGAACACAAATATGACAAGCAGAAAAGTTACTTGCATTATCATGTAACCAAAACTTCGAATACCCCTCTGGAACTCCGTCTCAACCTCTCTTTCCACAAGCTTCCCCGCAATTTTCCCATACTCTGTTAGGCTACCGGTTTTCACGACGACAGCGGTTGCTGTCCCGCTCACAATAGAAGAGCCCATGAAAAGATAGTTGTTCCACTCCGTTATCGACCGGTCATAAGACTTCATCGGCAAGCTAGTCTTCTCAACGGGAAAAGATTCACCAGTCAATGCAGACTGGTTCACGAATAAGTCTTTCGCACTTATAACTCGGGCGTCCGCAGGCACAATGTCACCTGCTGAAAGGAATATGATGTCTCCGGGGACAACCTCTGCAAGCCTAACCTCTCTTTTAGCGCCGTCCCTCAAAACTGTGGCTGTTGTCGCCACCCTTTGCTTCAACATTTCAGCCGCCCTTTCAGCCTTAGATTCTTGATAAAAGTCTAAGACTACGCTGAGCGTCACTATAACAAATATGATGGCTGTGTTCTCAACTTCACCAAAAAAGCCTGAAATCAGCCCGGCGATGAGAAGAATTATTACTAACGGACTTTTGAAATGGGAAAGGAATTCAATGATGACTGCTCTCCTCTTTTTTCTAACAAGCTCATTATAGCCAAAAAATTCAAGACGTCTTTCCACCTCCTCAGAGGAAAGCCCGTTCGTCGAAGACTTTAAACGTGAAAGAAGATCTTCGACCGGCGAGGTTAAAATTTCTTCAGCGCTCGGCAGAGCCCAGCCTAAAGCTTCGCCGATACTTGACCTTTCCATATCCTGAACCATCATCATTCCCACCGTGCACTCTCTCCGGTCAACCTCCAGAGCTCGGTGTAATAGCGCGCTAACCGTCTGGGATTAAAATATTTTCTACCCTCTAAACCTGAAAATAAGGCCGATCACGCCTAGAAGCGTTATCACTACGCTTGTGAAAAGGAAAAAGGGGTATGTTATGCCTAAGGCGTCCCCCGTGTTCACAGTGTAGTATAGCAGTACGGCTCCGCAGCAGGTTAAGAGGGCTGCGAACAGTTTCGCCACAATGATGCTTGCCTTCAAATCGCCTCTATGCTTTAAATCCTTAAGATAAATCTTTCCCCGAGGCCTCCCCTGATTTGAACGTTAATCCATTATTCTACGCCAGTCTTTTCTTAAGGTATACGTCGACCATGAATGATAAGCCGTACTTGCTGAACGCCTCCTGTTCGGCTTTCCTCTTTATCTCGAAAAACCTGTTTATCTCTCTTTTCCACGGGTCCTTAGCATACCTCTTATCCTTCTTAAGCTCGTTCAGCCTTTTGATGTCCACGTCTAGAAGCTTGGTGCTTGGAAGCTTATACTCCTCTATGTCTGAAGCGTAGACGCCCATCCACCTGGCCTTAGGCGTAGCCAGCTCAGGCACGTGCGCAGCATTAGCCGAGCCTGAGATTATGACTTGCGCGATATGCAGCCCCCACGGATCCGCGTCGGTGAAAATATACACGGGTAGGTCTAGTTCCACGTTAAGCCTTCTTATGAGGCGTCGAGTAGCCCGGGGAGCCTGGCCAGCAGTATGGATTAGAATAGCGTTATACTTTTTCCAAGCCTTCTCCTCGACGAACCTTGTGAACATGGCGCCTTTCTCAATGCAGAGAACCTTGTCGGCGGATGTTTTCACAAACCTAGAGGTGGCCAGCGCCGGGCCTATCATTAAACCGTCAGGGTGGGAAGTCAGATTGATCCTCCTCCCCTCGTAGCCTTTCACAGTGTACTCGATGGTTAGGTCTGCAAATATGGCGCTCCTCTCCTCAGGATAAATGTTGAAATCCTCCCTGGGCGAGCCGACTACGGATTCGAGCTCAGTTATTATCCTGTCCGACTCGCTCTGATCCTCGAAGCCAAGATCCACGCCCTCAGCCATGTAGAAAACATCTCTCAGCGTGCTAGTCTTATCCTCGTCGATAAGCTTCCTAGCTAGGCTTGCAACCCATATGAGCTGCGTCAAGGGCTTCAAGTGCTTCACGTTGCGCGAGGTGCGAACCGCCTTCTTGGGACCGAGAACATAATGGCCCTTTCTCTCGTCGAAAATAATGTTGTCAACGGTCCTGAGAGGGAGCTCAAGGGAGGGAGGCTGCCTGTTCTCCACCTGCTTAAGTATTTCAAGGGCTAGACCCACTATGCTCCTCCGAGCCTTAGACTCCTTTTTCATCGCTCTGAAGCCAGGGTGGAAAGGTGCTTATTAAAGTATCCATTTAAACCCTGGGCTTCAACCGTGAAAACCGGAGGGTAATGCTGATGGAAACGTATTTATGATGCCCCTCACAATCTTTCCCTGGGCGGCAGGTAGGCTCGGGGAGCTCGCCATTCCCTGAACCCGAAACTGGCGACACGCGGGGAGCCGATAACCGTGAGGACAGGGCTGCCTCAACGCAGCCGGCTGCAGCAGGTCTGTGAACGCCATCCTTACTGGGCAGGAGTAGCAGGCTCGCCCGCCGAAGGGTGGGTGCGTCTGCCTAATTACCGAACCCGCTAGGCCCGGGAGGGAGCAGCGGTAAGGTAAGCTACCTGCGTTGGTAAGAGATGGCTGGAGGATAAACCTGTTGCACGCTGGTTACGTCGGAGGGGCTCGACCCTCATGGGGCTGCCGCCTCTAAAAAATGTCTCAACCATTGGAAAACAACGTTTAAAGAAGCACGGATTTTTGACTAAACACCCTTCTAAGAAAAAGATAAATATTTCTCACGCGATAATGATTTGTGAAAGTCTTATCAAAGGAACGGTTTCTGGCGTGCGATGAGAAGGGGCGGCCGGTGGTTCCAGGCTTTGTGACATACGTTTCAAGGGACAAACCGATTCTTCTTCACCGTTTCGGGAGGGAGGATTACTCGGATGCTTACGATGATTACATGGACATGTTCAGCCATGATAACGGCAGAACATGGACGCAGCCGGTTCTCCACCTGAAAAGCGAGGATGTAAAAGAGGGTAAAATCCGTTACGGCGAGCAAGCAGCCTTTTTCGACCCGGATGCTGAGAAACTGATAGTGGTCATTAACAAGTGGCTCTACCCTAAAGATACGCTTAACGAGGACCTTCCTTATTCCCTAGTTCAAGAGTCCTACGACCCCGAAACAAATACGTGGTCCGGCTTAACGCCTTTGGACACAGATTTCCCCGGCGGGATTGCCATGAGCTTCTGCAGACCTATTAAGACATCTAAGGGCCGTTTAGTATTTCCAGGACAGGGCAAATATCTTGATGAAAAAGGGAGGCCAATTCATTACAAGGGTTGCCGGTCGCCGGCAGGCGTCATCGTCCACCTCTTAGGGGAATATGAAAAGGATGGGACGATCAGGTGGAAACCGAGTAAACCAGTGACCCCGGATTTAGAGAAGACTTCCCGCGGTTTTTACGAGCCGACTGTAGCTGAACTGAAAAATGGGCGTTTCGCTATGATTCTGCGGGGCGATAACAGTATGTTCCCTGAGAAGCCGGGGTATAAGTGGGTAAGCTTCTCGGATGACCATTGCGAGACTTGGAGCGAGCCGGTGCCCCTAGCCTGTGATGATGGCGAGCCTGTTGAATCAAGCTCCACGGGTTCCGCCCTGTTTCGTTCCACCAAAACCGGCAGGCTCTACTGGATTGGCAACCTCTGTCTCGAAGGCGTTCGTCCCAATGGTAATTTTCCAAGGGAGCCTCTCTACATCGCCGAGGTTCAGGAGGAACCCTTCGCCTTAAAACGCGACACCATTACT
>JAFNIQ010000019.1 GCA_017601395.1 Candidatus Brockarchaeota archaeon
CTACGATGATACCTGACAACTACACATATGTCGATGACCCTTTGTTTCTATCTTGGTCCCAGACGGTAAGGCTCGTTTCTCTCGCAAATGCCTTCCTTAAGCTTGACATCCCGTTAATAGGCCGTGTTAAGGGCGCTAACCCTCTTCAGGTTGATTGGGCCATTAGGAAGCAGGTTGAAATGGGCTACGTTTCCTTCGCGATGCCCGCGAGGGAGCTTTTCGAAGACAATCTCCTGGGTGACCTTTTGCCCAGCGCCCTGATGAGCCTGAAGTGGTTTTCTAAGAAAACGAAAAAGAATCTCGAGCTGCTGATTTATGGTATTGGCCACAGGCTTAAGCATAAGGAGATAAATAGTTACAGCAATCTTTCTTGGTTCCTGGAGGCTAAACACGGATGATATTTTAAGAATGGCTGGTCGTATAGCCTTAGAGACCCTGAAATCCGGTTTGAAGAATGTGATTGCGAGGTCTGCAAAGGGTTAATGCCCCAGGAAATAATTGACATGATGTTCAGCGACAAGGAGCTTGGCCTTAAGACGCTTATCCTCCACAACCTGCTCGACATGAAGAGAGCTTTATCGAGGACGAAATAGATGGGCAGCGGCTCAAGAGTAAGGCAGTATGAGAGAAGATTTTTCGAGGGAGAGCAGACGTGCAGAGGAAGAGAAGGGGAACCTTTCACGTTGCAAGAACTTTTAGAGAATACGAGGTTCGCGAGGCCGGGGGCGGGTACGAGCTGCTTAAAGAAGGCGAGGCCGTCGGGATCTTTTCCGAAGCCAAGGTTGAGAAGGACAGGATCGTCTTCAAGCTGAGCCATGGAATGAACTTGGAAGGATCTGAAAAGGGAGTTAGAGAGACATTCAGCCCTGGAAGAGCAGAGCTATGCGGACTAATGGCTGCAGACGGTACTGTTTGTAAATATGAAAGGACACATGAAGTTTCCTTTAAAAAGGAGGATCGTGAACTTACTAATACTTTCTGTGAGCTTGTCAAAGAATTTTTCGATACAATACCTCATCTGTACTTTGCAAGGCACATAACAAAGGAAGGAGAAGAAAGAGAATACTGTAGGGCAACGATATATAGCAAGAAAGTGGCCTATGATTTGTGGATGTTCAGCGTTAAGGGACCTGCCATTATGAGTTTCACCCGCCTATAAACGTCTCGACAGAGAAGGAATGAGGGCATATTTAAGAGGGTTCTTTTCCGGAGATGGGAATATTTCTCTATGGAAGGATGGTGACCATTGCTTCCGCGTGTATTCATCCTATAGGGAAGGTTTGGAAGAGATGAGAGAAATGTTTTCAAGACTGGGATTTCACCCTCATGAAATCCGTGAGGATAAGATCCACCGGAACTTAGCTTCTGAGTGTTTTTGTTAAATCGTTAGGTGAGGATTTGATAGGGAATGGTCTGGCGAAATGCGTCTTGGGCTACGGGTTGCGCACGGGCAACATCGACAATATCGAGGTCGTAGATATTGATGAGCACAGGGAGATAGCCTTCGTATGGCTTGAGCGGAAAAGCGGGTCCGCTGACTGTGAAGGTAGCTGGATCCTTGGGGCTGAGGAGAAGTAGCGGGGGGTCGATTTGAACGACCGATCTCAGGGTTATGAGCCCTGCGGGTTAGACCTGACTACCCTACCCCGCTATATTTTTCTATATTTATTTCTTGTTGTTTTTTGTTGTATTGCTTCGAATAAGGAGTTTCGAGTGGCGAGTATATAAAGTTTTTGGTTTCAGCTTTCGGCTTGTTCTACCTGATTCTGCTTAGAGTATTGGGGCCTGTCTCCGTGAGCTGGTTTCTGGGCTGGCGGGTTTTCGCCTCGAAGCATCGATGCGTATGCTGTCTTGTGTCTTTCAATGTATTGTAATAAGGTTTCGAACCCGAATTCCTTTTTAAGATGCTCGGTTTTGAGGGTTTCATCCGTGGGCTCAACTAGGAAGCGTGCGTCATCTATGCTAGAACTTATCTCTACTCGTCCAGGATACGTTTTCATTATGCGTTCCGGTATATCGTAGTTAAAGTCGTAGTGGGAAATAATAAAGTCCGTGTTTATGTCCCTGTAAATCAAGTTTATACGCTGGTCTGTTTCGGCTAAAATTCGTCCCAGCGGGTCTATTATTCTAGACTTGTCTGAGCGTACCGAAGATACGACGTAATACTGGTGTAGGTAAGCGTATACTTGAAGTGGAAAACCACCGTTATAAGCCGAGGGCCAGAAGACTATTTTCGCGCCTTTTTCCGCGAGTTCTCGCCACGGCTCTGGAAATATTATGTCAAAGCATATTTGTATTCCGACGCGCCCGAAATCCAAGTCGAAAACCGGAGCCTCCTTTCCGGGGCTTATTCCTCTCTCGAAAACAGTGTAGTCGCTAGAGCTGGTGACCGGGTGAAGCTTATCGTAGATTCCAATGATCTCGCCATTCCTGCCTATCAGGATGGCGGAATTCCATATTTCCCCTCTCCTCCTGGTTAGTATTGGGCAAATAATATAGCATTTTGCGGCTCTAGCCTTTTTCCCTATGACCTCTACAGTAGGCCCCGTTACTTCTTCCGCGACCTCCTCAACAGGTCTGTTGACGTTTGGGGTTGTGAAGGCTTCAGGCAGACAAACTATATCGGGCTTATTGGCAAGCGCTAAATCTAGAAGCTTTACAATATGTTTTCTATTTTCATCTATTGAACTATAGAAGCTTCCTGCTTGGCAAACTGTTGCAACCCGTGCCTTCAGTTTTAATCACCGTTCTAAAAGAATACTGGTTCAGACTATGTTTTTAAATAAGCCTTTGGGCCTATTCTTATTTATGCGAGCATGTTCACAGTCGGGTGGGGTTGCACGTGTTTCTCGTCCAACTGTGGCTGTTTCATCCGGAAAGTCGTAAACAGGCACCTTCGGGTTTCTAAGACTACTGTTTTTCACGGCAAACCGAACCTTTGTCTCCCCCTTTAAAGCCTGAAAAACCTCGTCTTGAAGCGGCTCTGGCGTTTTAATGGGCATGGTTTTTAAGCATTAACTTGGGTAAGAAGCCTTATGGAGCCTGTTAAAGGTATAGAAGAATGCAGCATGTTTTAAGCGACCTACATCCGAAAAATTTATAAACTACGTTAACGTTAACGTAGTAGTAAACGTTGAAGGGGATTAGGGTGGTCTACAGGAAGGGTTCGAGCGAGGTCGAGATAACTGGAGACAATGTTAACGATGTTAAGGAGATGATTAAGTATATTCCAGAGATATACTTGGAGCTTGAGAAGACTGAGAACAGGCTGGCTGAGTTGAAATCGACGCTTAGCCTTATACCCGGTTTCGTTAAATATGATGAGGATGGTAAGCCAATACTCTCCGTCAGGGAAGAGTTCCTAACGAGCAGGGAAGCCATAATTCTCATCCTGAAGTTTGCTGAAAACGGTCTTAAATCGAGCGAAATAGGAGAGCAGCTGAGTAAGAGCGGCATAGTGTCAGTAGGCTATCCTTCCAGGCTTTCAGAGATGCTTAGAGAGGGGATCGTAACTAGAAACGAGCTTGGCAACTATGTTCTAACCGAGAAGGGGAAGATAATCGCCGACGAGATAACGACGAGGCTTGAGGAGGTGTCTTTAAGATGAATAGGGTTTCAACAATCAGACTGGAAATACCCGATAAGAATATTAAGGTGGAGTTCACAGGCGACGAGAACACGGTAATAAGAGACATGTTCAGATTTCTTTCAAATGTTTACCCCCGCTTAACCATCGTCGACAAGATAGTTTACACGCCTGATCTTGAGGCTCTTCTTTCAGCAATAGCTCCACACATCAAGATAAGCAGCGGCGAGATAATCCTGCTTGGGGAAGAGGCGAAGACTACTGAGAGCAAAATCCTCTACCTGCTTGCAGGCTGCTACGTGGCTTCAAGATTCGGGTTGCGGGAGAAGAGCAGTATGAGTGTTGAAGAGATGGTTAGAATAGTTACGAACATTTCCAAGAAGACTATTCAAAACACTCTAGTCGACCTTGTTAAGAAGGGGTTTGTACTTAGGCAGGCCAGGGGAATGTTCGAAATATCAGTTAAGGGCATTATGCTGCTTTCAGGAGGTGTTGAAGGTGAAAAAACCGTCGACGAGCCTAATCCCGCTGTCTGATCTAAAGCAACATCGAGACGTGCATGTCTTAGAAGGAAGGGAGATAAGGCTTAAGATAAGCCGGACTAACGAGTTTAAACTCGGCAGGGCTCTAAACATAGAACTCGAGGAAACCCCCTCCTTTAGAAAGATTATTGCAGTGGATGTTTCAACCGTGAAGATAGGTGTAAGCAGGCTGGGTGAGGTTCATGCTATCCGGGGTTCAACAGTTTTAAAAGAGCGGGGAGTGGTGAGGATAAATAGAACAAGGCCGATGATAGTTTTCGGCGGCATCTCTGACAGCCAGGTTTCTTTTGAACTGGAGGAACAGCTGAAAAACATTCGTTCAATCAGAGATTCGATAATGCTGCTCGACGGAGATTTGAACGAAATGGTGAGCTTTAGCAAGCCGCTTGGACTCCCAGAGTTCCTCACATCCGCTTGCAATGCTTTAATATCGATTTCAAAGGGCTTCGTCGACCCGTTTATACGTCTACCTGAGGATGTTGATAGTTCTCCATTCGTATGCGAGGTTCTTAACGGGAGTAGCCCAAGAGAATACTTGGTTAGGCTTAAGCCTGGAAGCCCCCTGTTGAAGGTTGAAATATATCCGGAGGCAGAGCTGGAGGAGGTCAGTGGCTTACTGGCTTCTCTCATCCTTATTGACGGTGTTGACTATGGTTATCCTGAAGCATTGAGAATCGCCCACATATATTCTAAGATACTTCCTGTGGAAGTTTTGACGCTGAAATGCGTTTTGCAGAAGAAGTTTGGAATAGAAGTTTTAAGGGAGATAGATAATAGGAAGATGCTTTTAGGAGGCTTCTGGAGTTGATAACGATTCTGCGGAAGAACAGGGTTACTTACGAGCTTCTGGAAACCCCAGGCAGGGATAGGATTGTTGGAAGCTACTTAATACTGCTTGACAGCACTACGCGGAGGAAGCTCCTCCTCCAGATAATAGATGTCAACTATCTTAGCATTCCCGGCGAGATTGAGGAGATAATACGGATAAGCAAGAGGGAAGAATCTTATCAGGTTTTCGAAGAGGATGAAAATCTTAAGAAGATACTTGACGAGCTGATGGATTCTAGAATCTTAATATGCAAGGTTCGCGCAGCCTTCTCGCTTGATGATGAAGCTATAGATTTTCAATGGGCTCCCTCGAGGCTGAAATCAAGGATCTATGAGCCTAGCGTGGAAGAGTTGAACGAGCTGATCACAAGCAAGTACGCGATACCGGTTAAGATCAGCGACGACGTAGAGATGGATTTGAATGCGTTAGACGGAGGCTTAACCCTGATAATTGGTAAGAAGGGCTCGGGCAAGTCTAATCTTTCTAAAACATTGATAGCGAGAATTCTGGAGCACAATGGGCGCTGCGTAGTTTTTGACATAAATGGAGAGTATGAGCCGGTTGCGATGAGAGACAAGTTTCTGGTTTTAAAACCTGGTGAAAACATGTTTCTCAGTATACTTGGACTCGGGAAAGAGCTTTTCATAAATCTTATGGAAACCATTATGGGACTGCCTTCCTCCTCGGTCTGGGAGCTGAGACGCATACTGGACGGTCTTGAGAACAGGAATATGCTGAGCCTTAAGAATCTCTGGAACGAAATAGTTTGCGGAAGAATTAACGACCTCGTTAAGGAAGCGCTTCTCAGAAGAATAACGGTCTTGAGGGAAAGCGGATTATTCAGGGATTCCGACGCGACAGATTTGGACAGAGTTTTTAAAGAGGCGTCGAACAAGGCTCTGGTAATAAACCTGAAGGGCCTGCCGAAATCCTTTAGACAACTGGTAGTTGAAACGGTGCTCAATAAGACGGTTAGAATGCTAGAGAACGGCGAGATAAAACCTCTCTTCCTGTTTGCAGAGGAGGCGCAGTCGTATTTGGATGAGAAAGCATGGGAGGACTATATAACGCGAATGAGGCACATCGGGTTATCTGTTGTTTTCATAACTAATGAGCCGGATAGCCTCATGAGCTTCGTCTACAGGCAGGCTGACAACTGTTTCATATTCAACTTGGTGAACGAGAATGATTTAAACTATATTTCGAAAATGTCTAAAATAGACGCTGAATCGCTCATCAGTCTTGTACCCTCTCTGCCCATCGGCAAGTGCCTGGCATTTGGAAACATCACCGGGAATATTCCAGTCGTGTTGAATATACGTAGAGAAAACGTGTTTGGAACCGGGGAAACGAGGAAAGTGCTTCTAGCGGTTCCTAGAAGCTGAAAACCTCTTTCCCCTTATACTTTGCTCTAGACCCTAGTTTTTCACATATCCTGAGCAGCCTATTGTACTTTGCAGTTCTCTCCCCTCTGCATGGAGCACCTGTTTTTATCTGTCCAGCGTTGAAGGCAACAGCAACATCGGAAATATAGGTGTCTTCAGTTTCTCCAGACCTGTGGCTTACAACAACCCTGTAATTGTTCTCAACAGCCGTGTTGAAAGTCTCTAAGGATTCGGTTAGGGATCCGCATTGATTAAGCTTAAAGAGAAGCGCGTTTGCAGCGCCTCTCCTTATCCCTTGGAGAAGCCTCTCCTTGTTCGTAACGAAAATATCGTCTCCGACTATCTGTACTCTAGAACCCATTCTCCTAGTTATCTCGGCGAAAGATTCGAAATCGTTCTCCTCAAACGGGTCCTCTATCGATTTCAGCATGAAAGTTGAAACCAGCCCATCATAGTATTCTAGAAGCTCACCGCTCGATAGTTCCCTGCCGTCTATCCTATACTTGTTTGAAGAAGGATCGTAGAACGAGGATGATGCCGCGTCTATTCCAAGCAATACTTGCGAAGAAGAATATCCTGTTTCCTCGATTGCGGTTAATAACAGTTCCAAAGCCTGGTCGCTGCGGTTAAGAGGCGGCGCAAAGCCTCCTTCATCTCCAACGTTAATCGAGGGCCTTCCGTATTTCTTTACTATCACGCTTCTAAGCGTGTGGTAAACCTCAACACCGGCTCTTAAAGCACTAGGGAAATCGTTAAACCCTGCAGGTATTATCATGAACTCCTGTATAGAAAGATTGTTTCCTGCATGCTTCCCCCCGTTTATAACGTTCATAAGGGGGACGGGAAGCGTGACGCCTTTTCCTCCTCCCAAATACTCGTAAAGCTCTATTTCGCTGGCATTTGAGGCAGCTATGGCGTTGCCGAGAGAGACAGCTAGAATCGCATTCGCCCCAAGCCTAGACTTGTTCGGAGTCCCGTCTAACTCAAGCATCCTCTTGTCGACTTCGCTTTGATGCCTAGCGTCTAAACCTGTTAACGCTGGACCGATCGTCTCATTAATATTCCTAACTGCCTTTAAAACTCCTAAACCATGGAATCTTTTTCCATCCATATCCCTTAGTTCAACCGCCTCGTACTTCCCTGTGGAGGCACCCGAGGGGACGCTTGCCCTACCTACGGCCCCCCCCTGCAGCTCGACGACTGCTTCAACAGTAGGATTTCCTCTGGAGTCTATTATCTCCCTGCCTTGAACCCTTTTTATTTTAAACGCGTTCTCCATTTTTCCCTCCCGGAAATGTTTTAAAGCATGATTTAAGGTTTTGCTAGAGGAGCACTGGAAGCACGAATTCGCTGAAGAATGCAAGTAGTAATGCTCCAAATATCAAGTCTCTTCCAAGATACTTGTTCACCTTTGTTACGTAAAGTATGACCCCGATCACAGCCATTGGGGCATAGATCATAGACAAGATTCGGAGGGATGCTTGCAGCACCATTTGCGAGAATGCTGAAACTGTTTTCTCAACCGCGTTCACAATGCTTTCAATAAGCTTTGTAAACCACTCGGAGCTCGCAGCCTGCTCTCCTTCTTCTCCTACAAGCGGGATGATCAGCCTCTCCGCAAGACTTAATATTCTCATGCCCCGTCCCCTTTATAGAAATGCTGTAACCCTATTTAACTACCCATAAGCGGGATGCTGCATGTCTTTTAAGATGCTTCTTCATGGAGAACCTGATACTTGTCCATTAGGCTTAAAAGCGCCTTAACACTCGACTCCCTAACCTTTACTTTTCCACCTGCAGCTTCCTCCGCGAATTTGATTATCAGAGGCAAATATTTACGATAGACGTCAAGCCTTCTCTTCTCCCTCTCCATGCTTTTCTTTCTAGAAAGATAGAACGAGACCTCCCTGCTGACGTTCCTAAGCCCGTTTAAAATCTCTCTCTCTATTTCAGGCCTATCCGCAACATACTCTTTTCCAACCGTTTTATAGGGTATTTTCGTCGAACATATATGCACTATGATTCTAACAGGGTCTGTCCTAGGGTCTATCCTGTAACGTTTCCAGTTCATCAGCTTATTCACAACCTTGTAAGAGACATCGTTAGCCTCGTCGTACAGGAGAGGGATCCTGTTAGCATACCTGTAGATTATCGCGTTGCCGTCTTCAGGTGGAGTTATCTTCCCACCGTAAGCTATTCCAACCTCCACTATAAATGGGTGTCCTGAATATGCTTGCGGCTTTCTGCTCTCAACCGCGAGCACCTCGGGTTCAAGCTCCTTCTTAATCCCTTCTTTCAAAAGCGTCTCGCCTATCGGGGAGAGTATACTCGCGTCAGGCGGGAGAAAGCCATCGTAATTCTTCAAAGCCTGAGTAAGCCTCACAATCTCGTCTAAACCTAGCTCTCCGACAACCGTGTTAGGTGAGAGGTTCAGCTGATCCAGTATCCTGCTAGCCGTCTCCTTTCCAACCCTGTGAAAGCTTCTAGTTAGAAACGAGATAAGTGACCTCTTGCGGTTCTCCTCGACAAGCCTCTTAACCATTTCAACGTCAACGCCGTGAGGATGCGGTAAGGTTTCCTTGGGGGGATTAGGCATTTGACCAGTGCTCCTGGAAAACCTGATTAATCTCCCATAGGCGTCGACCAGCGTGATGTTCGCATATGGTGCGACAAGCGCACTGAGCTTGATATACTCAAGTATTTTCGGAAAGGCTCTGAAGTAGTCTCCCTCTAGAGTGAAGCTTACAATGGTGCCGTTCCACTTCTTAGGATTACTCTTCTCCTCCCTCTCTAAAACTATGGGTGCGTTCTTCTTAATGTCTATCATTATCTTGAAAAAGTAGATTCTTTTACGATAGCCAACAGTGATCTCGAGAGGATTATTCGTCGTTATCTGACCATATAGGTATGCCATTTTCCCACCCAGCCCAAAAGTTCCTCTGGATTGTATCAATGTGTACTTTGAACCGAAAAGTATTTTCCCGAACGCGTTCGGAATGTGTTCAGGCGGAATGCCTCCACCGTTGTCGGCAATCCTTATTCTCACAATGTTTCTCTCACTGTCCGCTTGGCCTTCAATGGTTAGAAAAAGTATTATGTCCGGAAGTATGCCCCTTGCTTCACAAGCGTCTAGAGAGTTTTCAACGAGCTCTCTGACAGCCGTGTACAGTGCCCTAACAGGGTTTGAAAAACCCGCGATGTCCCTATTTCTGTAGAAGAAGTCTGCAGGACTGATCTCTTTAAATTTCTCTTCAGAACTCATCTCCAGCTTTCTCCTCTCTACTCATCCAGATCCCCTTTTCCAAGGACTTTCTTTGACGCTCCAAATATTTAAACGCGGTGCTGAATTGAGCTCCCCTCAATATCTTTAGAATCGTCTTGAAAGCTATGTCACAGCTCTCCTCCTCCCCAATTATTCCAAGAGTATAATTATGTAGGGCAAGTTTAGCACCAGAAAGCCTTTCAATCTTCTTCCAAACTTTCCCGTCTTTTCCTATTATTCTGCCCTTTATTGTTTTTATCCGTGAGGGGGAATCGCCGGCGAAATCCCTTAGGTCGATTATCTTTAAGATGAGCTTATCGTCCAGAAGCCTTAAAGCATCCTCGCCGGAGAACCCGCTTGATATCGCGTCCGCAATCCTCCTTACTTTGAAGTATGCTTCAGGATCCTCGGCATCATACTCGACCCTAATAGTTCCATCCTGTTGAACCTGAATCTTAACCTTGGTTTCCTCCTCTATTTTCCTCTTTATTTCACCGTTCTTTCCGATTAAAACCCCTACTCTTTCCTGAGGGATGTTTAGGAAGAGTACGTTAGCCAATCGCCGACAACCTCCTCCACGGGTATTGTCTCGCTGACCCATCTTCTTTTCATGAAGAACCTGTTTATGTTCTCAACATCCCTTCTTAAAAATTCCCCTGCCAACGGGTGGGTAACTGGAACGGCTTGAGACAAATCTATGATGAAAGGCTTACCATCCCAAATCATGACGTTATACTCGCTTAAGTCTGCGTGGATTAGACGGGCTTCGTCACGGCTCTTAACTATGAAGTTGATTATTTCCATGTAGGTTTCACGAGGATTCTTAAGCTCATGGAGCTCCTTCAAAAGAGGAGCTCTCTGACCATTCTCGCCTATGAAGCTCATCACTAAAATGTTTTTCTGGACAAGTATTGGTTTCGGTACGGGAAGCCCAGCCTCATGCATAGTGCTTAAATTAGCATATTCCTTTCTCGCCCAAGTATAAACAAGCGACCGGCTATCGCTCTTCACTCTTTCAAACCGTTTGTCACCAATAATATATTTCAGCATCATGCGCCTTATCTCCGTGTTGACTATTAAGTAGATTTTAACCGCAACCTCAACATTACCTTTCGCAATGGCATGAAATACCTTCGACTCTTTACCTGAAGATATCTCGCCGTTAAACTCTTTCAAAAGCCCTTTCCTCAGCATGTCGTAAAGCTGCATTAAAACCTCAACGTTGAAAACCTCGCTCAAAACTTCAAAGTCCTCGCTTCTCTTAACCTTCATCCTCTGCAGCTTCTCTATGATCTTCTCCCTAAGCTCTAAGGTGTTGAAGACTTTTTCACGCCTCATTTTTATACAACTGCCTGAAACACGTGGAACCCCTCATTCTTTTAACTACTGGCCCCGCTAGCCTGCTCCCATGCTTCCTTAACAAGCTCCTTGCTGAGAAGCCCGTTTTTAACCAGGTAGTCTATTTGACCAATAGTATATCTGTATAAAATTTCTCCTCGATCAGGCTGAAAAGGCCACGGCTCAACCAGAACAATATCGTTCAGCTTAATCCATATTTTTCTCCTGAGCTTCCCCCTAAGCCTGCACTGCCTGGTTCTACCGTCAGAACAGAGAACCACAGCCCAGTTGGAGCCTGAAAGGCCCTCCACCCTTCCGAATAGTTGCCCCTCTCCAGGCGTCACTAAGGTTTCGGAAATATCTCTCTCACTGTATACTTTTCTCTTTCCCAAGCCCTGCTAAGCCCCGGTTCCTCCTCCTAATAAACTATATGCTTAAGCCGAGTAAAGGCTAGATGCGAATTATCATCATGAACATTACTCCACCTATTTTCCTAGTGTTATCCACCCTGCCTAAACCGCTTTCTAAAACCGTTTTCACAACCCTGTTTCCGACAAGGTTCACTGAGGAAGCGTCCCGAATGCTTCTTAAAAGCTCCTCACCGTCTACAAGCCTGCCCCCGTAAAACCTTTCAGCCACGTTCACCTCCAATCCTGTTTCATCCTTAATTGTTTTCCCTAGAAGCTCCCTATCGCATGCCCCTATTATCTTGGTTGAGCCAACCGAATGCTCCTTCATGTAGAATTCTCCGTTCATTTTTTTCAAAGGCTTTTAACCGGCGAAACAGCGCCGCAGCTTAAGCATACGAGTTGAACAATACCCCTCTTCTCCCTGCTAAGCTTTGTATCAGGCCTTTTACAAACAGGGCATTCCACATACGCCTTTATGTAGTCGGCTATCACAGTGTCCAGCTGCTTGGGGAGAATCCTGCCCTTGAAAACATAGCTTCCCTCGCCGATTTCCGAGTAGGGTGCTGCGAGTCTTAAAGTCATGTATTTTAACAGGTGTTTCACATCCCTGTTAAGCAGGCCCGCTATCTGGTTAAGGTTTTGAACTATAGTCTTATTCTTTTCACTTATGCATTCAACACTGGGAACATTCAACCTGTCCCGGCTCTCCGTCTTAGGAACCTTACTAAGCCCCCTGTCTAGCCATTCTAAGTATTTATCCTCACTACCTGTTTCCTTCACTTTCCTGAGAAGTAGGAGGTAGAAACTCTTTAATAATGCTTTCGTCTTAGACTAGGTAAATCTCCGGACCACCTTTTCTTAAAACTTCTCCAACGCTATTCTAGAGACCCTTTACGGGCTCAAGCTTGCTTGTTATTGTGTTCAAGTCAGCCAGCGGCTCTGAGGCTCTTTCAACATCTTTCGCTTCAAGATAAGCTCTTCAGTTGCCTATTCTTTCCCCAACATTCTCTAAGAGGATTGAACCCTCTTCATGGGCATTGTGCGCTCTGAAGGTTAGTGGATGTTTGAAGAACATCTCTAATGTCACAAAGGATTTGCAGCATCTATCTCTCATAACTAGTTTTATCTTTCAGCCTCCTCTTTTCTTTCATTCTTTCATGTGTAAGCTGTCTCCCAACAAGTTCCTTCACCTTGTTCTTAAATGGTTCATTTTCCTCGAGCTGTATAAACTCACCGGTCATGTCCCCGTATCCCTCAGGAATCTCTATGCCGAAGTGGATGGAGGGTTTACCTAAAGCCTTCCTAAATTCTTCCCTTGTCTTAGGCATATGCTCGAAAAACCAGCGGGATAGTGGTTGCTCTAACCCTTATTTTGACAAATTCTGCGAAACTCGGAGGTCTCTTCCCGTTTTAAGGTGCCTACGGCCATCACACGCGTAGTACTTCTAAAAGGTACGGTTGCCCCCAAGATTTGCCGCTGAAATGAGCCTATTGGAAGCCGATTTCGAATACGTATGCCGAAAAGGATGATCTAATGTAATTCAGAAAGTGGAAACAACCCTTTAATGAGCTAGATTATGCTTAAATAATGCTTTCTCTCAAGTGTCTCGACCCTGTATGAATAGTATAATTGTTGTAGGAAGCTCTGGCAAGGATGAACATTTTAAAATACGCTCCTTCTACGGTCTGCCCAAGGTTTTTCACCCTTTTCTGAAAAAGACTATTCCAGTCTCCAAGATAAGCGAGCTTCTGGGATCAGAATGGGATAGGAACAAGGTTTACGGCTTGTTGGAGGTCAACAGCCTGACTCCCGTGACATATAGTTACGGGGGGAGAGCTCCCCACGTGGCCTATGGCGTTGCACGTCTAGGCGGCAGAGTAAGGCTGATCACAACCTTCGGCAGAGACTATGATCATCCTTATCCCGGGTTTTTCGACGGAGGGTATTACAGTCATTTGGCGAATAACAATGTCGGGATGCGAACAGCCGTTATTGAAGACAGCAGTAGAACCAGCTTCCTAAGCAAGGATGTTCTGAACTCAGGCGTATGGATCGTCATGGATAAGACAACCTCAACCATAACCTGCGTGAAAGACATGGAGAACAACGAGTTCTTCATAATAGATGATGTCGAAGGCGCAAGCGGTGTTGAAAAATTCCGGCCAGTGCCTGAATCAGAATTTGAATCAGCAAGCATTCTTTTCGTCACATCGTCTGAAACCCAGTTCATGAAAAGCTCCATCCTGGCAGCTAGGAGAAGAAGCATAGATGTGGTTGTGGACATTGCGTCCTACGGTGTTACTGAGGACTATGTTGAAATCATGGTTCCAAACTCAAAGATAATTCTTGGAAACCATAATGAGATTAGGCAGATGGTTGATCTTCTTGGTCTTAAGAGCATAGAGGAGGTCTTCACGCTCGGGTCTGAATATCCTGAGGCGATAGTCTTGGAGGATAAGATGACGGGGCTGATCGAGATCCACCATAGAGATGGCAGTTGCTCAAGAGTAGGTCCTGTGCCGCCTGAGAAAACAGGCAGTTCCATCGGCTGTTGCGACGGCATTGCCGCAGGCATCCTGATTGGTCTGCAAAAAGAGTTGTCTCTGGAAGAATCCTGCAGAATAGGTCTTTTAGAGGCGTTCTCGATATGGAGGGTTGAGGGTGTGCAGGAGGGGATGTTAAGCTTCAGCGAGCTCGCGGGCCTCTACCGCAGGTTCTTCGGCAGAGAACCGTTCACTTAGGGGGGAAGCTTTTTAAAAAGGCTTGAGGATGGTTTAAAGAGTTGGCTGGAAACATCGAGCTCGGAATTAAGAAGATAGAGTGGGCTAGGAGGCTCATGCCAGTTCTAGGCAAGGTTAGAGAACGGTTCGCTGTGGAAAGGCCGTTTGAAAGCGTCGTCTTCTCAGTAACGCTGCACGTCACAAAGGAGACGGCTAACCTAGTTGAGACTTTAAGAGACGGCGGCGCGAAAATCTACCTTACGCCTGCAAACCCTCTTTCAACGGACAACGATGTGGCTGAAGCCTTAAAGTCCAAGGGTGTTGAAGTCAGAGCCTGGAGGGGCATGAGCATGAATGAGTATTTCGAGGCGATCGACTGGGCTCACTCACATTCCCCCTCCATACTCATAGATGATGGTGCTGACTCGATAATCAGAGCACACGAGAAGAGCATCACGTTGAAAAACAGGGTTTACGGGGCTCTCGAGGAGACTACTACGGGGGTCATAAGGATAAAGGCGCTTGAGAAAGCCGGCAGGCTGAAGATTCCAGTCTTCTTCGTTAACGAGGCTCAGTCTAAGAAGCTCTTCGACAACCGTTATGGAACAGGGCAGTCCAGCGTGGATGGGATCATAAGAGCAACATCCATACTTTTCGCAGGTAAAAGAGTAGTCGTATGCGGCTACGGGCTGGTTGGAAAAGGCGTGGCGAACAGAGCCAGGGGCCTAGGGGCCTCAGTAATAGTTACGGAAGTGTCTCCAGTAAGGGCTCTTGAGGCTGTTATGGACGGGTTCACGGTGATGCCTATTAGAGAGGCTGCTAAAGTCGGAGACGTCTTCATAACCGGTACGGGCAACGTGAAAGCAATACCCTACGAGGCTATAACCATGATGAAGGACGGTGCAATACTTGCAAACGTTGGGCATTTCGATGTTGAAATCGATGTTGCAACCCTCTATAGGGAGGCGAGAAGCGTTAAGGAGGTTAAGCCCTTCGTCGAGGAAATCGTCCTTACTAATGGGAAAAGGGTCTACCTACTGGCCAAGGGTAGGGTAGTCAACCTGGTTCTGGCTGAGGGTCATCCTCCAGATGTGATGGACATGAGCTTCTCCAACCAGGCGCTCGTCTCAGAATACTTGGTGAAGCATAGGGAGCTCCCTGCTGGAATTTATCCTGTCCCAGAGGAGATAGACATGCTGGTTGCCTCGACTAAGCTCAGAACAATGGGCGTGGAGATAGACGAGTTGACGGATGAGCAGAAGGAATACTTATCATCTTGGAAAACATAGCTTAGGCAAGGCTTACTGAAGCACGATTCTCCTCTTCAAGAAGCCTAATGGCCTCCGCCTCATCCAGATCCTTATCGACCACTTCCCCAACTAGGAAATTCGGCTTACGGGAAGTCACGCGTACACGTATGAAGCTACCGATTTTAACATTCTGCCTGAGGACTATCGGCTTGTAAAACATGTTTCTAGCTATGAAGCTCCCCTGAACCACCCCCCTCTCATCGACCAGAGCCAAACCCTCCCAGCCAACCCAGGAGGCGGAACGCTTCTCCTTAACCTCCAGCGCAAGCCTAGAGAGCAGCCTGCTTCTCTCCGCAACAATATTCGTCGGCAGCTTCGGCAGCCTCGACGCCGGGGTCCCCGGCCTAACGTAAAACTTTGAAATATTAAGGAAATCAGGCTCAACAATTCTTACGGCGTCGAGGGTTTTCTCGAAATCCTCCCAGCTTTCAGTCGGATAGCCGACTATCAGATCCGTCTCGACAGATATCCTAGGTATCTCCCTCCTGAGCCTCAGGATAATCCTCACGAAGTCTTCAACGGAATAGCCACGATTCATGTCTTCAAGAACCCTGTTGCTACCGCTCTGCAAAGGTATATGAATAAACTTGAAGAACCTTTTACTCCTAAGGGCTTCAACAATGCCTTCGAGATGCTTCAAAACACCTCTCGGATTCATCATGCCTATTCTAACGAGGAACAAGCCCTCAAGGTTGGCTACTTTCCCAAGGAGTTCAACGATGCTGCTTCCATTATCCACACCGTAAACGGAATTGTCTTGAGAGGAAAGCCAAACTTCTCTAACACCCTCTCCAACGCTTCTCCCTATTGCAGAAACGATTTCTTCAATACTGTAGCTGCGAAGCCTCCCTCTCGCAAACCTCGTTGCACAATAGCTGCAGGCCCCCACGCATCCTTGAGAGATCACGATCTTCCTGATAACAGGATTCTCCCTCAAGCAAGGAAGAAGATTGTTGAAGCCTTCCTCCTCAAGCCCAATGTATCTACCGCCGTTTAAAACTGCTTGAACAGCCTTAAGAACCACCTCTCCTGCAGCGGGCCCAATAACCCCCTTCACATTCCCGATTTCAAGAATCCTGTTAACCCCAATGATCTTAGGCAGGCAACCGGCAACCACGATCTTCTTATCCCTACGTATGGTTTTCAACCTGTGGAGAATCTTGTTCTCCGTAGGAGTCTTAACCCCGCAAGTGTTAACTAGAACCAGGTCGGCGTCACTCTCACTATCCACTAGGGTGAAGCCCCTGCTGGCGAGCACACCAGCCATCACCTCACCCTCAGCCCTGTTAACCGCGCATCCATAATTTAGCAAGAATATTCTACCGCCCATCCTCCAGATCCTTTCCTTTTCACTAAGTCTGGAGAAGAAACACTCTGATAAACGTTTTTCGAAGGGCTTTAAAAGACAAAGGAGAACAAAGTATATAAAAGGCTGACACGTTAAACCAGCTTGGGCCGGTAGTTCAGTGGTAGAATGTCCGACTCGCACTCGGAATGGGTGACCCCGAAGGGTCGAGGGTTCGAATCCCTCCCGGTCCATTTTTTGGTTGCCATCCTAACCATAAGCTCTCCTGCAAATATTCCTGCCAACATAGAGGAAAATAGGCTAGTTAGGGGTTTCTAACAGATTTTTACGCGTGTAGCCTACCTGTTTATTAGGCTCCTTACCTCATGAACGGTGAAACTTGAAGTATCAAAGGTTTCTTACTCCAGGCTTCGAGCCCTTCGACCCTATTAAGCTTGCTGAAGAAACAGAGCGTATTGTGACGAGGCCTGGGCCTGATGGCTTAGATAGGAAATACACAGGATTCTACTCCGTACCCGTCTATGGGGGAATTGCAACCGGCTATGCTGTCGGCTGCTGCCTCAGATGCATCTACTGCTGGTCAAACTGGTCGAGAGATTTTCCAGAAAAGTTTGGCGAATACTGTTCTCCTAAAGAGGCTGCCAGGAGGCTTTTCAAAGCTGCTGAAGAAGGGGTGACGTATTCTGGATACTGGAGGAGAGTGTTGCCCAAGCTTTGCAGGCTCCGCATCTCCGGATGCGAGCCCACAATAGGAATCGGGCACCTGCTTAAGGTTCTGGAGCATGTGATGGCTTCAAAATATCCTCTATTCATCTTGGAGACTAATGGTGTGATCCTAGGGTCAGATGTCAACCATGTTAAGAGGCTGGCGGATTTTAGGAGTAAGCTATACGTCAGGGTCTCGTTTAAGGCTGCTACGCCGGAGGGTTTCACGATCAGGACAGGTGCCCAGGGAAAGTTCTACGAGCTTCCCTTCAAAGCTCTAAAACACCTCTTAGACGAGGGGATTCATGTCAGGGCTGCCGCCATGACGGATAGGAGAATAATGCCTGAGGAGGAGAGAAGGCTTCTCATCCAGATGCTTGACGAGATAGACCCTGAGACGAGATATTCTGAAACATTAGAGGAAGAGGTTATAGACGCCTATGACACTAGCGTGAAGCGTCTCAAAGCCTTCTCAGACGGTGAGTATGCGGAGAGGCTTAAAAATGAGATGCTGGGGCTTAAATGAGTTTTTCGAACCTTGGAGAAAAAAGAGCCGGGTTAGTCCAGATCGACCTCAGATATCTCTGAAAGGTCTGCCAGGCTGTTCGCCTTAATCTTTCCGCTGGAAACTGTGAAAATCACATCGCCTACGTATAGGCTTCTTGTCACCGTGTACTTCGAGCTGAAGTAGTACCCGCTTTTATCAAGCTCCTCCTGGTCTTCTAAATGCGTTATCCTGCCTCTAAGCGTAATCCCTTCCTCCGGTGAAACCCTGAATACGTATGCTCCTTGAAAAACGTATTCGCCGTAAGCGTTTGGCGGTATGCTGTCGGAGTATTTTTCGCGGAAAATCTTTGCCTCAAGAACCGGTATTACGAGTAGATTCCTCTTCTTGTCGAAGAGAAGCGCGTGATGGTCCCATAGGGCAGGTGAATCCGTCCCCCTGTCACCAACGATGATTTTCCCAACCTCCTTGGGGCTGGTGACGTTTGAAACGTCGAACAAAGATATTTTCAAGCCCTGGTACCATGCGAAGTCTCCCTCCTCAGCCTCAACCGTCTCCTTACCTATGCCTATCAGATAGTTCTCATCATACGGGTGAAGATAGCCTGAGTAGCCGGGTATCTTAAGTTTACCCAAGACCCTTGGCTCAGTAGGGTTGCTGAGGTCTATTGTGAAAAGCGGGTCCACCTTCTTGAAGGTGACGAGGTAGCACCTTGTACCCATGAATCTGGCCGAGTATATCTCCTCACCGGAAGCAAGGTTTTCAAGCCTCCCCCCGATCTCCAGGGTCTTGGAGTCCAATACGTAAACATGGTTAGCACTGGTAGCTTCGCTGAGAAGCCGTGCAACATAGCCGGTGGTTGTGGCTATTCTGAAATAGCCTTGATACTCATCCATCGAAAACTGGTTTAAAACCCTGCCCGGAACTTCGCCACTCGCCTCATACTCTATCTCGAGGCCATTGATCCTTATCCTGTGTATCTCCGTGGATTCCCCTCCGCCGTAGATCCACATGGGCATCGCGACATAAATGTTGCTCAAGGAAACATACATGCAGGCAGCGTAACCAGTTAAAACAGCCTTAGACTCTAATCCTCCTTCTTCAGCGAAAAGATCCGCCGCAATTATGATCGTGTAGCTCTCAGGAGCCTCAGTTCTGTTCGAGTAAAATATTTTATCCGGAGGAATGTCGACGATGACGCTGTTTAAAACAATCCTGGGGAATAAGACTTCAACATCTTTTTCGAGAGGCCTGACTACTGGCCTGCTTGCAACCATGTAAACGTACTTTCCAATCATTCTTGAGCTGACATATCCGCCTTCGACAGAGATTTTCTTAACGAGCCCAGGGTTCTGAACGTTAGAAATATCGTAAATAGCCAACGAGGTACCCCAGGACCAGCAGTAATCATCCTTCAGTGGGAGGGTCTCATACATTATTACTGCAAGCCTACCATTGGCCACAAATAACCCTACTGGATACCCGTCGACACTTATCTTGGAAACCTTACTCATGCCCTTGGGAGGATATGCTTCGACTATGAAAACAGTGTTTCCAGAAATCACGTAGATGTATTTGCCGTCAGTCTTAACCGTATCCGCTTCATCCACGCCGGAAACCTGAATGTTAGTGGTAGAGTATTCAAGGATACCCTTGGGAACCCTGAACGCGCTATCCGCCAGAAGGGGAATCGCAAGACGGTAAGACAAGCGGTTAGCATAAAGAATATCGCCAGCCCTAGCCTTAACGAAGCTCCTGATCTCCTCATAGGAGTTGAAGCTCTTTAAACCTCCAACGCTAGTCTCCTCGTTTATCTGAACGATGAAAACCGTTAAGAAGGTTGAAACAATTAGAATTAATGAAAGAGCTGTAACCAGCCCCCTTGTTAAACTGCTTCTCGCCATCCGGTTCACACCGTCTATAGCCAGTTCCACGGCTTAATTATTCTAGGTTTCAGAACAAGCTGTCCATATATTCGAACAGGGAGTCTAATAAACAAGTAGCTTAATACCGCGGGCGGTAATGAAAGGGCTTTTAAGGTCGTGTTTTAAATTGGATGATGAGGAATCCGCGGTGTAAATGCTCGATAGCGCGCCAGTAGGCAAGTTTTTTGTCTCTTTAGCTCCATGATGCATAGTGCACGGTAAAATATTGCTTTTCATCATTTTAAGATCGAGACTAGTGCGTAGTCCTGGCCCAATTATATGCTCATTAAAAATAAATATCAGTGCATGCCTACATTTATTCGAAATGTGGAATATAGAAGAATGGAGGATTAGGCTTTCAGCATCTTTAGTTTTCATCTTCCTTCTAGCCAGCATTCTTTTTAACGGATCCGGTTCACACCAGAGGTATGGGTGCAAAAATTGTGGGTCAAGTCAAAATTAAGGGTTCGTATCTGCGTATATCGGTACTTATGAGGAGCCTAGCGAGGCGTGCAGGTGAGGCTAGTTGAAGAAGGCAATTATTTTAATATTGTTATGCTGTGTGCTTTTCATCCCAGGGATGTATCTTGATCTAATAGAACAGGATTTTTTTGATTTTGTGGTAAATTTGTCAATATTCTGTGCTTCAACTATTGGAATCATGGGGGCATTGCGTATATTGAAACTCAATGATTTTCACAAGAGCGTACTGGTGATGGTGCTTTTACCCCCTGCAATTTACCCCTCGCTTCGATCTTCCGACTGGTGGTGGAGAACATACACAGTATTAACAATCAATGCAATCTTTATTTTAAGCTTCTACTATCTGCACAGATTCTTCGAGAGTAGACGTTCCATCCAATAGGAGCCATAGCACGCAATCCTGTTGCTTTAAGAAGCCTATTGCCCTCTTGATGATTCTCAGCAAATCATCCTGATTCAAGGACTTTCTTGATAGTAATATATCTCATATTTTGATGTAGCTAGTCCTTATTTTTGAGAACTGATTTCCCCTAAAATCTCATCCTTAATCTTTCTGACTTCCCTAAGGTTTTTTACGCCAAGATACTCGAACTCGATCCTCGCAGACCTTATGATTTCCAATAGCCTTCTTTCATACTCCTCAACTCTAAACTTTCTAACCAGCTGCTTATAATGTTTCCAATCCACCTTACCGCTTTTAGCTAAACAGATTATGTCTACTCTGTCTTTCTGCCCCTTTACGCTGTTTCTTCTCTGCAGTTCAGCCTGCTGCTTCAATATGAGCAGTATCTCAGGCTTGGGAACCCTAAAATTTTCAATCCTAACAATGTTTTTGAGGATTTCCTCAGGCGGAATAGTGAACTTCGAATAGTATGGAACATAAATGTCTATAGATACTCCTTCCACTTCAGCCTGGTATTCTTTCAGAGACTCATTCTTTTGAATTCCGATGCCTGTCTTCAGCCTGGTTAAATCCTTGAAATCAACTATAATATCTATATCCTTTGATTTTATGGCTTTCGTCAGAAAGTATACAGCCCACCCGCCTATTAAAACGAAATCGATTTGCCTCCTCAGCTCCTGAAGTATTCTGAAGCTTCTATCTATTGCTATCTCATTCCAGAACTCCATCTATAATCTTCTCCATTTCCCTAAGGAAATCCTTAGCATACCAGGACCTCAGGTTCCACAGGTCGACGAAGATTTGAGCAATCGGAGCGATCTTGAACCTCGACAGATGCTCGTCAAGGTTTAAAACTATCAGGTTCGGCTTTAACCGTGTGCTTTCCTTTCCAAACCTCCTTTCAAAATCCCGTTCTACACCATAGACAACGACCTCGCTATACTCAGACGGGATTTTTTTAAATCTGAACTTGAAAGCTGAGTACGCGGTGAAAACAGAGTTCGCAGGGACCTCGCTTTCGATTTTCTCAACAGGCTCCTCAACGTAAGTTTGATAAACAATCTCTTTCTCTAACCTTCTGACTGATGCCCAATACAGCAGAATCTTCTTCGGATCCAGCACAGTAAAGCCAAACCTCTTTTTCTCCACAGCATTCATCCGTTCCAACGGTCTTAGAGCATAGTTTACAGTGCTCAGAGACAGTTTACAGACCCTGCTGAGCTCAAGCTGCTTGAAAACCCTGGTTTTTCCTTCAAACACGCCGTTTAGGGTTTCCCTGTAAACACGCTCCTTTTTAATGTTTCTATTTCAAATATGTTTTATTTATAAAGCTTTCGACAAAAATCGAAAATATTATGAGAACTACTGTTTTTAAACGGTAATAAAAGAAGCTAAAAAGATCATAATAGTGAACAGCATCTTTCTCAGCACAGCGAAACATTCTCAAAAACATTGCCTGAGCAAAACCTCTCAAGCATATAGTCGGTACGCGCTTTCAGCTGTCTTAAGCCTCTATAAGGAGCCTAGGTACGTAATCGGCGGCGGGTGGAGCTTCTGGAAATGGAGAAAGCGATGAGAAGTAGAGCTGAAACCATGGATGGGGAGGAAAGGCTAATTTATGAAGCGTTTGCAGACAGCATAGAGCCGTTAGTAAGAACTCTTGCATCTAATGCAGGCATGAAACCCATAATAACGATGACCACGCTTAAGAAGAAACATTCTTCAAGCAATGGTGCAGCCTATGCACCATTGTTGCACAGAATCGGACGCCGAAATCAAGCTGGACAACAGGAAAGCCTTTTACACAGTGACAGTGGAATCCATGTACGTGGACCAGAGAATATCAATAGGACCAGGAAGCCCGCTTGCAATAGGAAACATAATCCCGCTCGGCGAAGCACCAAAGGCTTAATATTCTCAAACATCGAACGCTCACCTTTTGACGGTGGCACACGCGCTACTCTTGAAGCAGTAGGATAGAAGTAAGATTTTCACTGCTGCCGCTGGAGGCTTTGAAGGAGGCACATGTGCCATAGTTAAAAATAGAGTTAAAAACCATGCTGTTCAACTTCGGGTCTGACAAGTATGCCAACTTATAGTATGCTGATAGGTTAGATTTATATAGGTATCAGTGGTGATACATAGTATCAGTGGTGATACATGCTATTCGACCTTAAGCCTAAAGAAAGGAAGAGAGACCTTTTCGGAAGGGAACAGGAGCTACAATCCTTCCTAGACGCAATTCAGAAACAAGTATCCTTAATATTGTTGTTGGGAGTTCGCAGAATCGGCAAAACTTCTCTTCTCAAGGTTGGCTTAGAGGAATGTAACGCGCCGCATATCTATTTCGACCTTAGAATACTTGAAGCCGAAGGCGTATCTAAACCGTCTCTATACAGACTCTTCTCATCTTCCTTCAACGTATTTCTCTCGCGAAGAGCAAAAATCTCAGATTTGTTGAAAAAGGTTAAAGGGGTTTCATTTGCGGGACACGGAATAGAATTCGATTGGAGTAGGGAAGGTTTGAAATTAACCGAGCTCTTTCAAACAGTAGACCAGTGGGCCGGAAAAGAAGAATCGAGAGTAATCATGGCCTTTGATGAAGCACAAATACTGAGGTTATATAAGGGAGGTGGAAAAAGCGATTTCAGATCGCTTTTCGCATACTGCTATGACAATCTCCATAGCATAACTATTGTCCTCACAGGCTCCGAAGTGGGTCTACTCTTCGAGTTTTTGGGCCTCGATGAATCGAAATCACCCTTATACGGAAGGTATGCTGAGACAATAACGCTTAAACCTTTCGATAATCAAACCTCTAGAAAATTCTTGATCGAGGGATTTAAAGAGTATGGTGTAAAACCTCCTGAGGAATTCGTCGATAAAGCCGTTGAGAAACTGGATGGAATAGTTGGATGGCTTACATATCTAGGAAACAAGTCGATTAAAGAGGGCTTCAGTAGCGCAACCATAGATGCAGTGATGGAGGAGGCATCAAGAATCGTAGAAACAGAGATTAGGAAACTCGAGGTGCTCTCAAAATACTACTTGTTGACTCTTAGGGCAATAGCAAATGGGTCAGCAAGCTGGACAGAAATAAAGAGAACAGTTGAAGCATGGGCAGGCATCCCATTAACGAATGCCCAGATAACGAGAACTCTTGAAAAACTTATAGAAATGGGCTTCATAGAGAAGAAGGAAAACCTCTATGCTATAATAGATCCCCTGGTGAAATTTACTGTAAAAAGAAGAAGGTATAGAAGGGGATTTCCTGAAAAATGGGTTCAGTAGACACGGCTTGTTTTATTAAAAGTTCAGCGTGCACGTTGTGGGTGAGAGGTTCAGAAAACGAGATGGAAATAGCCAGCATAAAGGAGAAGATCAGGATAGCATAAGCCGTTAAGAAGGCTTTTTCTAAATGCATTTTTTTCCAGTTTTAAGTAGCGCGCACTACTATTCTGGCAAGATAGAATCTCAAGTAGCTTAGAGGGGAGGATTCAAGAAAATTCCTCAACTCATTTCCTACACGCGTTTAACAACAGCTGGCTTTCATCCGTTTCTTCAGAATCTTCGTAATAGTTCGTTATCTCAGGTATATAATTGAGGATTTCAGGTCGTAGGACGTATTCCTCTCCATATCTTCAGGTTCGAGCAGCAAAGTTTCCCTGTTCATCCACATTTATATGTGGGCGAAGTTGCTGTCAGAGAAGTAGAGTAGTCTTTAGAGTAATCATCCGATTCATCTATGCGAACCTCAAAAGTAGTATACGTGTAAGTAGAACTTTATATCGGGATACTTATGGTGGATGTCGTGAATCGCCTTCAAATACTCCCCCCAGGCCCTGCTCTTAAGATTCACATATCCTATGAGATTATCAATCCTTATATCGAGTGGCTTTGTCGCTTCGTCCTTCGCCCTGAAGTAGCGCGGCTCGGTGTCCACCACATGCTTCCTTACGACCTCCCTATCTCTGGGATCGTCCTTGGAAAGCAGGTCGCTACCCTCGATGAGTCGTTTTATCTCATCCTGCACATCCTCTGACTCGAGGACCTCGGGTGGCCAGGCGACCCTGAGATTTTCGACCTCGCACCAGATCTCTCCCTCGGGCCGTAGATACTGGTTTGGAGAGAGCGTCCTCATACCCTTTACCTTCTCACTCAGCTTTTTATAAGCGTCAAACAGCATCCTGCTCTGCTCCCTCGTCAACCTCATGAAGACCTCAAACGTATCGAACACGCCGGCTTCAGGAAACCTGTAATTTCGCCTGAGCCAGTAAGCGGTGTACACGATAGCCGGTATGTACTTTATGCCCTTGTATAACATAAACTTAAACTCTTCGCTTATGAACCACGAGGTTATGCCTAACCTTTCCTTTATCTCTTGACGAGCCTTCTCGAGTTCCTTCTGATATTCTGATTTCATTATCTCCTCCGGGGAGCCTTCCACCATCCACATCACACCCAAGTAATAGTTTGTCAAACGGCCCACCTACCCTTCAACAATCCCTTTAACCTCATCCAAGCTCTTAAGCTCCCCTTTTATATAGACTTCAAACGGCACTTCTGTTTCCTCATGTAGCTCTATGGCGCACTTTACATATTCCTTCACCTTCGGGCTAGTGACGTCGTTCCCGATGAATAGCCTCATCTTAACTCTTTCGCCGCCCGACATCTGTGACTTCAGGTAGGAAAAATAGGCCTTTATCTGATCCGGATCTACATTAGGTTCATATCCGTGCTTGCATTCCGTGAAGACCTTCACTCCAGTTTGATCCAGCATTACTATATCGAAAAACCCGGCCTCGGTCCTTACTTCCACGCCAATTACCTCTTCCCCTTTGCTCTTGAAGAATTCTATAGCTTTAATCTCAAGCAAGGTATGCTTAACCTTACCCTTCACTACCAAATTGTCGAGTATCTCTTTCGGAGTTTCGCCGGTCACACTTATGAACTTCTCATGTGTCTCGCCAAAAGTATCTGTATATTCAATGACTAGCAAATTTTTCAGTGTTATTTCCTTCTCCTCTTCATAATAGTATTTCTTCACTTCAGGCGTGTACTCGAGGATTTTTAGGTCATAGAACGTGTTCCCATCCTGTATCTTTAGGTTTGAGCAGTAAAGCTTCCCCTGTTCGTCCACGTTTACCTGTATGCTGAGGACCTCGCCTCCTAGCAGGGGCATCTTCAGGTTGGCGTAGTCCTGTGAGCTGAGTTCAAGGAACGGCTTGTTGAGAGGTATTGCTTCAAGATCTTCGAGGCCCTCGACTAAGAGCTTATACTCGTCCCCTGATGGGACAAGCCTTACGCTAGCGCCTCCGAGCTCGCTCGCACTTATTCCTGCCATCTTCACGACGTGGAGCCCCAGGATCTCGCTGGCCGGATGCTTCCTAAGGTTGTACTCTAGCGTTGCGCTCCAGAGATGATGAACCTCGCCGTCCTCGCCGAGGTAGACTAGGCCGACGACAGCTCTCTTCGCTGCAAGCTCATCCTGAAGTTTGTTGAATTCATCCTCGCCTAGAATGGTTTCAAGATCCTTGCCTATTTTCTTCGTCTGCTGGCCGGGTTCAACCTTTATAACCCTATCCTTGTTCCCCAGGTAGTAGGTTACGTCGCTCGGTA